>NZ_JHQR01000156.1 GCF_014843825.1 Mesorhizobium silamurunense
GCGCCGCCGGGCGCCGTGCCGGCGCCGATGCTCACCTTGCCGCCGGTAAGCGACACGTCCGGACCCTCGGCGCGGCCGGCCTTGGCAATGAGGCTCTGGATCTCGCCGGGCTTGGCACCAACCGCGTCGGCGCTGCCGTTCACCACCACCTGGGGCGTGAACGGCCCGTCATGGCCGAGCGACGGCTCGTAATTGACCTGGCGTTGCGTGAATTCCTGCCGGCCGAAAGTGTCCTTCCAGCCGAGATAGTCCCAGTAGGTGACGTTGAAGGACAGCGCCAGCACGCCCGGTTGGTCCTTGACCTTGATCAGATTGGCATTGGCCGGCGGGCAGGACGAGCAGCCCTGGCTGGTGAACAGCTCGACCACGGTGAGCGGCTGCGCGGAAGCAGCGCCGGCGGTGGCGGCAAGCGCAATCAGCGCGGCGCCGGCGAGCCTGCCGAGCGTTGTCTTTGGTCCGGTCATGAGAAGCGGTCTCCGTTGCGGCGATACCCCCATTTCGCCGCCGCGGAAGGCTTCGTTACAGCTTCACCGGTTTGTGATTGAGCTCTCCTTTCCTTCTCCCCTTGGGGGAGAAGGTGGCTCTGCGCGCAGCGCCGAGACGGATGAGGGGGGTTCCAGCTTGATGCCGAGGTTGACCCAGGTCACCGCCAGGGTAGCAAGTCGGTATCCCTTACATAGGCGATGATCGTGTCGCAGACGCTGTCCAGATCCTTCAGGACATCATCGTTCCAAAACCGCAGCACGCGAAAGCCGATTGCCTTCAGCTCCGCGCTGCGGATCCCGTCGGAATCCGAATCAGCATGCTGGCTACCATCGACCTCGACGATGAGGCGTGCTTCGAGGCAGACAAAATCGGCGACGTAGTTTCCAATGGGAACCTGGCGTCGAAACTTTATCCGATCGAGCCTGCGATCGCGCAGTTCATACCAAAGCTTGTTCTCCGCCTCTGTCATTTGACGCCGAAGCATGCGTGCGAAGGTTCGCTTGGTTTGTGTGACAGGTTGATGCGGCATGACGTGAGATTAGCGAACTGCCGCACTCCGTCCAGCCCCCCTCATCCGTCTCGGCGCTTCGCGCCGATCCACCTTCTCCCATAAGGGGAGAAGGGGAAGCCTCACTGCGTCATCACAGTCTCGGATTGCCGCTTGTTGAAGGCGCACTTGCCGGTCACGGTGTAGAAGAAGTCGGCGTTGCTGACATCGGCCGGCACCGGGTTGCCGCCGTCTTCCCAGGCCTGGTAGCTGGTCTGGTTGCAGGGTACGGCGCTGAAGATGTCGACCTTCTCCCCGGTCGCGACCTCGGGCATATCGGTCTCGCTGCTGCCGATGTAGAGCCGGTTCGAGGTGGTGGCATCGTCCGACTTCAACGTTTGCGGATTGCCCGAGGGAACGTCCATCTGCAGATAGAGCGTATCCATCTGGCTGACGTCGATCGCCGCACCGGCGCCGTTGGCCGGGTAGGTGGTGGTCGTGCAGGTGGTATTGAAGTAGATCGTCTTGCCGGTTCTGCTGTCCTTGGTGCTGCCGGGGATCGATCCCGCCGGCGGATTGCTGAAGGCGGTGGTCGAGCCGGTCGTGGAGCAGACCTGCTGCTGGACCTGCGTCTGCGTGGTTCCATTCACCGTGTAGACAGCGGTGGTTCCGTAGCCCTTCGGCTCGCTCACGGTGTAGCTCTTGTTGCCCACTTGATAGGTGTATTTATAGGGGACGTATCTGTAGTCGATCTTCATCAGGCTCTGCGCGTTCGTCTGTGCGAACTTGGTGCCATAGAGATACATGGTCTTGTTCCAGTAGCCCGACACTTTCGTCACCTTGAAATCGGCCTGCGTCAGCGCCGGCGTCTTGCGCACCGAGGAGCCGACGCCGATCTGCACCGAATTGATTCTGGCGATCGCCATGAAATTGGTCGGCATCGGGTAGCTTGCCGTGGCGCTGAACGTCGCCGTTCCGTCGGCGGCGACGTCGACGGCAGTGAGCGTTGCGGTGCCCTGCCCGCTATTGGCCGCATAGGCCTGCTGCATCGCCGTCTGGCGGTCGGCCTTCGAGGTCGTGGTCTCCATCGTGGTGATCGACAGGATCGCGGCGTCCAGCGCGTTCCGCATGTTGCTCCTGGTGGTCACCGCCGAGGTGTAGTCGACGGAAAAGCCGACCGCGATCAGCAGCGGGATCGTTAACATGACCATGATCGGCATCATCGAGCCGCTTTCAGAGCGGACGAAATCTCTTGCGGACGAAAACATTCCTTGACCCCAAACACCGCCGGCAGCACAGCCGCCTACACCCGAGGGTAGAATTATGCCCTAAAGGGGTGCATGAAAGTTTAAGCGAATTTGAATGTTTTCCCCTTCTCCCCTTGCGGGAGATTGTGGATCGGCGCGCAGCGCCGAGACGGATGAGGGGTGTTGGAAGGATCGCCAACGTCTCATTCCTTCCAGCACCCCTCATCCGTCGCCTTCGGCGACACCTTCTCCCGCAAGGGCGCAAGGGGAGAAGGAAAAGCCCCACCGCTTGCCCCCCACCCCCGCCCCTGCTAAAGCGCGCCGCATGACGACCCCGCTCGACCACATCCGCAATTTCTCCATCGTCGCCCATATCGACCATGGCAAATCCACGCTTGCCGACCGGCTGATCCAGCTCACCGGCGGGTTGGAGGCGCGCGACATGAAGGAGCAGGTGCTGGACTCGATGGACATCGAGCGCGAGCGCGGCATCACCATCAAGGCGCAGACGGTGCGGCTGAAATACCGCGCCAACAACGGCGAGGACTATATCCTCAACCTGATCGACACGCCCGGCCATGTCGACTTCGCCTACGAGGTGTCGCGTTCGCTGGCCGCCTGCGAGGGCTCGCTGCTGGTGGTGGACGCTTCTCAGGGCGTCGAGGCGCAGACGCTCGCCAATGTCTACCAGGCCATCGACAACAACCATGAGATCGTCGTGGTACTGAACAAGGTCGACCTGCCGGCGGCCGAGCCCGAGCGCATCCGCGAGCAGGTCGAGGAGGTGATCGGCATCGACGCCTCCAACGCCGTGCTGATCTCGGCCAAGACGGGGCTCGGCGTGCCGGACGTGCTGGAGGCGATCGTCCACCAGCTGCCGCCGCCGCGCGAGGGCGACGTCACCGCCCCGCTGAAGGCCATGCTGGTCGACAGCTGGTACGACGCCTATCTCGGCGTCATCGTGCTGGTGCGCATCATCGACGGCGTGCTGAAGAAGGGCCAGACCATCCGCATGATGGGCACCGGCGCGAAATACCTCGTCGAGCGCACCGGCGTGTTCACGCCGGCCCGCGTCAATGTCGACGAGCTCGGCCCCGGCGAGTTCGGCTTCTTCACCGGCTCGATCAAGGAAGTGGCCGACACCCGCGTCGGCGACACCATCACTGAGGACCGCCGCCAGACGGCCAAGGCGCTGCCCGGCTTCAAGCCGGCGCAGCCGGTGGTGTTCTGCGGCCTGTTCCCGGTCGACGCCGCCGATTTCGAGGACCTGCGCGCCGCCGTCGGCAAGCTGCGCCTCAACGACGCCAGCTTCTCATACGAAATGGAGACGTCCGCCGCGCTCGGTTTCGGCTTCCGCTGCGGCTTCCTCGGTCTCCTGCACCTGGAGATCATCCAGGAGCGGCTGGAGCGTGAGTTCAACCTCGACCTCATCGCCACCGCGCCCAGCGTCGTCTACCGCATGAACCTCATCGACGGCACGGTGAAGGAGCTGCACAACCCGGCCGACATGCCCGACGTGGTCAAGATCGCCTCGATCGAGGAGCCGTGGATCCGCGCCACCATCCTGACCCCCGACGACTATCTCGGCGGCATCCTGAAACTCTGCCAGGACAGGCGCGGCATCCAGGCTGACCTCTCCTATGTCGGCAAGCGCGCCATGCTCACCTACGACCTGCCGCTCAACGAGGTCGTCTTCGATTTCTATGATCGCCTGAAGTCGATCTCCAAGGGTTACGCCTCCTTCGACTATCACCTGACCAACTATCGCGAGGGCGACCTGGTGAAGATGTCGATCCTGGTCAACGACGAGCCGGTCGACGCTTTATCCATGCTGGTGCACCGCTCGGCCGCCGAAAAGCGCGGCCGCGCCATGTGCGAGAAGCTAAAGGAGCTGATCCCGCAGCATTTGTTCAAGATCCCGATCCAGGC
Source organism: Mesorhizobium silamurunense (assembly GCF_014843825.1). Lineage (GTDB taxonomy): Bacteria > Pseudomonadota > Alphaproteobacteria > Rhizobiales > Rhizobiaceae > Mesorhizobium > Mesorhizobium silamurunense. The sequence goes on from NZ_JHQR01000156.1 coordinate 4,150, forward strand.
CGCCATCGGCGGCCGCATCATCGCCCGCGAGACCGTCTCGGCGCTGCGCAAGGACGTCACCGCCAAATGCTACGGCGGCGACGTGACCCGCAAGCGCAAGCTGCTCGACAAGCAGAAAGAGGGCAAGAAGCGGATGAGGCAGTTCGGCAAGGTGGATATCCCGCAGGAGGCGTTTATCCAGGCGCTGAAGATGGGGGACTAAGCGGTCCGGCCTTCGGCCGGACGCATCGACCCGGTGGGTCGATGCGAGCGCAAGTCCGGGTGGGAGCTGCCGCAGGCAGCGGGTCCCACCCCGGGGGTTGCGGCAGTGCGGTGACCCGGTTGGCGCGCGGAGCGCCAAACCATTGATCTAGTGAATCGGTGGTAGGCTTCGAAAGCTGGGGACTGCTGGCAGGCAGTGGGCCCCCACCAGCGCGGGGCTGAAGCTCCGCATTGGAGATTGTCTCGAGGCCGCAAGATCGGATCGTCCGCCACGCCGAAAATTCAAAAAGTAAGCCAGGAGCTGGCCGCAGGACTTTGGCGAGGCACTTGGGCAATGGATTTGCCACTAGGAAAAGCGACTCATTTTCAATGACTTATCATAAAAGAATCAGATAAAACATTGAACATGTTGACTTTTTTAGAATAAAGACCTATTTTATATGAGCTCGACTGAGCCGGTGGTAGAAGCCGGGGTAAGTCTTGCTTAAGGGCGGTGCCGAGAGATCGGCGCCGCCCTTCGCTATCTTATGATCCCGAGCGGATCCTGTCTGTTGCACTCTCTGGTAAGAGTCACATCCAGTTTTTCAAAAGACTTGTGAATTCTGCGCTGCCGTGCTTTTGGGGTTGGCAATTCACGCCGCAGAAGGCCGAACGCCAGAATGTCTGCGACCTGGATAAAGTAGCTCTTCTGCGAGCTTTTAAACTGTGGGTCTTCTATTATCCGTTCTATCGGGATGTTCTTAGTCACACCACCATCAGGCCAGCCGCCCTGATTACTTGGTATGGGTTGTGGACGCGCATACGCCTGACCATGGCGATGTATTGCCGCTCCTTCCCTTCATCGCAGATCAGATGTGCGAAGGAATCCCAGGCTACCATCGTTCGGTTAATGCGGTTCAACAGGCGCTCGAATGCCCGGTATTGATCGTCGTCATTATTACAGACATTAAAGACCCGCACACCCCATCGATGCATGAATTCGACCACCTCGAAATGCTTATGAAAGATCTGTGCGCGAGTGTGTCTGCTCAGGTGCGCAAGCGCCCCATCGCTTCCTCTACCAGACAAAAATGCTGTCGAATGGATTTCAAATCCAAGCGGGATGCCGTGCACATCTCTCAGATGTATACGCCACTTCTTGATGTACTCGAACGCCGTATTCCATTGGCGATGCGGGATTGCCAACGCAGAAAATACATTCGCTGGGCGGTCAGTCGAATCGTCGATTTAAATAAAGTGCATTCATTCCAGAATGTAATCATCTACTGAAGAGTCAAGTAGACAAGCGTCCTTGGAAATGTACCGGTCATCGGCTTCCTCATCCGCTAGTGTCGAACGGACCGATTCTAGGCCCGCGACGCCTCGACCAGTCTTTGAGAACGTCTAGCGTTGCGCTATCCTCTCCCTCGGCTTTGGGGAGATGTCACATGCGCTCCACTTCGGACACCGTCGCCGCGATCGGCCTCGCCATCGGCGGCGCGTTTGGCATGGCGGGCACTTTCGTTGCGAGCGATGCGCTGCGCGAGACGCTGTGGACCATCGACGGCGTGGGCGTCGTCGTCGCCGCGGCGCTGCTCGTGATGAAATATCAGCGGCTCGGCAATGACCTCGTCGCGGCCGGGTTCCTGACTTTCCTTGCCGGCGAGAGCCTGCTTCTGGCCGGCAATGCGGCGGGGCTGCGGGCCAGCGTGCCATCCTACGCCGGCGGCATTGCGCTCTGGGCCGCGGGGCTGGTCATGGTCAGCGCCCAAAGCACCTTCGCGCTCTGGATGCGGCTCACCGCTTTCGTTGCCGCCCTGCTCTTCGTCGTCTCGGCGATGATGATCCTCTGGGGCGCGCCGCTGCTGCCCACCTCCGCGCCGCTGCCCGCCGCCGGCTATCCGTTCCTGGTCCTCACCTTCATCGGCTGGATCTGGACGCTGCTGAAATCCGAGCGCTGAGCGTGCGGACATGGCCGCGCCGCTCGAAATCCGCAACAGCCCCACCGGCAAGATTTTTCCTGCCTTCGGGCCGTTCCTGATCGGCGGCATTTTTGGCTTCGGTGCGCTGCAGGGCGTGGCCTCGGGCACCGATGGCGGGCATGTGCTGTGGATCGCGCTGCTTTCAGCCGCTTGCCTCGGGCTCGGCTTCTTCATCGCGCGCGGCGCCTTCGACACGTCGGTCAAGGTCGTGCTGGACAAAAACGGCTTCCGCGATCGCCGCGCCGGCGACGTGCTGGTGCCGTGGAGCAAGGTGAGGAGCGTGTGGCTCGCGTCCGGCGGCAAGGGCGCGGCGATGCTCAATTTCGAGCTCACCGAGGAGCCGCCCGACGCAATCAAATATGCGGCCGCCAATGCCTTCGGCCTGATGCCCTTCGGCAAGACCACCGTGCACATGGAGATCTCCTCGCTCGACGTGCGCGGGGAGGAGATGGTGGATGCGGTGAAGGAATTCGCCCCGCATGTGGTGGTGAGGCGCTGATTCTTCCTTCCCCCCTTGTGGGGGAAGGTGGATCGGCGCGCAGCGCCGAGACGGATGAGGGGTGTTGGACGGAACTCCGATTTTGCTCCATGCCGCACCAGCCCGTAGCCCCGACCAAACGTGATTTCGCTCGCCGCATGCGCCATGAGGCGACGGAAGCGGAAGGCCGCTTGTGGCAAGAATTGCGCGATCGCCGCCCCAACAAGATCAAGTTCCGGCGTCAGGCGCCAATAGGCAGATTCATTGCCGATTTCGTCTGCGTCGAGGCTCGGCTTATCGTCGAAGTCGATGGCAGCCAGCATGCGGACTCGCTCCACGATCAGGAGCGCGACGCCGAACTGAAGGCGAGAGGCTTTCGTGTGTTGCGCTTTTGGAACGACGACGTTCTGAAGGACTTGAACGCGGTTTGCGATACCATCATCGCCTATGTGCGCGATCAAAGTTTGCAGCCGTGGCGGTGAGGCCGCTCAGGCGTCTTTGCCAAGCTGGAACACCCCTCATCCGTCTCGGCGCTGCGCGCCGATACACCTTCTCCCACAGGGGGAGAAGGGGAGGTCGCGCCGCTCTCCTGCCCATGCTCTACTGCCCTCGGGGGACCTCACCATGATTCGCCTCTCGCTCGCCTTTCTTCTCCTCACCACACCGGCCTTCGCCGCCGACATGTCGGTCTTCGTCCGCAACCAGCGGCCCGACGGCGTGGCGGTGGAGCTGTTCAGCCGCGACAGCGGCAAGGTCTGGCCGGGCGGCGACAAGGTCTTCCTCATCCGTCCAGGGGCGAAGAAATCCGTGCCGATCTCCTGCGAGCCCGGCGAGCATATCTGCTGGGGCGCCTGGGTGAACGGCGACGATTCCGTCACCGCCGGCGTCGGCCCCGACAACGACCGCGCTTGCGACACCTGCTGCTTCATCTGCGTGGAGCATTCGACCGAGACGGTGGATCTGGCGGAATGAGCGCCAATCTCCCCCTTGTGGGGGAGATGTCGCCGAAGGCGACAGAGGGGGTCGCCGCGCGCCGAGCGCCGACGCCCCTGTGCGCCGAGAAAGGACGCCGGCGATTTACGTGAGACGACCCCACTGACCGCTTCGCGGCCATCTCCCCCTCGAGGGGGAGATTTGGCGCCCTTCCGCCCGGCCAGCTTGACGTGTTTCCCGCCCTCGCCCTAGCCTCGTCTCCACCCCTAACAGGAGACCCCACCCATGGCAGGCACGGTCGAAGGCGAGAAGATTGACGTTTCCTTCAGCGGCAAGCGCTGCATCCATTCGCGCAATTGCGTGCTCGGCAACCCGCATGTCTTCGTGCCCAATGCCCCGGGCGAGTGGATCCATCCCGACGCGGCGAGCGTCGAGAAGGTGGTGGCGCTGGCGGAGAACTGCCCGTCGGGCGCTATTACCTATTCGAGAAAGGATGGCGGGCCGCAGGAGAAGCCGCCGGTGGTCAACACCGTGCGCCTGCGCGAAAACGGCCCGCTGGCGGTCCATGCCGAGATCGTGCTCAACGGCGAGACATTCTATCGCGCCACGCTCTGCCGCTGCGGCCAGTCCCAGAACAAGCCGTTCTGCGACAACAGCCACATCAAGGCCGGCTTCACCGCCACCGGCGAGCCGCCGCTGAAGGAAGCGCCGGCGCTGGAGGCGCGGGACGGCCCGCTCAGCGTGACGCCCACCACCAACGGTCCGCTCAGGCTCGAAGGCAATGCCGAGATCGTCACCGGAACCGGCCACACCATCGACCGCACGACGCGGGTTTTCCTCTGCCGCTGCGGCCACTCGGCCAACAAGCCGTTCTGCGACAATTCGCACAAAAAGGTAGGGTTCGTGGCGTGACAAGCGGCGCGCCGGCGTTAGTTCTAGGATGAGGATTTGCGTTCAGGAGGAAAATCCACCATGCGCACCATGCTCGTTCTTGCCCTGCTTGCCTTCGCCGTGCCCGCTTACGCCGCCAACCACGCGGTCCAGATCAAGGATATGAAATTCCACCCGGCGAAGATCAGTGTCTCCGCTGGCGACACCGTGACTTTCACCAACGCCGATTCCAAGACGCACACCGCCACGGCTGACGACGGCTCCTTCGACACCGGCCAACTCGCCAAGGGCAAAAGCGCTAAGGTCAAGATATCGGCCGCCGGCGCGCACCCGTTCCATTGTGCGATCCACAGCTCGATGAAGGGCACCGTCACGGCGAAGTAGCTCAACTTTTCAAGAGCGTCGGCTGGGCGTGACCATCAAGGGGCGGAGTTCCTTCACACCCCCTCTGTCCTGCCGGACATCTCCCCCGCAAAGGGGGGAGATCAGATGTCATCGGTGCTTTCGCCAATCGCCAACGTTGTAGGGGCAGCGCCGGCGCTTGAGGTGCCAATCTCCCCCCTTGCGGGGGAGATGTCCGGCAGGACAGAGGGGGGGTGCTGTCGCGCCAGCATCTCACCGAAGTCTTCCACCCACCCTACCGCACCATCCCTTGGCCCATCTCACCAACCTTTATCCGCCAGCCCGTATCGGCTAAGGGCTTCGCAACAAAGCCCATGACCCCGGACCACCTTCAAAAATGACCGCCAAGCCATCCCCTCTTTTCCTCGGCATCGACACCGGCGGCACCTATACCGATGCCGTGCTGTGGTCGGAGGAGGGCGGCCCCCTCGATACGCCAAACAAAGGCAAGGTGCTGGCCAAGGCCAAGGCGCTCACCACCAGGCACGATCTCGCCGTCGGCATTTCCGGCGCGGTCGACGCGGTGCTGGAAAAATCCGGCACCGACCCGGCCGCGATCAAGCTTGTCTCGATGTCCACCACCCTTGCCACCAACGCACTGGTCGAGGGCCAGGGCGGGCGCGTGGCGCTCATCATGATCGGCTTTTCCGAGGCCGACCTTGCCCGCGACGGGCTGAAGACGGCGCTCGGCACCGATCCGGTGGTGTTCTGCCCCGGCGGCCATGACGTGCACGGCAACGCCGCCAAGCTCGACCTTTCCGGCCTCGAGGCGGCACTCCCCGAGCTCGGCGCCTCGGTGTCGGGCTTCGCCGTATGCGCCTATTTCGCCACCCGCAACCCGGCGCATGAGCTCGCGGCCCGCGACCTGATCCGCGAAAAGACCGGCCTGCCGGTCACCGCCAGCCATGAATTGTCGGCCAAGCTCGGCGGCCCGCGCCGCGCGCTCACCACGCTGCTCAACGCCCGCCTGATCTCGATGATCGATCGGCTGGTGGCAGCGACCGAAGGCTTTCTCGCCAGGCGCGGCATCGCCGCGCCCTTGATGGTGGTGCGCGGCGACGGGGCGCTGGTGTCGGCGGCCTTTGCCCG
>NZ_JHQR01000155.1 GCF_014843825.1 Mesorhizobium silamurunense
CCGCCAACCCGCGCGCGCGTTCGGCCAGGCTGCGCGCGGCAATCCGCACCGAGGTGCCGGCGCGCCCCGGCGACTTTTCGATTTTCGGCCTTCCAAAGCTTCCCGCCGTCGAGCGGCCGGGGGAGAGGTAAGCACGTGTTTCGTACCAGCGACATAGTCCTGATCGCCGTCATGGTCTCGGCGGCGGCGTTGACCTACAAGACCAAGCGCGAAGCCGAGGACCAGCTGGCGGCGGTGCAGAAGCTGCAGGCGCAGATCCGCTACGAGGAAGACACGATCGATCTTCTGAAAGCCGACTGGAGCCTGCTCACCCAACCGGCACGGCTGCAGAAGCTTGCCGAAATCTACAAGTCTCAGCTCGGGCTCGAGCCGCTCAACGCCCGGCAGATCGGCGGTCTCGACGACGTACCCATGAAACCTGTCAACATCGAGGACCTGTCGTCGCAGCGGCTTGGCGGCATGGCCGACAATTCCGGCAAAGCGCCCCCGGCCGGCAAGGATCCGGTGGTCACCGGGAGCACCGTGCAATGATCAGCAGGCTTCCAAGGATCGGTGACCTGCTCAAGCGTCGAAAGAAGGTGGCCGAGGACGGTTCGATCGTCGTCGATGCCGCCCGCAAGGCGACCGGCGGCAAGGCCAAGACCCGCATCGTCATGACAATGGCGGTGTTCTTCACCATCTATTCGACGATTGCCGGCCGGCTCGTCTATCTCGGCCTGCAAAATCCGGATATGTCGGGCGGTCCGCAAAGCCGCGTCACGGCCTCGCGGCCGGACATCGTCGACCGCAACGGCGAGGTGCTGGCGACCGACATCAAGACGGCGTCGCTGTTCGCCGAGCCGCGCCGCATCGTCGACGCCGACGAGGCGATCGAGAAGCTGTCGACCGTGCTTCCCGAGATCGATTACGAGCAGACCTATCACAAGCTGAAGAGCGGCGCCGGCTTCGTCTGGCTGCAGCGGCAGCTGACGCCGAAGCAGCAGGCCGACATCATGGCGCTCGGCATTCCGGGTCTCGGCTTCCGCACCGAAAAGCGGCGCTTCTATCCGAGCGGCGAGACGTCCTCCTACATTGTCGGGCTCACCAATATCGACAATCAGGGCATCTCCGGCATGGAGAAGTACATCGACGACCAGGGCCTTACCGATCTGCAGGCGTCGGGGCTGGCGGTGGCCAGGGACCTGAAGCCGGTGAAGCTGTCAATCGATCTGCGCGTCCAGCACATCGTCCGCGACGAGGTTGCGACCGGCATGGAGCGGTTCCATGCGATCGCGGCCGGCGCGGTCGTGCTCAATGTCAAGACCGGCGAGGTGCTGGCCATGGCGTCGGTGCCGGATTTCGACCCCAACAATCCCTACAACGCCCAGGAGAAGGACCGGCTGAACCGCATGTCGGCCGGCCTCTACGAGATGGGCTCGACCTTCAAGAGCTTCACCACCGCGATGGCGCTCGATTCCGGCAAGGTGACGCTGGAAAGCCGCTTCGACGCGTCGCGCCCCATCCGGATCGGCCGTCAGACCATCCACGACTTCCACGCCAAGGGCCGTGTTCTGTCGGTGCCGGAAGTGTTCATCTATTCGTCCAACATCGGTTCGGCCAGGGAGGCCGAGGCTGTCGGCATCGAAGGACATCGCGAATTCCTGCATCGGCTGGGCGTGCTCGAAAAAATGCAGACGGAATTGCCGGAAGTGGCGCGGCCGACCGAGCCCAAGGTCTGGAAGCAGGTCAATTCGATCACCATCGCCTTCGGCCATGGCGTGTCGACGACGCCGCTGCAGACGGCGGTGGGCTGCGCCGCGCTGATGAATGGCGGTTATCTGATCGAGCCGACCTTCCTGCCGCGTACCGTGGAACAGGCAATGGCGGTGGCCAAGAAAGTGGTCAGCGAAAAAACAGTGGAATCGATGCGCTATCTCTATGCGCTCAATGCCGAGAAAGGTTCGGGCAAGAGCGCCAGGGTTCCGGGTTTCCGCGTCGGCGGCAAGACCGGCACGGCGGAGAAAGTGGTCAACGGCCGCTATTCAAAAGACAAGAATTTCAATGCCTTCGTGGCGGCTTTCCCGATGGACGATCCGCAATATATCGTGCTTACGATCGCCGACGAGCCGAAGCCGGAAAAGCCCGGCATGGGCGCCACCGCAGCCTCGAATGCGGGCGTCATGGCGGGCAACATCGTCAGGCGCGCGGCTTCCATGCTTGGCGTGAAGCCAGATTTCAGCCATGAAAATGGTGCAACGCTGGTTTCCTATCAGTGATTCTTGGGGCGCGCCGGCAACTGCGCGCTATTTTGTTGCGGTGAACGGGACTCAATGCATCTGAAAGATCTAGCCGGTATCCTGCCTGTCGAGGGAACAGCTTCCCCCGATCTGGAGGTTACCGGTCTCTCCTCCGATTCCCGCCATGTAAGGCCGGGCGCCGTCTTCTTTGCGCTCGCCGGCAGCAAGGCCGATGGCTCAACCTATGCCGCCGATGCCGCCAGTCGAGGTGCTGCTGCAATCGTCACCGGCAATGGTACAGGCGTTTCCGGCCTTCCGGTCCCGGTCTTTGCCGTCGATGATCCTCGCCTGGCTCTGGCGCTGAGCGCGGCGCGCTTCTTCGGCAAGCAGCCCGAGACGATGGTCGCCGTCACCGGCACCAGCGGCAAGACGTCGGTCGCCGCCTTCACCCGCCAGATATGGGAGCAGGCCGGTTTTGCCGCCGCTTCGATCGGCACGACGGGCGTCGTGGCGCCCGGCCGCAACGAATATGGTTCGTTGACCACGCCGGATCCGGTTGCGCTGCACCAGCTGCTGAAGGAACTGGCGGAGGCAGGGGTGACACACGCCTCGATGGAGGCCTCCAGCCACGGCCTCGACCAGCGCCGCCTCGATGGGGTCAAGCTCGCCGCCGGCGGCTTCACCAATCTCGGCCGCGATCACATGGATTACCATCCGACGGTCGAGGACTATCATCGCGCCAAGCTGCGCCTGTTCGATACCCTGCTGCCGACGGGGGCTCCGGCGGTCATCTTCGCCGACGATCCCTGGTCGGAGCCGACGGTTCACGCCGCGCGGGCGGCGGGCCTGAACGTGCTCACAGTCGGCCGCCACGGCGAGTTCCTTACGCTGAAGCGCGTCGAGCATGAGCGGCGGCGGCAGCGCGCAGAGGTCGAGGCCGACGGCGTGCTTTACGAGATCGACCTGCCGCTGGCCGGTGATTTCCAGATCGCCAATGCGCTGGTTTCGGCCGGCCTCGCCATCTCGACTGGAACATCCGTCGGCAAAGCCTTGGCCGCATTGGAGAAACTCAAAGGCGCGCCGGGCCGGCTCGACCTTGTCGGCACGACGGCGGCCGGTGCTCCGGTCTATGTCGACTACGCACACAAGCCCGACGCGCTGGAAAATGTGCTGACCTCGGTTCGCCCGTTCACCACAGGCCGGGTCGTTGTCGTGTTCGGCTGTGGCGGCGACCGTGATCGCGGCAAGCGGCCGATCATGGGCGAGATCGCCACCCGGCTAGCCGATGTCGTCATCGTCACCGACGACAATCCGCGCACGGAGATCCCCGAAACCATCCGCGCGGCCATCCTTGCCGCGGCACCCGGCGCCATCGAGATCGGCGACCGCCGCAAGGCGATCCACGAGGCGGTGGCGATGCTTCATGCCGGCGATACGCTGATCGTCGCCGGAAAGGGGCATGAGGAGGGCCAGACCATCGGTACCGAAACCTTCCACTTCTCCGACCACGAGGAAGTGCGCGAGGCGCTTCAGGAGCGCGCCGCATGAGCTTGCTCTGGACGTCGGAAGCGCTCGTCGAGGCCATGGGTGGCAGGCCGATCGGCTCGCTGCCGGAAGGCATCACCGGCATTTCCATCGACAGCCGCAGCCTCGAGCCCGGCAATGCCTTCTTCGCCATCAAGGGCGAGACGATGGACGGCCACGATTTCGCGACCGCGGCGGTGAAGGCGGGTGCTGCCGTGCTGGTCGTCGCCGAGGGCAAGCTGCCGTCACTCGGCCGGCTGACGGCGCCGATGATCGTCGTGCAGGATGTGCTTGCGGCGCTCGAGAAGCTTGGCGTTGCGGCGCGCGCTCGCTCACGGGCCAAGATTGTCGCGGTGACCGGCTCGGCAGGCAAGACGACGACCAAGGAGGCGCTGCGCCATGTGCTGTCGGCGGTCGGCAAGGTGCATGCCTCGGCGCAGTCGTTCAACAACCATTGGGGCGTGCCGCTGACCTTGGCCCGCATGCCGCAAGACTGCGACTACGCGGTTTTCGAGATCGGCATGAACCATCCGGGCGAGATCAGGCCGCTCGTCAGGATGGTCAGACCGCATGTCGCGATCGTCACGCTGATTGCCGCCGCCCATCTTGGCTTCTTCAAGAATCTCGACGAGATCGCCATGGCCAAGGCCGAGATTTTCGAGGGCATAGAGCCCGGCGGCGCCGCGCTGCTCAACCGCGACGATCCGCGCTGGAAGCTGCTCGGCAAAATGGCGAGAGAGGCCGGTGTCGAGCATGTCTTCGGCTTCGGCGAAAACGCCCGCTCGGCGTTCCGCCTTGCTGGCTGCGACCTTTACGCCGATCATTCCGATATCGCCGTCAAGATCGGCAAAAAGGATGTGACGGCCCGGGTCGGGGCGCCCGGCCGACACATCGTGCAGAATGTGCTGGCCGTGCTGGGGACCGCGCAACTGGTCGGCGCCGATCTCGACAAGGTGGCGGCGGCGCTTGCAGATCTTTCGGCCGAGCGCGGGCGCGGCAGGCGCCACATATTGCATCATCCAAGCGGCCCGATCACGCTGATCGACGAGAGCTACAATGCCAACCCGGCGTCGATGGCGGCAGCCATGGCGCTGCTCAACGCCACGCCGGTATCGGGCGAGGGCAGGCGCATCGCCGTGCTTGGCGACATGCTGGAACTCGGCAGCCATTCGGCGAAGCTGCATGCGGCGCTTGCCGAACTCATCGTCGGCACGGAAACGCACAACGTCTTTCTCGGCGGCGCGGAGATGCGGGCGCTGGCCGAGGTTTTGCCTTCCGATGTCGAAACCGAATACCGGGCAGGCGCGGAAGAGCTGAAGCCGGTCGTCATGTCGGCAATCAGGCCCGGCGACGTGGTGATGGTCAAGTCGTCGAAAGGCATAGGATTTTCAAAGCTGGTCGAGGCATTGCTCGGCAAATTTCCGGCGGAAGCCGCAACCATTGAACCGACCTGAGGTCGGGCTCCGGGGGACGGAAGCGCATGCTCACTTTACTCGTTGATTTCGCGGACAAGATCTCGGCCTTCAATGTCTTCCGCTACATCACCTTTCGCACCGGCGGCGCGCTGATCACGTCGGCGCTCATCGTCTTCATATTCGGACCGACCATCATCAATTCGCTGCGGCTTCGTCAGGGTAAGGGCCAACCGATCCGCGCCGACGGGCCGCAGACGCATTTCAAGAAAGCGGGCACGCCGACCATGGGCGGGCTGATGATCCTTTGCGGCATCATCGGCTCATCGCTTTTGTGGGCGAACCTCTCCAGCATCTATGTCTGGGTTGTGATGCTGGTGACGCTCGGCTTCGGCTCGATCGGTTTCTACGACGACTATCTCAAGGTGACGAAACAGTCGCATCTAGGCTTCTCCGGCAAGGCGCGGCTGGCGATCGAATTCGTCATCGCCGGCATCGCTGCCTGGGTGATCATGCATAATGGCCAGGCGCCGTTCTCGTCCTCGCTGACCTTTCCGTTCGCCAAGGAATTCCTCATCAATCTCGGCTGGTTCTTCGTGCCGTTCTCCTGCTTCGTCATCGTCGGCGCCGGCAATGCGGTGAACCTGACCGACGGCCTCGACGGCCTGGCGATCGTGCCGATCATGATCGCGGCGGCGTCCTTCGGCGTCATCGCCTATCTTTCGGGCAACGCGGTCTTCGCCGAATATCTGCAGATCCACTTCGTCCCCGGCACCGGCGAGCTGGCGGTCGTGCTCGGCGCGGTCATCGGCGCCGGCCTCGGCTTCCTCTGGTTCAACGCGCCGCCGGCCGCGATCTTCATGGGCGACACCGGCTCGCTGGCCATGGGCGGACTGATCGGCACCATCGCGGTCGCCACCAAGCACGAGATCGTGCTGGTCATCGTCGGCGGCCTGTTCGTGGTGGAGATCCTGTCGGTCATCATCCAGGTCGGCTACTTCAAGATGACCGGCAAGCGCGTCTTCCTGATGGCGCCGATCCATCACCATTTCGAAAAGCTCGGCTGGACCGAAAGCCAGGTGGTGATCCGCTTCTGGATCATCGCCGTCATCCTGGCGTTGGTCGGCCTCTCCACCCTCAAGCTCAGATAGGACACCGCTTGATCCCCGCCACTTCCTTCGCAGGCAAACGCGTTTCGCTCTTCGGGCTCGGCGGTTCGGGGATCGCGACCGCGCATGCGCTGATCGCGGGTGGTGCCGATATCCTCGCCTGGGACGACAATCCGGACAGCGTGGCCAAGGCCGCCGCCGCCGGAATTGCGACCGGCGACCTGCGCGGCGCCGACTGGTCGCGCTTTGCGGCCTTCGTCCTGTCGCCCGGCGTGCCGCTCACGCATCCGAAGCCGCATTGGACGGTGGAGCTGGCTCGCGGCGCCGGCGTCGAGGGGGTCGGCGACATCGAGCTGTTTTGCCGCGAGCGCATCCAGCGCGCTCCGTCCTCGCCCTTTATCGCGATCACCGGTACCAACGGCAAGTCGACGACTACGGCGCTGACGGCGCATATCCTGAAATCGGCAGGGCGCGACACCCAGATGGGCGGCAATATCGGTCGGGCCATCATGACGCTCGACCCGCCCGAGCCCGAGCGGCATTATGCGGTGGAGTGCTCTTCCTACCAGATCGATCTCGCACCCTCGATCAACCCGACGGCAGGCATCCTGCTCAACCTGACGCCCGACCATCTCGACCGGCACGGCACGATGGCGCATTACTCCTCGATCAAGGAAAGGCTGGTCGCCGGCAGCGACACCGCGATCATCGGCGTCGACGATTCCTGGTGCGCCCAGATCGCCGACCGGCTGGAGCGGGCAGGCCGGCAGGTTATCCGCATCTCCAAGCGCCTGCCGCTCACCGACGGCTATTTCGCCGAGGGCACCAACCTGATGGAAGCCGTGGACGGCCGCTACAGCCGCGTCGCTTTCCTCGAGGGCATCGGCTCGCTTCGCGGCCAGCACAATGCGCAGAACGCGCTGGCTGCCATCGCCGCCTGCCTGCGGGTCGGTCTCGAGCTCGGCGAGATCCAGGCGGGGCTGGAAAGCTTCCCAGGGCTGGCGCACCGCATGGAGCAGGTCGGCCGCAAGGATCATGTGCTGTTCGTCAACGATTCCAAGGCGACCAATGCCGACGCGGCGGCGCCAGCGCTGTCGAGCTTCAACCGCATCTACTGGATCGCCGGCGGCCTGCCCAAGGAAGGCGGCATCGAGCCGCTGCGCGGCTTCTTCCCGCGCATCGCCAAGGCCTATCTGATCGGCGAGGCCGCACCTGCTTTCTCCGCCACGCTGGGCGAGGCGGTGCCTTACGAAATATCCGGAACGCTGGCTGCCGCGGTCGAGCATGCAGCCCATGACGCTGCGAGCGACACCGGCGGCGAAGCGGTGGTGCTGCTTTCGCCGGCCTGCGCCAGTTTCGACCAGTTCAAGAATTTCGAGGTTCGCGGCGAAGCCTTCAGGCAAGCTGCGACTGCTATTGATGGGGTGAAACCCATCGGAGGGCCACGTTGATGCAAAGCCGTCTCGACAAAAGTCCGGTCGCAACCTGGTGGTGGACGATCGATCGCTGGTTCCTGGCGGCATTCCTGTCGCTGATGGGGCTAGGCATCGTTTTGTCCTTCGCGGCAAGTCCGGCGGTCGCCGAGCGCATCGGCCTCGACAGCTTCCACTTCGCTACAAGGCAGATCATCTTCACCATCCCAGCTCTCATCGTGATGCTGGCGGTTTCCTTCCTCGAGGCGCGACAGATAAGGCGCATGTCGCTGGTGATGCTCTGCATCATGCTGGTGCTGATGGTGGCGGTGCTCTACATCGGCGTCGAGGTGAAAGGCGCGCGGCGCTGGGTGTCGCTCGCCGGCCTCTCCATCCAGCCGTCCGAATTCCTCAAGCCTGCCTTCGTCATCATCTGCGCCTGGCTTTTCGCCGAGCACAAGCGCCAGCCCGATATCCCCGGCAATCTTTTCGCCATGCTGCTGCTGGCCCTGGTGATCTCCCTCCTGGTGGCGCAGCCTGATCTCGGCCAGACAATGCTGGTGCTGGGCACCTGGGGCGTGATGTTCTTCATGGCCGGCTTACCCTGGCTCTGGATCGTCGCGCTGGGTGCCGCCGGCATCGGCGGCGTGTTCGCGGCCTATACGGTCTTTCCGCACGTCGCCGCCCGCATCGACAAGTTCCTCACCGGCGAAGGCGATACCTTCCAGGTCGACATGGGCCGCGAAGCGCTGATCAATGGCGGCTGGTTCGGCGTCGGTCCGGGCGAGGGCACGGTGAAGCGGGTCATTCCGGACAGCCATGCCGACTTCGTCTTCTCGGTCGCGGGCGAGGAGTTCGGGCTGATCATGTGCTTCTTCATCATGTCGATCTTCGCCTTCATCGTGCTGCGCGGATTGAGCATCGCGCTCAAGGAGCATGACGATTTCACCCGCTACGCCGTCGGCGGGCTTGTCACCATCTTCGGGCTGCAGTCGGCCATCAATATGTGCGTCAACCTGCAGCTGATGCCCGCCAAGGGCATGACGCTGCCCTTCATCTCCTATGGCGGCTCCTCGCAGATCGCGATTGCCGTCTCGATGGGCATGGTGCTGGCGCTGACGCGCAGACATCCCGAAAAGCGCAAGCAGATGGGCTATGCTTTCTCGCAGCGCACTATCGCGGCGGAATGAGGCTGGATGTCGAAGGGTGTTATCCTGCTTGCGGCCGGCGGAACGGGCGGGCATCTGTTCCCGGCCGAGGCGCTTGCGCATGAGCTGATCGAGCGCGGCTGGAAGGTGCATCTCGCCACCGACCACCGCGCCGAGCGCTATTCGCGCCAGTTTCCCGCTGTCGAAGTCCACTCGATCCCGTCGGCCACACTGGGCTCGAAGAATCCGATTGCCATGCTCTCGGCCTTCTGGACGATTTGGCAAGGCGTGCGGCAAGCGGGGCGGGTGATCGCCAGGATCAAGCCGGAGGCCGTCGTCGGCTTCGGCGGCTATCCGACACTGCCGCCGCTCTACGCGGCGGCCCGCCGCAAGGTGCCGACGCTGATCCATGAGCAGAACGCCGTCATGGGCCGCGCCAACAGGGCGCTGTCGAGCCGGGTCGACGCGATCGCCGGCGGCTTCCTGCCGGAAGGCGCAAGTGCGGCCGGCGCCAAGACGGTGAACACCGGCAATCCGGTCAGGCCGCAGATACTCGAAGCGGCAAAGACCCCTTACATAGCGTCCAACGACGGCGAGCCTTTCCGCTTTCTGGTGTTCGGCGGCAGCCAGGGCGCGCAATTCTTTTCCGATGCCGTGCCGGCGGCGATCGCGCTCCTGTCCGAAGCGCAGCGCAAGCGGCTGACAATCACCCAGCAGGCGCGCGCCGAAGACGTGGTGCGGGTGAAGGCCGCCTATGCCAATCTCGGCGTCGACGCGCAGGTTTCGCCCTTCTTCACCGACATGGCGGCGCGCATGGCGGCGGCCCATCTGGTGATGTCGCGCTCCGGCGCCTCGACGGTATCGGAGATCGCCGTCATCGGCCGCCCCGCGCTGCTGGTGCCTTATCCGCATGCGCTCGATCACGACCAGGCGGCGAATGCCGCGGCACTTGCCGCGGCCGGCGGAGCCGAGGTCCATCCGCAATCGACGCTTTCGGCCGAGCGGATTGCCGCGCTGGTCGGCGGGCTAATGGAGGACCCCGGCCGGCTTGCAGGGATGGCCGCGGCTGCCCGCTCGGCCGGAAAACCGGATGCTGCGCGGTTGCTCGCCGATCTTACAGAGGCTATTGCGTCCGGCAAAACGGTTTCGGACCACAGGAGGACGCGCGCATGAAGATGCCGCAGACGATCGGCCTCGTGCATTTCATCGGCATCGGCGGCATCGGCATGAGCGGCATCGCCGAGGTGCTGCACAATCTCGGCTACAAGGTGCAGGGTTCCGACCAGGCGGACGGCGCCAATGTGCAGCGGCTGCGCGATAAGGGCATCGAGTGCTTCGTCGGCCACAAGGCCGAGAATATCGGCGACGCCGAAGTGATCGTGGTGTCGACGGCCATCAAGAAATCCAACCCGGAACTCAAGGCCGCGCGCGAAAAACTGCTGCCGGTCGTGCGCCGCGCCGAGATGCTCGCTGAATTGATGCGCTTCCGCCAGGCGATCGCCATCGGCGGCACGCACGGCAAGACGACGACCACCTCGATGGTGGCGACGCTGCTCGAAGCCGGCGGGCTCGACCCGACCGTCATCAATGGCGGCATCATCAACGCCTATGGCACCAATGCCCGCATGGGCGACGGCGAGTGGATGGTGGTCGAGGCGGACGAGAGCGACGGCACCTTCCTCAAGCTGCCGGCCGACATCGCGGTCGTCACCAACATCGACCCGGAGCATCTCGATCACTATGGCAGCTTCGACAAGGTGCGCGAGGCGTTCCGCCAGTTCGTCGAGAACGTGCCGTTCTACGGCTTCGGCGTGATGTGCACGGACCATCCGGAGGTGCAGGCGCTGGTCGGCCGCATCGAGGACCGGCGCGTCATTACCTATGGCGAGAACGCGCAGGCCGACGTGCGCTTCACCAACCACCGTATGGACGGAGCCATATCGGAGTTCGACGTGGTGATCCGCGACCGCAAGGGCCGCGGCACAACGACGATCGCCGGCCTGCGGCTGCCGATGCCCGGCCGGCACAATGTCTCCAACGCAACGGCGGCGATCGCGGTCGCGAATGAGCTCGGCCTGTCGGCCGAGGCGATCAAGAAAGGCCTGTCGTCCTTTGCCGGGGTCAAGCGCCGCTTCACTCACACCGGCTCTTGGAACGGGGTCGACATCTTCGACGATTACGGTCATCACCCGGTCGAGATCGCGGCGGTGCTGAAGGCCGCGCGCGGGGCCACCAAGGGCCGCGTCATCGCGATCGCGCAGCCGCACCGCTTCACCCGGCTGCATGACCTGTTCGAAGAGTTCTCCGTCTGCTTCAACGATGCCGACACGGTCATGGTGGCGCCGGTCTATCCGGCCGGCGAGGAGCCGATCGAAGGTGTCTCCTCGGACGCGCTGGTGTCGCGCATCCGCGCTGGCGGCCACCGCGACGCGCGCTATATCGAAGGTCCGGCGGCGGTCGCGCCGGCCATTCGCGAGCTTGCCAAGCCCGGCGACTTCGTCGTGTTCCTGGGCGCCGGCAACATCACGCAATGGGCCTACGCGTTGCCCAAGGAACTCGGTGGGGCCCCCTCATGATGCGCGGCCAGGACCTGATCGATAAACTCGGCGACAAGCTCGCCGCCTTGCGCGGCCGCGTCACGCCCAATGCCGAGATGGACAAGATCACCTGGTTTCGTGCCGGCGGCCTGGTGGAGGCGCTGTTCCAGCCGGTCGATGAGGAGGACCTCGCGGCCTTCCTGCGCGCGGTGCCGGAGGAAATTCCGATCACGGTCGTCGGCGTCGGCTCGAACCTTCTGGTGCGCGACGGCGGCATCCCCGGTTTCGTGGTGAGGCTCTCGGCCAAGGGCTTTGGTCAAATTGAAAGAGTTCCAAGTGGTGGGATCAAGGCAGGCGCCGCCACCCCGGACAAGCGTCTTGCCGCATTTGCCTTGGAGGAAGGTATTGGCGGCTTCCATTTCTACCACGGCATTCCAGGCTCCATCGGCGGCGCGCTTATCATGAATGCTGGCGCCAACGGCGTGGAGACGCGCGAGCGGGTCGTCGAGGTGACGGCGCTCGATCGCAAGGGCAATGTTCATACATTGCTCACTGACGATATGGGTTATTCCTATCGCCACTCATCGGCACCTGCCGGACTGATCTTCACCTCCGCCATCTTCGAGGGCGTTCCGGAAGACAAGGCGGCGATCAAGGCGGCGATGGACGCCGTGCAGAATCATCGCGAGACGGTGCAGCCGATCCGCGAGAAGACCGGCGGTTCGACCTTCAAGAATCCCGAAGGCTCGTCGGCCTGGAAAGAGATCGACAAGGCCGGCTGCCGCGGGCTGATGATCGGCGGCGCGCAGATGTCCCCCATGCACTGCAACTTCATGATCAACACCGGCACGGCGACCGGCTACGATCTCGAATATCTCGGCGAGACGGTGCGCGCACGGGTGCTGGAAAATTCGGGTATCCGGCTCCACTGGGAGATCAAGCGTCTCGGCAACTTCCGGCCGGGCCACGCGGTCCAGGAATTCCTGGGACAGCTTCTTTAGCTCGCTGCGAAGTTCAAGTAGCACATGAACTTCCGTGACAGGCAACGGTCGTCAAGCGTTGCCGTAAAGACTCAACAACACGCTTTTCTGACCCGTTTTCGCGGAAAGTGAATCTCTCGGAATCATAGGCACTTGCCAGGGAATCAACTCTCTGATTCTCTGCCCTAAAGCGTTTCCTGATTTGAGTCGTTTGACGCGTAACTCGCGTTTTCCGTCTGGGGGGGCAACCTGCCGGAAGACTCGGACTCAATATGCGGGGATGTTGCGTGCGGAAATATCGGTTGCAGGCCCGGCGTGAGAGGGAATGACGGGATGAAGAAGAAGCATGTGGCTGTTCTCCTGGGTGGATTCTCCTCGGAGCGGCCCGTGTCTCTGTCCTCGGGGAATGCGTGTGCGGATGCGCTCGAGAATGAAGGCTATCAGGTCACCCGCGTCGATGTTTCGCGCGATGTCGGGTCTGTCCTTGCCGAGCTCAAGCCCGATGTCGCCTTCAATGCGCTGCACGGTCCGTTCGGCGAGGACGGCACCATCCAGGGAATTCTCGAATATCTCGGAATTCCCTACACCCATTCGGGTGTGCTCGCTTCGGCGCTGGCCATGAACAAGGAGCAGGCCAAGAAGGTCGCCAAGGCATCCGGCATTCCGGTCGCGGAATCGAAGGTGGTCAACCGCTTCGCCGTCCAGAACAAGCATCCGATGAAGCCGCCTTATGTGGTGAAGCCGGTCAACGAAGGCTCGAGCTTCGGCGTCGTCATCGTGCATGAGGGGCAGTCGCATCCGCCGCAGGTGATAGGCTCGTCAGAGTGGAAGTATGGCGAGATCGTTATGGTCGAGCGCTACATCCATGGGCGCGAATTGACTTGCGCTGTGATGGGCGACGTGGCGCTCGGGGTCTGCGAGATCATCCCGACCGGCCATTCCTTCTACGACTACGATTCAAAATACGTTCCCGGCGGATCAAAACACGAAACCCCTGCAAAAATTTCACCGAATATTTACCAAAAAATACAGACACTGACCCTCAAGGCTCATCTTGCTATCGGTTGCCGGGGCGTCTCCCGGTCGGACTTCCGTTACGACGACCGTCACTCCGAAAACGGCGAGGTTGTCTGGCTTGAGATCAACACCCAGCCGGGCATGACGCCGACGTCTCTGGTGCCTGAAATCGCCGCGCAAGCGGGGCATTCGTTCGGCGATCTGTTGAGTTGGATGGTGGAGGACGCTTCGTGTCTGCGTTGAGGTGGGGACAGGGCAAGGGCGGTGGGGCTGGGCCTGCGCTATTCGGCGTGCCGCTGTCGTTCGACCATTTCGTGTTGCCGCGCCAACTTCGGCGGCCGGTGCGTGTGCTTGCCCGTCTCTGCGGTGGCGAGTACGAGGCACCGCGCTTTTCGGCCGCGATCCTCTCCGCTGCCTTGTTGGCTTCGGCCGGGGCTTATGGCGCCTATCTCGGCGGCTATTCCGACAGCATCGTGCAGGGCGTGACGGCTCGAACCGGTTTTGCCGTCGATCAGATCAAGGTCGTCGGCAACCGCCAGACTTCAGAGATCGACATACTGGACCGGCTCGGCCTCGATGGCTGGACATCGCTGATCGGCTTCGACGCCGAGGCCGCGCGCGAGCGCATCGCGACGTTGCCTTGGGTTGAGGTGGCGGCGGTGCGCAAGATCTATCCGCATACGCTGGAAGTGCGCGTCGAGGAGCGCGAACCTTTCGCGCTCTGGCAGCAGGGCAACTCGCTGTCGGTGATCGAGCGGTCGGGCGAGGTGATCGCGCCGTTCTCGGGCGGCAAGGAGGCTCTGCTGCCGCTGATCATCGGCACGGGCGCGCCGGCCAAGGCGCCGGACTTCCTGGAGAAGATCAAGCGCTATCCCGATCTGGCGGCGCGGATCAAAGGCTATATCCGCGTCGGCGAGCGGCGCTGGGATCTCAAGCTCGAGAATGGCATCACGGTGAAGCTGCCGGAGGATGACGAGGACCGGGCGATCGCCGATCTCGTCAGGCTCGACGATGACAACGGACTTTTGACACGCGACATCGCTGCCGTCGACATGCGGTTGTCCGACCGGCTGGTGGTGGAGCTCTCGCCGGAGGCGGCGACACAGCGCGAAGCCGCGCTCAGCGAAAAGCCGAAGAGCCTGACGAAGCGCAAGCCGGAGACGAAGATATGAGCTGGCTTGGCGGCAGCGGTGATGCTTCTTCGCGGCGGTCGGGCACGCTGACGGTGCTCGACGTCGGCTCGAGCAAGGTTTGCTGCGTGGTGGCGAAGCTGAAGCCGAACGAGGACGGCAAGCTTCTTCGCGGGCGCTCGCATCGCATCCAGGTGATCGGCATCGGCCATCAGAAGTCGCAGGGCGTGAAGTCGGGCGTCGTCGTCGATCTCGACCGCGCAGAGCATGCCATCCGTCTCGCCGTCGACGCGGCCGAGCGCATGGCCGGGCTCACCGTCGATTCCCTCATCGTCAACATGACGGCCGGCCGGCTGAAGAGCGAGGCCTTCTCGGCAACCATCAATCTCGGCGGCCACCAGGTCGAGGAAGCCGACATCAAGCGCGTGCTTGGCGCCGGCGCCAAGCAGGCATTGCGGGCCGAGCGGGAGGTGGTCCATTCGCTTCCCGTCGGCTTCTCGCTCGATGCCGAACGCGGCGTGCGCGACCCGCGCGGCATGGTCGGTGACGCGCTCGGCGTCGACATGCATGTGCTGACCGGCGACGCCGCCCCGATGCGCAATCTGGAGCTCTGCATCAACCGCTCGCATCTGTCGGTCGAGCGCATGGTGGCGACGCCTTATGCCAGCGGTCTCGCGGCGCTGGTCGACGACGAGCTCGAAATGGGTGCAGCCTGCATCGACATGGGCGGCGGCACCACGACGATCTCTGTGTTCTCGGAAGGCAAGTTCGTGCATGGCGACGCCATCGCCATCGGCGGCAACCATGTGACGCTCGACATGGCCAAGGGCCTGTCGACCTCGCTCGACGCCGCCGAGCGGCTGAAGGTGATGCATGGCTCTGCGCTGCCTGGAAGTGCCGACGACCGCGACCTGGTCTCCATCCAGCCGATCGGCGAGGAGGGCGAACTGCCGCTGCAGATCCCGCGCTCGGTGATGACGCGCATCATCCGCGCGCGCATCGACGAGACGCTGGAGCTTCTGCGCGATCGGCTGAACAAATCGGGCTACGGCAACGCCGTCGGCAAGCGCGTCGTTCTCACCGGCGGCGCCAGCCAACTGGCCGGCCTGCCGGAAGCGGCGCGCCGCATCCTCGGACGCAATGTACGCATCGGCCGGCCGCTCGGCGTGGCGGGCCTGCCGGAGGCAGCCAAGGGGCCGGCGTTCTCGACCCCGGTCGGGCTTCTGATCTATCCGCAGATGGCGAGCTTCGAGAGCCATTCGGCGAAAGGACTTTCCGGTTTCAAAATGACCGGAACGGGCGGAAAACTGCATCGCATGAGTCAGTGGTTGAGAGACAGTTTTTAATTTGACGGGGACAGCCCCATAGGCGGCCGCAGCGGCGAAGCGGCGGGAAAGGCAAAAGGACGGAGACAATGACCATCAATCTGCAAAAGCCGGACATTACCGAGCTGAAGCCACGCATCACCGTGTTCGGTGTTGGCGGCGGCGGCGGCAACGCGGTCAACAACATGATCACCGCCGGCTTGCGCGGCGTCGAATTCGTGGTGGCCAACACCGACGCGCAGGCGCTGACGATGTCGAAGTCGGAACGGCTGATCCAGCTCGGCGCGCATGTCACCGAGGGGCTCGGCGCCGGCTCGCAGCCGGAAGTCGGTCGCGCTGCCGCGGAAGAATGCATCGACGAGATCATCGATCATCTGTCCAACACGCATATGTGCTTCGTCACCGCCGGCATGGGCGGTGGCACCGGCACGGGCGCTGCGCCGGTTGTTGCCCGCGCCGCCCGCGAGAAGGGCATCCTTACCGTCGGCGTCGTCACCAAGCCGTTTCATTTCGAGGGCCAGCGCCGCATGAAGACGGCCGACATGGGCATCGAGGAGCTGCAGAAATGCGTCGATACGCTCATCGTCATCCCCAACCAGAACCTGTTCCGGCTGGCCAATGACAAGACCACCTTCGCCGATGCCTTCGCCATGGCCGACCAGGTGCTCTACTCCGGCGTGGCCTGCATCACCGACCTGATGGTCAAGGAAGGCCTGATCAACCTCGACTTCGCCGACGTCCGTTCGGTGATGCGCGAGATGGGCAAGGCGATGATGGGCACCGGCGAGGCTTCGGGCGAGGGCCGCGCGATGGCCGCCGCGGAAGCCGCGATCGCCAACCCGCTGCTCGACGAAACCTCGATGAAGGGCGCCAAGGGCCTGCTGATCTCGATCACCGGCGGCCGCGACCTCACCCTGTTCGAGGTCGACGAAGCTGCGACCCGCATCCGCGAGGAGGTCGACCAGGACGCCAACATCATCCTGGGCGCCACTTTCGACGAGGAACTGGAAGGCGTGATCCGCGTCTCCGTGGTCGCCACCGGCATCGACAAGTCGGCGGCCGAAATCGCCGCGGCGCCGATCTCGATCCGCGCGCCGCAGAAGCCGGTCGCCCGGCCGGCGGCGCCTGCTCAG
>NZ_JHQR01000158.1 GCF_014843825.1 Mesorhizobium silamurunense
CGGGCCCGCCGCTTCTCTGGCCTGTCGCACTCCGACTGGCCTCGCCGTGTCTGTGGACACGCCTCCGACCGTCGGAGGCCTTGCGAACAAGATCTGCAAATATTGAGGGCCTCAGAACGGACCCGTCATGCCTTCAATGCCAGCATCATGAGAAGCAGTATCCGGCCGAACGTCAAGGGGTGTAACCGTACCTCGCCAAAGGCGAATGGTTCTTACTGCGTGGGCAATGGCTGGACCGGATGTCTCCGGCATGGCAGCTAGCCACCCATTGATATAAGCTCGCAATCGACTATGCGCAGCATCCATCGGAGGACCGGAAGCGGCAGCATCTGTAGTCGTCAACCACAGATGCTCCATGCAGCGATTGGTTTCAGGCAAGCATACTTCGGCGCACGCGAAGTACGCGCTCCGGAAATAGGCGATTGAGCTACGCCTTGCTGCAGGACTGGTGTGTCTCCTAACGCCTAACGATGCTGATCAGGCGGTCGAAGGCAATTCCACAGGTGCCTTTCAACAGTGAAGCAACCGCCGTAACGATTTGCGCAACTGCGAATGGCTTGGATATCATGATGCTTCCGGGCACCCCCTTGAGCATGCCAATCGGCGGCGCTATCGCCATTTATGTAGATGACCGGCATTGTCGGTGCGGTCCCACGGACATGGCAGCGGCCAATATCCCAGCCATTTGGACCGTCGCCCAATCTGATGTCCGTCAGAACAGCCTTGAAGCGGGTTGGATCTGCGTCAAAGGCCGACAGAGCCTGGACGGCGTTCCTGGCGGTGACAACTTCAAAACCTGCTGCGGCGAGCGAATCTTCCAGCTCGATCAGCACCAACGCTTCGTCTTCAACAGCCAACACCACATTCGATTCCATTCGCACCCCCAAACAGCAAAAGCTGCGGCCCGTGTATGCGGTTGAATGGCCTGTTGGTTCCGTCGATACTGGCTTGGCGCCCACATCAGCGCGTCGTCGCGCCCTCTTGGCGAGACAGATTCAATTCGCGACACAGGCCCGGCGCCGGTGTAGGATGTAGTCAAGGAAGGCAAAACGCCTTCAGATCGGCTCAAGCCTTGTTCCATCCCATCGCCAGTATCGAAGACGCGCAGACGCTGGCGCAGGCCATCGTCAATACGATCGCCGAGCCGTTGCTAGTGCTTGACGAGGACCTTCGCGTGCTGGCGGTCAGCCGCTCCTTCTATGAGACTTTTCAGGTCGACCCCGAACAGACGCTCGGCTCGCCGCTCTACGCGCTCGGCGGCGGCCAGTGGGATATCCCAGCGCTTCGCCTGCTCTTGGAGACCATCATCCCCGAGAAGACTGCCATGGATGGCTTCGAGGTCGAGCATGATTTCCAGGCTATCGGCCGCCGCACGATGCTGCTCAACGCTAGAAAGGTTCTCTACGACCACAGTTCGGCTGTGACGATCCTGCTTGCCTTCAACGACATAACGGCCCGCCGCGTCATAGAGAGGGAAAAGGAAGAGCTTCTCGCACGCGCAGAAGACCTGCTGCGGCAGAAGGATGTGCTGCTGCGCGAGATGGAGCACCGGGTTGCCAACAGCCTGCAGATCATCGCCAGCATCCTTTTATTGAAGGCCCGCTCCGCCACCTCGGAGGAAACCCGCCAGCATCTGAAGGACGCCCATCAAAGGGTGCTTTCGGTCGCCGAGGTGCAGCGCCATCTTCACACCTCGGCTGGTATCGAAGAGATCGACGTCGTGTCGTATCTGTCAAAGTTGTGCAGCAGCCTAGCCTCCTCGATGGTCGGTGAAGACCAACCGATCGCGGTCAACGTCACGGCTCAAGGTGGCTGGATAGATTCGCAGAAGGCGGTGAGCCTCGGCCTGATCGTCACCGAACTCGTTCTCAACGCGATCAAATATGCCTTCCCGATGGAGAAGGCCAAGGCGCTGATCCAGGTGTCTTACGAGACCGACGGCGCTGACTGGAAGCTGACGGTCTCAGACAATGGCGCCGGCAAGGCCGCCGGAACGCCAAGCGCTGGCCTCGGAACGGCTATTGTCGAGGCTTTGGTGAAACAGCTCGAGGCCCGGATGGATATCATCAGCGACGGCAGGGGCACCAGCGTGTCCATCACCAGGGCGACATTCACATCGCGCATACCGCGGGCAGCCTAAGGACGGCCTCCGGTTGAGTTGAAACCGAGTGGTAGATGCGCCTGCGGCCAGTCACG
Source organism: Mesorhizobium silamurunense (assembly GCF_014843825.1). GTDB lineage: Bacteria > Pseudomonadota > Alphaproteobacteria > Rhizobiales > Rhizobiaceae > Mesorhizobium > Mesorhizobium silamurunense. The sequence continues at coordinate 2,197 of NZ_JHQR01000158.1, forward strand.
CCAGTTGCCAGGCCGTGCAGACTGGCATGAAAGCGGACGAAATTTGCAGTACAAGAAAAGAAGCGCAACTCGCCTACATTTCGTTGTTTTCGATAATGCCGGCTTCACCGTCCCGCAGGCGGGTTTCGGAGGCCTTTCGGCTTGGCCTAGCCGTCTCCGAAGATTTCCGCCTCACGCTCCCAGAAACCCCCTTTCGGGGCGGCAGTTCGTTCAGCGGGCGTGGCGGTGAAGTAGTGGAACGATCCACCACATCTGCTTGAGGGAAGCGCGATGCTCCGCCACCACGAGCCTCAACTGGCGTGAGTGAACATGGTTCCGGCGGTGCGGAGCCGGAGGCCAATGACGCAGCGTATTCAGAGGAAGAAGAAGGTCGGCCAACCTCGCCGAGCCACTCGTCGTAGCCGGAATTCAAGGCCGACAGTAACTCGTCAGGGTTGTGGATACCGCCCTGGAACAGTTCTACGATCCGGCGACCAAGACGCCCCCTGGCCGGATGGCCAACCGCTATGCCAGCCTGGCAGCAATAATCGTCGATCACGTTGGTAAGTAGTGAAAGCTGTTCTGAATCTGCCGAGCCGTTGAGGGCCATTACGCTTCTCTCATAATATTGTGCGAAAGCGTGATAGAATCTTTCAAAGGCCAGCTTGCAGGGAAGGTGCGGGCGACTCTTCACACATAGGGTGTCACTCCCCTATATGCGAGTCTATTCTAGATCATCGCTCGCGGCTTTCCATGTGTATGGTCCTGTCTTTCGAAGAAATATGGCCATTGGTCAATAAAGCGACGCGATAATAGCTATGCGAGCGGCGATTCATTTCAAAAATCGATCTGATTTTGCTTTGACTTTCCGTAAGAACGGGCGGAACAAAAGTTCTGTCAAATCGTTTTAAATTCCAAGGGACGTTAACCTTCAAGGAAAAGACCATGAACAGGATCGTATCGGGTTTGCTGGCGACCACATTGTCAGTGTCGTTCGCGGCCGCCGCCGTGCCTGCCGACGCTGCGCGGATATTCCAGCCGCAAGCGTCTTTCGCTTCGTCCGACGTACAGTCGGTCGACTACAAGCCGTGGATGAAGCACCGGAGCGTCAACCGCAATCGCAGTTTCTCCGACAGTGACGGAGCATACTGGAATGGCCATCGCGGCTATCGTGACTACCATCGCGGCTATCGCCGTCACGGCGACTACTGGTTCCCGCTTGCGGCCTTCGCAACGGGTGCACTAATCACCGGCGCGATCATCAACGGCAACCAGAACCGTGTTTATCGTGGTGATTCCCATGTGGAGTGGTGCTACGACCGGTATCGGAGCTATCGCGCTTCGGACAACACGTTCCAGCCCAACTACGGTCCTCGCCAGCAGTGCAATTCGCCCTACTGATGAATGTCGGCCCTCATGCCGGCGATGATACGCTCAGCAGCGAAGGCCATTATTACCGCGACCGTCGACCCGTTACTGCTGTGTTCGTAGAAACATTGAACGCGGAGTCTTCATGAGCCGCTTCCATAGTGCCACTCTGGAACGCGGGTTTCTTATGCGCTCAGTCTGGAGAACAGGTGCGTCATTATCAGCAGTCAATAACCCACACCGAACCGGAACGAAGCATCGACACCGGCCGTTGCGTCTATGGCGGCACTTGACCGTCCAACAACAAATATAAGGAATGATCGACATGAAACGCATCGCATTTGGACTGGCAGCCATCCTCATGACCACTGGAGTGGGTTTTGCGGTCGAACCTGCAATGATGGCGAAAACGCCCAACGGCAACATCTATACTGATGCCAATGGAATGACGCTCTACACTTTCGACAAGGACAAGGTAGGCAAGTCCGCTTGCTATGACGAATGCGCTGCGACTTGGCCGGCGCTCAAGGTCGCAGACGGCGCGAAGGCTGAGGACGGATGGACGATCGTCAAACGCACTGACGGCACCAAAATGTGGGCCTATGACGGCAAGCCCCTCTACACATACGCCAAGGACAAGAAGGCCGGCGACATGACCGGCGAAGGCGTCGGTGGCGTCTGGCACACAGCCAAGGCCGGATGAACCATCGAGCAGCGGCGCCTGCAGGCGCCGCTGCTTTGTACGCGCTTCAAGGCGCCGGGCTCCCATCAGTTGGCGTGCTTCTGCAATGGCGACGACGCAAATCCGCACTCATAGTCAGATGAGGAAGCGCCAAGGTCGAAGCCGAAGTCGCCATGCAGGGTCGCCATTAGCTGCTCCGGTCACCGCATCAACTCGTCCAGATCGAGCACCCAACCTTCTGCCCGCTCGCCGGGTCGCGGACGACTTTCGCATAGGCGCGGCGAAGACCGACTCTGTTGGCCCTGACTTCCTTGCTCGCAAGGTAGGTCGGATCGCCGACTTCCCAGTGGTAGCGCGTGTTTGCCGGAGCGCGCTTCCAGGTGAATTTCGAGACGTAGGCCAGTTGGCCCGGCGTGGTGTCGGCGAACCGGCAGTCGATAGTCTCCGGTATCATTCCCTTCGCGGCCATCGCATTGACGACCTCGTCGGCGTTGGCCGTTGTCAGCCATTGGTCTATTGCGCTCGTCTGGTCTCTGCCGCTCATGCTCATGCATCCTCCAAGCAGCAACAGCGCTCCGAATGCTGCGCCTGCCCGGCCTGCCCGCCTACTGCTTGCTTGATTGATGCGCATGCTCGGCCCCCTTGCTCTGGAAGTAACCATGCCCGATGGTGCCCGGTGCGGCATGCCTTCGTATATTAGGAACTTCACATGCCTGGGCCGTCCGGGCTTGGGCTACAGCGCGTGGGCAGGCCGTGTGGCCGCCCCGCCACAAAACTTAGCCGCGCCAGCTCTTAACGGCTCCGACCCTCGAAATTAACCTTTTGTTAACCATTCGCCCGGCACCCTTTAACCATTGAGTAAGGATTCGCCTGGCCGTGACCTTCGCCGCCCCTTTGCACAACAAATCCATCCGCTTCCGCGCCCGCTCCTTCGTCGCTTTCACGCTGACGCCGGAGGCGCCGATCGACGACTGGCTGGAGGGGCTCGATCACTGGATCGGCAACTCGCCGGGCTATTTCGCAGGGCGCCCGGTGGTGCTGGATCTCAACACGTTGAAGCCGGGGCCGGAGGAGATCGGAGCGCTGGTCGGCGTGCTCGGCTCGCGCGGCATCCGCGTCTACGCCATCGAGCTCGAAGGCGCCGAGCTCGGGCCTGATTTGCCGCCGCTGCTGGCCGGCGCCAAGGAGGCCACCGCCGAAGGCCTGCTGGGCAGGGCCGCGCGCAAGGCGAAGGCCGAGGAAATCACGGTGGAGACGGTCACCATCGAGGATGTCCAGCCCGGGCAGGTGAGGGCGCCGCAAGACGATCTGGTGAAGCTCGACGAGGCAAAGCCCGAAGCGGCGAAGCCCGAGCCAGCCAAGTCAGGACAGGGCGGCGAGCCGGCGCGGCACGAGCCTTCCGCCGGCACGCTGATGATCAAGGCGCCGATCCGCTCGGGACAGTCGGTCTTCCACCCGCATGGCGACGTCATCGTGCTGGGCTCGGTCGCGTCCGGCTCGGAAATCGTCGCCGGCGGTTCGATCCATGTCTATGGCACACTGCGCGGCCGCGCGATCGCAGGCTCGGAAGGCAATATTTCGGCGCGCATCTTCTGCCGCAAGAACGAGGCCGAGCTGCTCGCCGTCGACGGCTGGTACACCACGGCCGAGGAGATGGAGGGCGTCTCGCGCGGCAAGGCCGTGCAGGCCTTCCTCGACAACGATGCGCTCTGCGTGGTGCCGCTCGGCTGAGTTTTTTGGCCGCAAGCTTCGGACCGGTTTCGCGTGCGAGGCTGACAAAGAATCCCGCCGTGCCAGGCACGGCCAGTAGATAAAAACGCCAATGGAGGCTGGATATATGGGTAAGGTAGTGGTGGTTACCTCGGGCAAGGGGGGCGTCGGCAAGACGACCTCGACGGCCGCGCTCGGCGCTGCCGTGGCCAAGACCGGCAAGAAGGTGGCGCTGGTCGATTTCGATGTTGGCCTGAGGAACCTCGACCTCATCATGGGCGCCGAGCGCCGCGTGGTGTTCGACCTTGTCAACGTCATCCAGGGTAGCGCGAAGCTCTCGCAGGCGCTGATCCGCGACAAGCGGCTGGAAACGCTCTACCTGCTGCCGGCCTCGCAGACGCGCGACAAGGATGCGCTGACCGAAGAGGGCGTTGCCGAAGTCATCGCCCGGCTGCGCTCGGTCTTCGACTATGTCTTCTGCGACAGCCCGGCCGGCATCGAGCGCGGCGCCCAGCTCGCCATGCGCTTCGCCGACGAGGCGGTCATCGTCACCAACCCGGAAGTGAGCTCGGTGCGCGATTCCGACCGCATCATCGGCCTGCTCGACGCCCGCACCATGAAGGCCGAGCAGGGCGAGCACATCGCCAAGCATGTTTTGGTCACGCGCTATGACGCGACGCGGGCCGCGCGCGGCGAAATGCTGTCGATCGACGACGTGCTGGAGATCCTGTCGGTACCGCTGCTCGGCATCATCCCGGAAAGCCAGGATGTGCTCAGAGCCTCGAACCTCGGCGCGCCGGTGACGCTCAGCGAGCCGATCAATACCGCCGCCAAGGCCTATCTCGAAGCGGCAAGACGCCTTGAAGGCGAGGACCTGCCGGTGGTCGTCCCCTTCGAACGCAAAGGCTTCCTCGACCGGCTGCTCGGAAGGAGGGCCGCATGAGCATACTCGACCTCTTCAAGCGGCGCACCAGCGCGCCGGTGGCGCGCGAGCGGCTGCAACTGCTGCTCGCCTATGAGCGCCAGAGCCGCGGCCAGCCAGATCTCGTCTCCATCTTGCGCGAGGAGATCATGGCGGTCATCGCCAAGCACGTGCAGATCGACCAGGATTACCTCCAGGTCTCGATGGACCGCGGCGCGACCATGTCGACGCTGGAAATCGACATCCAGATCCCGAACAAGAGTGCGGTACCGCTGGCGATGGCGGGATAACGCCGACGCATTTCCTCGCCGGCGGGGACGAGGAACGCAGACTGGCAGCGCCGCGATCCTTCGCGCCCCCCTCTGTCCTGCCGGACATCTCCCCCTCGAGGGGGGAGATCGGATGTCGCCCGGCTTTCGCCAATCTCCAACGTTGCAGGAATGGCGCGGCGCGGAAGCTGCCAATCTCCCCCCTTGCGGGGGAGATGCCCGGCAGGGCAGAGGGGGGTGCTGTCCCGCCGGCATTTCAGGGCGCCTTCGCGCCCTCGCCGCACCCCCTCACTCCGGCTGATACAGCTCATCCATGCTGCGCGCCGACAGCGCCGCGAACGGCGCCTGCTTCTTCACCCTGCCATGCTCCAGGATCACCAGGTCGTCGCAGAACGAGATCGTCGAGTGATGGTGGCTAATGACGATCGTTGTGCGGCGGCCGGCGCGCGACTTCAGAGTTTCCACGATCGCCGCTTCGGAAAGCCCGTCGACGGCATTGGTGGCCTCGTCGAGGATCAATATGTCGGGGTCGCGCAGCAGCGCGCGGGCGAGCGCGATGCGCTGCCTTTGCCCGGCCGACAGATTGACGCCGCGATAGCCGACGACTGTTTCATAAGCCTGCGGCAGGCGTTCGATGAATTCATGCGCCTCGGCCAGCTCGGCCGCGCGGCGCGCCTCTTCAGCACTCGCCGTGTCCTTGCCGTAGGTGATGTTGTCGAGGATGGTGCCGTCCACCAGCTCCAGTTCCTGGCTGGCCAAAGCGATATGCGCCCGCCACGTGACCGGATCGATGTCGCTAAGCGCGGTGCCGTCGACGAGGATCCGGCCCCCGTCCGGCTCGACGAAGCGGCAGAGCAAATTGACGATCGTTGTCTTGCCGGCGCCGGAGCGACCGATCAGCGCCGTCGAGCGGCCGCTTCGGATGTCGAAGCTCGCGGCATGCAGCACCGCCGCGCGCTGCTCCTCATTGGCATAGCTGAAGCTCACGCCCTCGAAGGCGATTTTTTCGCTCAAAGCGGCGAACGGCCGGCTGCCTTGCGGCGCCGCCGGTTTGCCTTCGGGATCGAGCAGCCAGGTCACTTCTTCCAGCGAGCCGGAAAGCCCCTGCAACTGGCTCCATGTCATCTGCAGTGCCCTGACATGCGGCTGCAGGCGGTAGAGCAGGATGAGGAAGGCGGCGACCAGCGGGAAGCTCAAGCCCGCGAGCCAGGCGCCGATCACCACCGCCAGGAACAGCACGGCGTGCAGCACTTCCGTCAGCGGTCCCAGCGCGCCCTGGCGGTTGGAAAGCTGGAAGGCCGCCCTGCGCACGCCGTCCGAGGCCGTCTCGAACGCCGCCCTCTCGCGCGCCTCCTGGCCGAAGATGCGGATCAGCCGCCCGGCATGCACCAGATGCAGCATCCGCGAAGCCAGGGCGCTGTTGCGCGCCGCAACGCTGCGGCTGGGCGCCCTCAGATGCGCCGACAGCGCCATATGCGCCGCCTGCACCAGCGCCAGCCCGAGCATCACCAGCAGCGTCATTTGCCAGGAGAGCAGCAGCAGGAAGGCGAGCAGGATCACCGCCGCCGAGGCGCTGACCACCGCGCCGAGCATCGCCTGGATGGCGTCGGAGGCGCGCCAGGATTCGCTGGAGATGATGTTGAGCAGCCGCCCAGGGCTTTCCTTCAGGAAGAAGGGATAGCCGACGCTGAGCAGCCGCTCGGCCAGCGCGCCGCGGATCGCCTGGCTCGCCTTGCCGTAGATATGGGCGGTCAGCACCGAATTGGCGAAGGCGAGCAGGTTCTTCAGCAGGATCGAGCCGAGGATCGCGGCCGCAATGGCGATCAGCCGCTCGCGCTCGCCAAGCCCGGCGCCGACCTTCTGCAGGAGGGCGGAGAGGCCGGCCATGCCGGTCGCCTCGCCATGCCCCATGATGATGCCGAGCAGCGGGATGATCAGCCCGATGCCGAAACCTTCGAGCGCGGCGCTTGCAAGCCCGAGCGCGACGACGACCGGCAGCAGGCCGATCTGCCGTCGGCCGAGCGCATGGCGCAGCATCGATAGCGTCG
>NZ_JHQR01000160.1 GCF_014843825.1 Mesorhizobium silamurunense
GCAGAACGGCCCTTGTCAAATACATCCGTCAAATATTGGCTTTGGGGGATTCGGATCGGCTTCAGTCGGCGCCGGCAGCGATCCTGCAATTGATTTGTCGTGTCACAGGAAACGATCGCCTCCCGGTTGGTCTGGCTGCCGTCGATGACGACACGATCGGGCCGGCCATGGCGCTCCAGCGCTTTCCTGAAGAACCGCTTGGCCGCAGGCAAATCCCGATGTTCGCTGAAATAGAATTCGACCGTGTCGCCGATGCTGTCGATGGCGCGGTAAAGATACATCCACTCTCCACGCACCTTGATGTAGGTCTCGTCGACATGCCACTTGCCTGTGACCGCGCGCTTGCGCCGGTTGAAGCGCTCCAGCAGCAAGGGCGAGAAGCGGACGACCCAGCGGTGGATTGTCGAATGATCGACGCCGATGCCACGCTCGGCCATCATCTCCTTCAGATCGCGCAGGCTCAGCCCATAGGCCAGGTACCAGCGAATGCAAAGCAGGATGACGGATCGATCGAAATGGCGCCCCTTGAACATCTGAAACCTCCGAAACCCATCGAAGGCCATTGCCAGACAACCCGTGACCAAAGAGTTTGCAACAGAGCCGTGCGAGCAGCCGCTTCCACGTCGTACTCGACATCATCGAGCGCGAGAATCCAACCATCCGCCAGTTGCTCCACCGCCTCGCCGGGGCGCGCGGCCATTGGGTCCAGCCCGGGACGCCCGAACAGATCGCCGACAAGATCGAGGAATGGTTCGACAATGGTGCCGCGGACGGCTTCAATATCATGTCGCCCTATCTGCAGGGCGGGTTCGACATATTCGCCGAGGAAGTGGTGCCGATCTTGCGCAAGCGCGGACTTTTCCGGCACGACTATGACGGGGCAACGCTGAGAGACCATTTCGGTTTGCCGCGCCCGCCATCAAGCGCGCGCGAGCAAGTGCAGGTCATCTCGTCAAGATCGAAGTCGAGGTCGATTACCACCGCAACAGCGCCAGCCATCGCTGCCACGGGCGTCGATCTTATCTCCATCGGCTGGCTGACCCATAGCGCGCCGATCCTCGATATCGGCCTTGATTTTCGAGCGTCCTTATAACTTGCGAGCGAAACCCGCATGACTCGCAAGACGAAGATAGGGCTGGGCACGCCGGTCGGCGCCACCGGGTCGCGGCTGTTGTGCGGCAACGCGCCAAAAGCATGCCGACGAACCCGACATTTCCGCCATGGTCGACACGCACTTCGAGAGGATGGGCAAGGCATGACCAAGCGTATCGTCATCACCGGGACAGACACCGGAATTGGCAAGACCGTGTTCGCGGCTGGGCTAGCCGGCCTGCTCCGACGGTTTCTACTGGCAGCCAGTGCAATCGGGCCTCGACGCCGAGACCGACAGCGAGGTCGTTACACGGCTAGCCGGCCTACCGCCGGGGCGTGTGCTGCCGGAAGCCTACCGCTTGCAGAGCCCCCTTTCGCCGCATCGTTCGGCCGAAATCGACGGCATCTCGATCGAGACTGCCGATCTTTCATTTCCGGTCCTGCCGACACCGCTCGTCATCGAAGGCGCCGGCGGGCTGATGGCGCCGCTCAACCGACAGACAAGGTTCATCGATATTTTCCGGGAATGGCAACTACCCGTCATCCTTTGCGCGCGCACCGCGCTCAGCACCATCAATCACACTCTGCTATCGATCGAGGCGCTCAAGACTCGCTCCATCCCAGTCATGGGCGTTGCTTTCATCGGCGACGAGGCGGCTGACAGCCAAAGGACGATCGCGAAGTTGGGCAATGTGCCACAACTCGGCAGGCTGCCGCACCTGGATCCCCTAACGCCTAAAACACTGAGGGACGCGATGATTGCCGGCTTCGACCTCGACCTGATTGCCGGACGCCAATGATGTCGCAGGCTCGTCTGTGGCATCCGTTCACCCAGCACGCACTCGAACCGGCAATCCCATGGTGCTGAAGAATGGCTTGAGCCGGATGCGGGGTGATCCGCATGTCCGGTTCTTAGCCGGACGGCAGGCGCCTCGAATACGATCGGGCGGCCATGCCCGATGCGGTATTTTTCGACCTCTACTACGGAGAGAATTCCACCGAAGGAAAGCCAAAAGCTGGCAAACAGCACATCGAGAACCTCCGCCTCGCACGGTCCGTGCTGACGCAGCACTATCCGGATTGTGCGCCGTTGAGGGAGCTCATAGGAAAATCGATCTTGCTGTCCGATCGCTTGAGAAGCTGCGCTGACGATGGTCGGTCGCCAACGGCCCAGGCACAGGGCCTCTATAAAATACGAGTCGCCCCGTGGGACCACGGCAGATCAATCACGAGCGGATGCCCGGCGCGGCTTCCGGAAGGAACGTTCGCAAGGACGAATGCCGTCTTGCAGCCGAAGGAAAAACGCTCTGACCTCGTTCGCGAGGCAGTGGAGCGAGAACCGGCACGTCGCGAGGCGGAGACTTCCAAGAGTTGCCCAGGGGCCAAATAGGACAAGCTCGTCTTACGCACGAGATGTCGCAGCGCGACTCCGTTGCATGTTGGACGAAGCGGACAAGCGAAGCGAAGGATCACCTCACCAATCAAAAAAGCAGCGCCCCGTCTTTAGGGGACCGAACGAACCAACCTGCGGACGTCAGGTTGGGCGATGAACTGGCAGCGATACAAAGAGGAAAAATCCCCGAGCATCCCAGCTTTTTAATCGCTGCGCAGTATCTTTGCTTCGAGCGCGGCTGCCACGAAAGCTCTTCGAGCAACTGGCGGATGAGCCTCGCCACGCGGCGTTGGTGCACGGATCTTTTATTGGTGTGGGTTTAGGCAAGCGGTCACCGCAATAGCCTTTGTAGCGTAGCCATGCCTTTCAAACACAATACCAGCCGCCGCCATCATATTGAGAAGATGAAGTTCAGGGTGACGAACTGGCCAGAATATGAGGCAGGACTTCGTCATCGCGGCAGTTTGACCCTGTGGGTGACGCCGGAAGCCCTGTCCAGGTGGCAAGCGCCGAGACGCAAGACACGTGGCGGCCAGCACCGCTATTCTGATCTGGCGATCGAGACCACCTTGACGCTGGGCCTTGTGTTTGGCCTGCGGCTGCGCCAGGCAGAAGGCTTGCTGGAATCGGTGCTGCAACTGATGGGGCTGGCGCTCGCTGTCCCCGATCATACCACCCTGAGCCGTCGGGCGCGGACATGGCAATCGCCCAACAAACGGCATGATCGCCGGGTTGCGCCGGAGGGACCAGTGCATGCTCTTGTCGACAGCACCGGCCAGCAGGTCTACGGCGCGGGTCAGTGGCTGGAGGAGAAGCACGGCGCCAGATCCCGTCGCAGTTGGCGCAAGCTGCATCTGGCACTGGATGCCGACAGCGGCGAGATCATTGCCCATACCCTGACTGATCAGGACACTGGCGATGTCTCTCAAGTTGAGCCACTACTCGACCAGATTGGCGGTCCGATCGGACAGTTTACTGCTGACGGCGCCTATGACGGAAAACCGACTTACGACGCAGTCATCGATCATAGCGCTGCCGCCGCAATCGTCATTCCGCCTCGCGTCAACGCGGTCGAACCATTCGACGATAGACCTGCCGGCCAAAGGGGCCAGCATATTGCCGCAATCGGCAGAGACGGCCGGATGAAATGGCAGGTCTCCAACGGTTATGGCAAACGCTCGCTGGTCGAGACCGCCATAGGGCGATACAAGTCCACCATCGGGCGGCGTTTGCGGGCACGGTCGCTTCCCGTTCAGCAGACCGAAGTCGCCATCGGCTGCGCCGTCCTCAACCGCATGCTTGCCTGCGCACGCCCGAAATCCGCCCGCCGCAAGGCGGCCACGGCATAGTCTGCCGCTTCAAAGATCGACATCCGCTCAAGTCCGGACCCATGCACCAACGCCCTACAGGGCGAAACACCGGCTATCGGCAACACGAAGAAGACGCTCACGCAGGCGCTGATGGATGACCTAGGCAGGATAGGGGTCCAGGACGATATCGGCACGATCCTGGTTACTGGCGACTTCACCACCAAGGGCGACTGGAGCCAAGCCGTACGCAGCAACATACTGGCCGAGTTCGCAAGCCTCACCAAGGCGCTCGGTCTCGAGCGAAACCATATTGTAGCCGTTCCCGGAAACCACGACATTGTCCGCGCGAAGGATCCGTCGAGCGTCGATCCCGCCAAGCTGGCGGTTAGCAACCAGGCGACGTACGAGCACGAGCTTCAGTACCGCATCTTCTGCGAGGAGCTGATAGGCCGCAGTTGGAGAGAGACGCTGAACTACGTTCGACGAGTGCAGCTCGGTGATGTAGATGTGCTGATTGGGGTGTTGAATTCATGTACCATAGTTCAAACCGAATGGAGCGAGTACGGCTACATCGGCGACAGTGGGGTCGACGCCTTGCGCGAACTCGGCGCCGAGCGGATAGATCGACCGACATACAAAATCATGGCTCTGCATCACCATCTATTGCCCGTGACCACTGTCGCGACTCTGAACAAGAAGGGCATAACGCTTTCGGTAGACGCCCCGCGGATTTTGGACGCCGCTCAGGAGGCCGGTGTGCAACTGGCGGTTCACGGCCACGAGCACATGCCGCGGGTCGTTAAATATGACAATCAGCCGCTTGTCGGTGCTCCACAGCAGCCGGTGATCTATGTCGTTTCAAACGGCAGTACCGGCGTTTCGCCGGTGCGCCGTCCTGGCAACGAACGCAACACCTACTGCATCTTCCGCTTGAACGAGAAGGAAATGCACCTGACGATGCGCGAGCTGCGTGCCGACGGCAAAGTGGGTTTATCCCTCTTCAGTGGAGACTTGGAAATTGCACCGATCTTCCCCAAGGCGGCGGACTGAACCTCATCCTTCGCGCGTCAAGGTGCGACTTTGAACCTACGGTACGATTACTCCTAGCCTGTGCAAAACTAGCGGGAAAGCGGGGAACATTCGCTGGCCCATGTGGCGCTAACGCCCACTATATGCCCTTTAGCCGGACGGCTAGCTGTCGGCCAATGAAGAAATCGGATTGGGTATCGCTTTGAATTTTCGCAAGGATGAATCGCTAGACGCATTGGCGCGGGCCGGGAATGTGGCGCAATTCATCAGCTTCTTTCCCACGTCCGGTGGCGCCTTCTCTCAGAGCTACTCGCGAGTCTTCGGCTACGCCCCCAATCACCACTTCACTGACGCCCAAGAGGCGCTTGCCGCGCTGCTGGACGCGAGTGTGGATGGCTCGATCAATCTGCGCAGCTATGCCCCGGACAGTCCGCGGAGCAAAGAATTTGTCTACGGGATCAGTGACGTGCAGGAAGCCCTCGCCGGACTGAAGCGACTGATTTCGTCGGGCCTGTTCGTGATCGCCAATGAGACCATCGATATTAATGATGGCGGTGTTTCCGGCGTGATCCAGGGCGGCATCATGGAGTTCGCTCCTGATGACACACCGCGATGCGTGGAGAAGCCCGGGGTGGCCTCCTTACCCCTGCCTTGGGCGCTTGACTTGCTCACGAAGGTCTATGGATTTCGGCCTGAGCTCAAGATGCAGAGCCCGGGACGGCTTGAGTTTAGCATTCATCCTCGGCCACGCGGATGGAAGAACAGCCATACGCTGTGCTGGGAGTGGGAGCCGGACAACACGGCAGCGGCAACTGCCAACATGAGCTGGCCTAATCGCTTCAGTCGACATATCGGCGACAAGGCATTCGGTCTACTTATAGCGGAACTCGTTGGCGCGAATGTGCCAGCTACCACTGTCTTCGGGAGGCGCGTTGCCCCTTTTACCTTCGGAAAGCCGACGGGAAGTAACGAAGTCTGGACCCGCACCTGTCCGCATGAACCGGAGCCAGGACGGTACACAACTCTCAAGGGCTGGACCGACCCATTCAAGTTGATGTCCGTCGAGGATCCCAACCACACTGCTATAGCTTCTATAATATGCCAGGCGGCAGTGCCTGCAGCCTATTCAGGCGCTGCCATCGTCACGATCGATGGAACGCTGCTCGTCGAAGGCCGCTCCGGTGAAGGCGATGGTTTAATGCTAGGTATCGATCACCCAGAAGAGCTGCCAACTGCGGTCGCCCAGCAGATTGACGCGGTTTACCTCAAGCTGTCCCGTGCGCTTGGAGCCGTACGCTTCGAGTGGGTCTATGACGGTGAGACAGTCTGGGTGGTGCAGCTCCATCGCGGTGCGACCCAGACATCACAGACCGTTCTGGTGCCGGGAGAGGCGACCCACTGGCTCAGCTTCGAAGCGGCCGCAGGTCTTGAGGCATTGCGACGGTTCCTGCAGGAAATGCCCGCGGACGCAGGAGTGAAGATTGAAGGCGAGATCGGACTTACCAGTCATTTGGCCGACCTCGTCCGAAAGGCGAAGCGACCAGCCAGGTTGGCAGTACCGGCCTAAAGGCCCTCGTGCGGATCACCGCCTGTCTTGCGCCACAGGTCCTCGATCTCATTGCCGTTGACGCGTTGTGCTGCCAAGAGGTGAGTGGCGGCATCCGGGACGCTGTAGGCGACGGTCAGCTCCACCAAGGCGTTTTCCAGGGGTCTGGTTTTCCTTCGCTCAGCAAACGGATAGTCGGCTATTTTCATGAACGTACCCTCGCCTCTCGGTTGCGGATTCATGATTGTGGCCCCGCTGTTTATCGGACTGAGCAGGACGTTGTCGCGGTGTGCGGCAACCAAGGACGCAGTGTCGAACGTCAGAATTGTGTGCGGCCGATCTCGGTATGCCTTGGCTTTCAGAAGCTTGTGCAACCTCTTCTTGTGAAGCCAAAAGAAGGTTTTGCCATTGAGGATTTTGTACCACTGAAACGGTGTGAGCCCATCCTGAAGGCACTTCTGCAGCGCGCTATCGCTCATTGGCTTATTGTCGCGGATGGCGGCGTTGGGCAACCCATCCTTAGCGATCTCCACGATCTCGGGTCGAAGCCTCTCCTCAATCGCAAGTCGCGGGTCGCCACAAATCCCGTAGACATCGAGCAGCGCTGTCGTGCTCATCAGCCCGTGGTCGTGGATGGATGGGAATGAACCGTCCTCTGCCATGTGGTACAGCCGCGGATACCATCTAATCAGTTCGTTTTCCTGCACTCGCAGCTCCTCAGTTCCACTGCCGCCGGTCAATGATAACGGCGTCCTTCCCGAAATCCTTGGAGATCAGCGACACGCGGGCATTGGTGACCTTCTCCACCCGCTCGATGAAGTTCCTAGTAGTCGCATTGAGCTCCTCGAAGGTTTTCGCCTTGCGATTGTCGATTCCGAGATAGTCGGCGAAGGTCAACGCGATATCGGTTACCCCGTTGATGCTAGCGGCGCGTCGCACTTGCTCCCAGTCAAACTCTGCAATGCGGCGTTCCTTGCCGGAAACAGTGCCAACTTCGATCTTGTGTAGGTCTGCCGCAGGGATGTCGCTCCGAGCGGCAATGTCCTCCACAGTAATCTCGTGCATCATCGGCCCGGACGTGCCGCCGACGCGGATGGGATAGGTCCGCATGACCATGATCACCCGTCGGACCCTTGTTGGTGCGATGCCGGCATCGGCGAGGCAACCTGATGCCGTTGTCTCGCGCGAGGTTACGAATGGGTACTCACCGTGATGCAAGCTGAGATCGGTTCCCTGGGTGCCCTCGAGGAGCACCGACTTACCGGCAGCATAAGCCTTCTCGAGCTCGACCTTGGTGTCACGGATGAATGGCTTGAACTCGGCGATATCTTTGGCGAGGCGGACCTTACTGCCCCAGTATTTGTTGCCGTCTCGCCCCAGGATTTTTCGCGCCGTGGCAACTCCAACACCTTTCTTCGTCGAGCCGATGACCTCGAGGGTGCCTACTTCCTGTTCGATGTCGCTGTCCTCGATGATAATGGCCTGCGGATCGATCGACAGCCTGTCCTCGGTGAGCTTGAGGTCCGAGATCTCCTTGAGCACCTGCTTGACTGAGAGAGTTGCGCCGGCGCCGATCAAGATCTTTGCGTCAAGATTGCTTTGCGTTCCCGAGGGAAGCTGAATGTAGTCGTACTTAGGATCGGCGACCTTATGCCCAGCATTCGGACCCCCCACCCGCATGAGAACATCATACTTCTCGTGTTTGGCGAGATAGGCACAGATATTGCCCTTCCCCTCGCTTCCGTACTGAGCGCCAACCAGAACGTCGACGCACCGCACAACCTCGCGGGAAAACAAGCCAAGTCCCGCAGTTGCCTGGGCCAGCAACGATCGAGGGCTCGAACGGTGGGTTTCCAGAACCACGCTGGCAACTTGCGCGAGCGTCTCGATCTTGCTTTCCGTCGCCCCGTGCTCGCGGGCCTCGTCGTAGCTGTTGAACTCCCGTATCTCCGCCTTGCGTGCCAGGTAACGCTCGCGCAACACACCAATCGGCGCAGTGAGGTGGACGTGAACGATCCTGTCGCCGAATTTGTCGCGGAAGTGTTTAACTTGGTCTAGCGTCCGGACTGCATCCACCAGCCAAATCTGATCCGTCGGAGCCCCGTTCGTTTCAGCCAGAAACTGATCGAGGACCCACTTTCCGTTGGTCTCATTGTCGAGCTTATCGCCAAGCTTGATCAGTGCGTCGCGATCATCGGTATCGCTAGCCCGAAGTAATAGCACCCGTGTTGACACGCGTTTCGCGTCGAAACGTGACGTCAATTGTTCAGTGAACATCGATTTTCCGGCCGCAAGCGGACCAGACACCAAGAAAATCGGTTTCAGCACAACCTCCTACCACTAGAGAACCAAAATCCTACCGACCCTAGGACTCAGACTCCCCACGTCGAAGAGATACGCATCGATTTCAATTCAATCTATAGCTCACGCGAAGTTTTTTTGTTGAGAAATGCCTGGCGGACTTGTTTTATGTGGATAGTTCTATTGCAAGGCTTCATATCGGCGAAGGAACGCGCTCTTAGCTTCACGCGGAGACAGGAAGCGTACCTTCACCAAGGCGGGCGCAATCCGATCGCGCTTGGCCCATTCGTCCGTGCCTGCCGGCATAATCTGAGCCTGCTCGGCGGCCAGCACACGCAGATCGGCTCGCTTGATTGCCGCGCTTGACTGAGTGCTAATACCAAACCGCTCTGCGATCGCGCGCTGCATCTCAGTTTCAATCTGCCTGTAATCCGGAAGCATCTGCTTGAGGGGACGCGTAATATCTCCAAGGAAGGCCTCCGCCGCATCGTGCAGCAAGGCGGCCAATGGATCCTCTTCGACGAGGTCACTGACCAGCAGGCTGTGCTCGGCCACTGAATAGAAATCCAGACACTGGCCCGCATAACGACACTGTAGCGCCAAGCCGTGGGCTATATCCTCGATGGTAAAGGCGCTGGTATGAGGCGACAGCAGGTCGAGCCAGGCGCCACTATGCAACATTATCGAGGGTCCGACATCGACCTTCACTGCTGTTACCCGCTGCCTGCTCCATGCCATGCCCATCTCCCCTTAAACTACCGCTCTGCTACCACAGATCAATGAACTTGCAAATTTGCAATTTCTGTCTTATCCGAAGCGGATGAGGCTGACAACTGAAGAAGCATCGAGAATCGCAAGAGATATCAGGGCTGCCTTAGCTGATCGGCGCCTTTCTGCGGCAAATGCAGCGCGTCTGAGCGGGATGCAGCCCAGCCGTCTCAGCCGCATATTGGGTGGGCAGTTCGCAACACCAAATCCTAATGTTGTGCAAATTTGCACGTTTTTGGGTGTAACGCTCCCGCAGGGCCAGTACACCGAGGGTGCGGCACGCATAATTGGCAGCGCTCTGAAGGTCTGGGACGGAAGTCCGGACGATGTCGAGGACGTGGTTAAGCTGTTTAATCAGATTGCCGCCCTGCGCCGTCGTTAGCGCAGCGAAATGCAGCGCGGAATATTGAGGCTAGGGGTGTGCGCGGCGGACAGTCCACAATCGGCCTTCATAGCAGCTATTGATAATGCTCGCCGGAGCAGCGGAGCGAGCATGGCTGTTGACGCAGAAAACACACGACGTTCCCCGTTTGTGCTTCGAAAGTCGCATAAAAGGGCAGTCTGGAACTTCGAGGCGGATGACTGTTGATAGCGATATCGAGTCGTCCATCGCACCCAATCGTATGTGGGGCGCATTCCTGTTCCCGCCGCGCCGAGCGATGCTAAGTCGTTATCCAGCGGGCCACGCCAATGACACCTACAAAGCTGCTGATCGGGCAGATCGCCGTTGTGTTCGCGATCGTCATAGTTGGCGTCTGGGCGGCAACTCAATGGTGTGCTCACATGCTGGGCTATCAGCCGCCGCTCGGCGCGCCGTGGTTCGTCGCGGCCGGATGGCCAATCTACAAACCATGGAAGCTGTTCGAGTGGTGGTTCCATTTCGACGCTTATGCGCCTGCGGTCTTTGACAAGGCCGGTGCGCTTGCCGGCGCCAGCGGGCTCTTGGGCTGCGCCGCCGCGATTGCCGGTTCGCTCTGGCGCGCGCGACAGAGCGGATTGGTCACCACCTACGGCTCCTCGCGATGGGCCGCGACAGGTGAGATCGAGAAGGCAGGGCTGTTTCGGCCGGCCGGTGTCTTCCTCGGCAAGCTGACGGATCGGTATCTGCGCCATGACGGACCGGAGCACGTGATGGCCTTTGCTCCGACACGTTCGGGCAAGGGCGTCGGACTGGTTGTCCCGACGCTTCTGTCCTGGACTGGCTCGGCCGTCATTCACGACATCAAAGGTGAAAACTGGCAGCTCACCTCCGGCTGGCGGTCGAAGTTCTCATACTGCCTATTGTTCAACCCTACCGATCCCAGATCGGCGCGTTACAATCCGCTCTTGGAGGTGCGCAAGGGACCGAACGAGGTCCGCGACGTCCAGAACATCGCCGACATTCTCGTCGATCCGGAAGGCGCGCTCGAGCGACGGAACCATTGGGAAAAGACGAGCCACTCACTTCTGGTCGGTGCCATTCTGCACGTGCTCTACGCCGAAGAGGAAAAGACGCTTGCCCGCGTCGCCACCTTCCTATCAGACCCGCAACGCACGTTTGCGGCAACGCTGCAGCGAATGATGACGACCAACCACCTTGGTGCAACGGATAAGCCTCAGGTTCATCCGGTCGTGGCCTCGGCGGCGCGTGAGGTGCTGAACAAGTCAGAAAACGAGCGTTCAGGCGTTCTCTCAACCGCCATGTCGTTTCTCGGGCTTTATCGGGACCCGACCGTGGCAGCGGCAACCTCGGCCTGCGACTGGCGCATTGCCGATCTGATGGATGCAGAACGGCCGATGTCGCTCTATCTGGTAGTGCCGCCATCGGACATATCGCGCACCAAGCCGCTGGTGCGACTGATCCTCAATCAGATCGGCAGGCGTCTGACTGAGCGGCTGGAGGGTGATCCAAGGAAGAGTAGGAAATATCAGCTTCTGATGATGCTGGACGAGTTCCCGGCTCTCGGGCGCCTCGACTTCTTCGAGACGGCGCTCGCCTTCATGGCGGGGTATGGCATCCGCGCCTATCTCATCGCGCAATCCTTGAACCAGATCTCGAAGGCGTATGGCGAGAACAACGCCATTCTCGACAATTGCCATGTGCGGATTGCGTTTTCCTCAAATGACGAGCGCACGGCCAAGCGCATCTCGGACGCGCTCGGCACGGCGACGGAACTCAGATCCATGCGCAACTATGCCGGCCATCGGTTGGCGCCCTGGCTTTCGCACGTCATGGTTAGCCGCCAGGAGACAGCCCGCCCGCTACTCACACCTGGCGAGGTGATGCAGTTGCCGCCATCTGACGAGCTGGTACTGGTTTCCGGCTTGCCGCCGATCCGAGCCAAGAAGTTGCGCTACTACCAGGATCAGAACTTTATCGAGCGGGTGCTGCCTTCGTCGGTGCTGCGCGCCGGTCCCTACTTGGACTGCCCTATGCCGCGCCCGGACGATTGGACTGGACAAGTACGCGGCGTCGATCGCCGTCTTGCCGGCGACGACGAAAGCGTCGGGGCGGCAACTGGAGACGAGGGCGGTGTCCAGCAGCAGCGCCATCCTGGGCTGCCTGAGGAACAGCCTGCGGTCGCCCAAGAACCGGATCAGAATGATCTGTTCGGGCCCGCAGACGACGATAGCGAGGCGATGGCCGACAAGCGCGTGATCGATCGGATTTCCACCGCCGCACGCGCCTACGGTATGAACGAAGGCGACGACAAGGATATCGTGCCCGGCTTTTGATCGCCGTCAAAGGAAGAGCGCACCTCAGCGTAGATAACGGCCATAAGCAATTTCGGGCGTCTGCCCGATGCTTGTTCCCGCCGCCGGCGCAAGGCCCGGCCCCTCGGGACAAGCGTCATGAAGCCTCACCGCATTCGTCATCAATTTCTGCTCGAACCGCAATTGAGCGAGAAGCTGGACACCCTCAGCCGCGATCCAGCGACGACCAAATCCGCGATCGTGGCGAAGGCGGTCGAGGCCTTCATCGAGCGGCGTGGCAAGAACGACCTCGACCGGCGCTATGGCGTGAGGCTTGACCGTCTTTCCCGCGACCTCGCTCACATCAGGCGTGATGCCGAGATGATCCTGGAGAGCCTGGCGCTCTTCATCCGCTTTTCCATCACGCTTCATGCCCACACCCCGGTCCCGGACAAGGCAACGCAGGCGATCGCCCAGGAGCGTTTCGACAAATTCGTCGAGCAGGTTGGCCGCCAGATCGCTTCCGGGAAACGATCGCTTGGCCAGACCAATGGCGGGGGAGGGGAAGGATGAGCTCTCATCCGGAGGCCGACCATCGCCGCCGCGCCATGCTGCGAACCGCCATGGGCTCCGCCATCGCCGAGGCGCTAGCCGATCCATTGGTCATCGAGGTGATGGTCAATCCCGACGGCGCGCTACGGCTCGATCGGCTGGGAGAAGGTCGGGTCGATACCGGCGTGCACATGCACCCGTCCGAGGCGGAACGCATCATCCGTCTGGTCGCCTCCCATGTGCGCGCCGAGGCGCATGCCGACAACCCGATCGTCAGTGCCGAATTGCCATCGGGCGAGCGCTTCGAGGGGCTGCTGCCGCCGGTCGTGCTGGCGCCATGCTTTGCCATCCGAAAGCCGGCAGCAAAGCTCTACAGGCTGGCTAACTATGTCGCCGATCGCATCATGCTGCCGCTGCAGGCCGATGCGCTTAAGAAGGCAGTGCGCGAGCGGCGCAACATCCTGGTCGCCGGCGGCACATCGTCGGGCAAGACGACGCTTGCCAATGCGCTGCTGGCCGAAGTCGCCGAATGCGACGAGCGGGTGATCCTCATTGAGGACACGCGCGAACTGCAATGCGCGGCACAGGACTGCGTCGCCCTAAGAACCAGGCGGGGCTCGGTCACACTTGCCGATCTCGTACGCTCAACGCTCCGGCTCCGGCCCGACCGGATCATCGTCGGTGAGGTGAGGGGCGCGGAAGCGCTCGACATGCTCAAGGCATGGAACACCGGGCACCCAGGCGGCATCGCCACCGTGCACGCCAATTCGGCGCGGTCCGCACTCTACCGTATCGAGCAACTCGCCCAGGAAGCCGTCGTCACCGTTCCCCGACGCCTCATCGCCGAGGCGATCGATCTGATCGTCTTCATCGCCGGACGTGGATCCTCGCGCCGCATTGACGCAATTGGCGAGGTCACTGGTCTCGACGGCAGCGGCGACTACGCCGTCACCCCCCTCACGCTTCCCCAACTCCAGCAGCTCTGAAAGGTCACTTCATGCGCAAGAAGCTTCGCTTTCTTTCGTCCACCGCGTTGGCGTTTCTTATTACGGCCCCAGCTTACGCAGCGGGCTCCGGCATGCCGTGGGAACAGCCGCTGCAGCAGATCCTGGAATCGGTGCAGGGACCGGTCGCCAAGATCGTCGCGGTGATCATCATCATCACCACCGGCCTGACGCTCGCGTTCGGCGACACGGCAGGCGGTTTCCGCCGGCTTATCCAGATCGTATTCGGCCTGTCGATCGCCTTCGCGGCATCGAGCTTCTTCCTCTCCTTCTTCTCCTTCGGTGGCGGGGCGCTCGTCTGATGGTCGCGGGCGAGCAGCATATCGAGGGCTTCGAGGTTCCGGTTCACCGGGCACTAACCGAGCCGATCCTGCTGGGGGGCGCGCCACGAGCGGTGGCGATCCTCAACGGCACGGTGGCCGCGGCAATCGGGCTTGGCTTGCAGCAGTGGATTGCCGGACTCGTGCTTTGGATCGCCGGCCACACGCTGGCCGTCTTTGCCGCAAGACGCGATCCTGACTTCGCCGCCGTGCTTGTCCGTCACCTTCGCCTGAAGGGATGGCTAGCATGCTGAACCTTTCAGAATACCGCGGCAAAACCGACCGGCTTGCCGATCATCTGCCCTGGACCGCATTGGTCGCGCCCGGCATCGTGCTCAACAAGGACGGCAGCTTCCAACGGACGTTGCGATTCCGCGGCCCCGATCTCGAAAGTGCGACCGAAGCCGAACTCATTGGCATCTGTGCGCGGGCGAATAATGCGCTCAGACGCCTTGGCTCCGGCTGGGCGTTGTTCTTCGAGGCCGAGCGTGGCGAAGCGCTGGGCTATCCGCTCTCGCATTTTCCCGACGCGGCGTCATGGCTCGTCGACGAAGAACGACGAGCGGCCTTCGAGGGCAAGGTCGCGCATTTCGAAAGCCACTACCATCTGACCTTGCTGTTCATGCCGCCACCGGACGCCCAGGCCCGGGCGGAAAGCGCGCTCGTCGACTCACACCATTCGGAAGGCGAAAGAGACTGGCGCCAGGAGATGGCGCGGTTTCGCGATGAGACCGACCGTGTGCTGGATCTCCTGTCGGATTTCATGCCCGAAGTGCGCGCCCTCGATGATGCCGAGACGCTGACCTACCTGCACGGCACAATCTCGACCCGCCACCATCCGGTCGCCGTGCCTGAAACGCCAATGTATCTGGACGGCGTCCTGGTCGATGCTCCGCTTACCGGTGGCTTGGAGCCGATGCTGGGCGAACAGCATCTTCGCACACTCACCATCCTCGGCTGCCCGAATGTCACGCGGCCCGGAATCCTCGACGCACTCAACCATCAGGATTTCGCCTATCGCTGGATGACGCGCTTCATCCCGCTCGACAAGACCGAGGCCACGAAGACGCTGACCCGGTTGCGCCGGCAGTGGTTTGCCAAGCGCAAATCGGTCGTCGCCATCCTGCGCGAGGTTGTAAGCAACGAACCCGTTCCGCTCGTCGACAGCGACGCCGACAACAAGGCGCTCGACGCCGATGAAGCTCTTCAGGCATTGGGCGGCGATCATGTCGGCTTCGGCTATCTCACTACAGCGGTGACGGTAAGGGACGAGGATCGCCAAGCCGCCGCGGAGAAACTTCGCGCGGTCGAGCGCGTCATCAATGGGCTCGGCTTCACCACGATCCGTGAAAGCGTCAACGCGGTCGAGGCGTGGCTCGGGTCGCTGCCAGGCAATGTCTATGCCAACGTTCGCCAGCCGCTAATTCACACGCTCAACCTTGCCCATCTGATGCCGCTGTCGTCGGCGTGGGCCGGCCCGTCGGAGAACGAGCATCTCGCCAAGGTCTCGCTGCAAGGGGCCCCTCCGCTTCTCTTCGCCGAAACCAGCGGGTCGACACCGTTTCGGCTTTCCACCCATGTCGACGATGTCGGCCACATGCTGATCGTTGGACCGACCGGCGCCGGCAAGTCGGTGCTGCTTGCGCTGTTCGCTCTTCAGTTCCGACGCTACGCCGGCTCGCAGGTCTATGTCTTCGACAAGGGCAATTCAGCCCGCGCGGCAACACTCGCCATGGGTGGAGAGCACCACGCGCTCGGCGCGGACGGTTCGCTTTCCTTCCAGCCGCTGCGCAACATCAACGACCAGGCTACCCGCAGTTGGGCGGCCGAATGGATCGCCGGCCTCATCGCCCATGAGAACGTCACCGTCACCCCTGAGGTGAAGGAGGCAATCTGGTCGGCACTGAGCAGCCTTTCCACCGCGCCGGCGCAGGAACGCACGCTGACCGGCCTTTCGGTCCTGCTTCAGTCCAATGCGCTGAAGGCCGCATTGATGCCCTACACGCTCGAGGGCCCGTTCGGCCGGTTGCTCGACGCGGATGACGATCGGCTGGCCTTGTCCGATGTGCAGTGTTTCGAGACCGAGCAGCTGATGCACAGCCAAGGCGCCGTCCTGCCGGTGCTGACCTATCTGTTCCATCGCCTCGAAGAGCGGTTCGACGGGCGGCCGACGCTGCTGATGCTCGATGAGGCGTGGGTCTATCTCGACAACCCGCTCTTCGCCGCCCGCATCCGCGAATGGCTGAAGGTGCTGCGCAAGAAAAATGTGTCGGTCATCTTCGCCACGCAGTCGCTCACCGACATAGCTGACTCAACAATCGCGCCTGCAATCATCGAGAGCTGCCCACAGCGCATTTTCCTTCCCAATGATCGTGCCGTGGAACCGCAAGCGAGGGCGGCCTACGAGCGGTTCGGCCTGAACGAGCGCCAGATCGAAGTGATCGCCCGCGCCACGCCAAAGCGGCAATACTACCTGCAGTCGCGTCGCGGCAACCGTCTCTTCGAACTCGGCCTCGGCCCTATTACCCTCGCGTTCTGCGGCACCTCCGATCCGGCCACGCAGACCCTGATCGATACGATCCTGTCCGAGCAGGGGCAGGGCAGCTTTGCCTCCCAATTCCTGAGCGCGCGTGGCCTCGATTGGGCCGCCGCGTTTCTCCAGCAATTCCCTCAACCAAACATGGAGCAAACGTCATGATAGGACGCCGCCTTTTCACGAGCCTGGTTACAGTTTCCCTGATCGCCAAACCGATGGCCGACTACATTCAGCCGGCTTATGCGCTTATCGTGTTTGATCCATCCAACTATACGCAGAACGTGCTCTCGGCGGCACGCGCATTGGAGCAGATCAACAACCAGATCCAGTCACTTCAGAACCAGGCGACTATGTTGCAGAACATGGCGCGCAACCTTCAGAGCCTGGATTTCTCTTCTGTGGGTCAGCTCACCGGTGCGCTCCAACGGATCGATGGTCTAATGAACCAGGCGAGTGGCCTGAGCTTCGATCTCGATAAGCTTCAAGACCAGTGGCGCCAGCAGTATCCGGAAAGCTACGACACCACGATCAAGGTCAGCGACGTGGCGAGCGCCGCGCGCGGGCGTTGGCAGAGCGCCATGCAGGCGTTCCGCCAGACCATGGGGGTCCAGTCGCAGATCGTTGAGAGCGTCCGCGGCGACGGTGACCTGCTCGCCGATCTCGTTAATCGCAGCCAAGGTGCGGCCGGTGCGCTTGAGGCAAGCCAGGCCACCAATCAGCTTATCGCGCTTTCGACCAAGCAGCAGATGCAGATCCAGACGCTGCTCGCGACGCAGTTTCGGGCCGAGGCCGAGGATGCGGCGCGCAAGGCGCAGTCCGAGGAAGCTGCTCGCCAGACGACGAAACGCTTCCTGGGCACCGGCACGGCCTATTCCGGCAATTGATCATCAGCTCTTCACGACGAGGAAGGCGGCGGCATGAACGACCTTGGGGTAATCGATCGCTTCATGGAGACCTTCATCCGCTATATCGATAGCGGGTTCGGTCTGCTCTCCGGCGACGTCGCCTTCCTCACCACCACCCTGATCGGCATCGACATTACACTTGCTGGCCTGGCCTGGGCGCTTGGGGGCGAGCCCAACATTTTCGGCCGGCTCATCCGCAAAGTCCTCTATGTCGGCGTCTTCGCCTTCATCCTGAACAATTTCAAGAACCTCGCCGATATCATCTATCGGTCCTTTGCCGGCCTCGGCATCAACGCTTCCTCCGGCAATTTGTCGGCCGACAATCTCCTGCATCCAGGCCGCATCGCCGCCACCGGTTTCGAGGGCGCCTGGCCGCTGCTCGATCAGGCAAGCCAGCTCTTGGGCTTCCCCGAAATCTTCGGCAATGCGCTCACCATCTTCGTCCTGCTCGTGGCCTGGTTCCTGGTCATCATCGCCTTCTTCATTCTCTCGATCCAGCTCTTCATCACCATCCTGGAGTTCAAGCTCACCACGCTGGCAGGCTTTACCTTGGTTCCCTTCGCGCTCTGGAATCGGTCGGCGTTCTTGGCCGAGCGCGTGCTCGGCAACGTCATCTCGTCGGGCATCAAGGTTATGGTGCTCGCCGTCATTGTCGGCATCGGCTCCACGCTCTTCGGTGAGTTCGCTTCCGCGCTTCAAGGCAAGGAGCCGGATCTGGCCGCTGCTATGTCACAGGTGCTCGGCGCGCTGGCACTGCTTGGGCTTGGCATCTTCGGGCCTGGCATCGCCTCCGGCCTTGTGTCCGGCGCGCCGCAGCTTGGCGCTGGCGCCGCATTGGGCACCACTGCGGCCGCAGCCGGCGCATCTCTCGTTGCCGGAGGCACTGCGTTTGCCGGTGCGCGCATGGCAACCGGCGGCGGTCTCGCTGCAGTCCGTGCCGGCACAACCATGGGATCGGCTGCTTCCATGGCGTGGCAGTTGGGACGGGCAACCTCGCCTGACTCCGGCCTGTCCGGCGTCGCAGCTGGCGTGCAGGGCATGGCAGGTGCCGCCGGCGGTGCCGCGATCCGAGCAGCACGATCTCCCGCTGGCGGCTTCGGACGCAGCGCCTACGCCGGGCGGGAAGCCGCATGGACTGCTACGGGCGGTACGCCGACCGCGTCAATGGCTGGAAGCCCTGCGAATGCGAGCCCCAATGCCGCGCCGAGGTGGGCAAGGCGATTGCGTTCCGAACAGACCGCCCGTGCGCATCGTCACGCCGCCGTGCAGGCAGTGAGAGATGGCGAGAGGCCGGGCGGCAGCGCCAATCCCTCTCTCAACGACAAGGATGACTAAATGCTCTTCAAGCGACCCGTTCAACGTTACGGCAAGACCCCCGAGCCCGTCACGCCTTATCAAAAAGCCGCCCAGCTTTGGGACGAGCGCATCGGCTCATCTCGAGTACAGGCCCGCAACTGGCGGCTCATGGCCCTCGGCTGTCTGGCTTTGGCGACTGGACTCTCCGGCGGACTTGTATGGCAGTCGATGCAGAGCCGCGTCGTGCCTTACGTCGTTGAGGTCGACCGCTTCGGCGAGGCGCGCGCCGTTGCGCCGGCGATCCGGGACTACGAGCCCTCAGATGCCCAGATCGCATGGCACCTCGGTCGTTTCATCCAGAATGTTCGTTCGGTCTCCACCGATCCGGTTCTGGTACGACAGAACTGGCTGGCAGCCTACGATTTTGCCACCGACCGGGCGGCACTCTTCCTCAACGAGTACGCCAAGGCAAACGACCCCTTCGGCCACATCGGCATGCGCAGCGTGTCGGTTCAGGTGACCAGCGTGGTCAGAGCTTCCGACAACTCATTCCAGGTCAAATGGACCGAGCAGGTTTTTGAGCGCGGCAGCCTTGCCAGCACGGCTCGTTGGACCGCGATCCTCACCATCGTGATCCGCCCACCAAGCAATACAGACCAGCTGCGCAACAACCCGCTCGGCGTCTTCATCAACGCCATCGACTGGTCGCGCGAGCTCGACAGCGCTGCGTCGACATCCGTTTCCCCGAAGGAGCCAGCCAATGACAAATAGAGTCCCATCGTTCCGTGCCGCGCTAATCCTGTCGGCGTCAGCAGCCGTCCTCTCCGCCTGCGCGTCGAAGCCGGTGCCGCCGCCTGAGATTTCCTATGACGCTGCCGACTTCAAGCCGGCGGCAATAGAGAAGGCGCCGGAGAAGCCGGTTAAGATCGTCGAGGTGCCAAAGCCGCTGCCGTTGCCCGGCCAGTTGCAGCCTGATCCGAGCAACGTCGCCGAGGAGAAGCATTCCCCTGAAGAACGTGTGTCCGACGCTAACAAGGCGGCGACGCAGCAGCCCACCAAGCACGGCTACGTCAATGCGGTGCAGGTCTACCCCTTCACCGATGGTGCACTTTATCAGCTCTATGCCGCGCCGGAGCGCGTCACCGATATCGCTCTGCAACCGGGCGAGAAACTAACGGCCGTGTCCGCGGGCGACACGGTCCGCTGGGTCATAGGCGATACCGCTAGCGGCACCGGTGACAATCAGCGCACCCATGTTCTGGTAAAACCTTTCGCGCCCGGGCTTAGCACCAATCTTGTGATCACCACGGAAAGGCGGACATACCATCTGCAGCTTCAAAGTACCGAGAGGACCGCAATGGCGGCAATCTCCTGGACCTACAGCGAAGACCAGATCATCGCGCTACGTCAGCGTAACGTTCAGGCTGAGGCTGGTCTCCCAGCCGCTTCGAATGTGGCGCTCGAGAGCATTCGCTTTCGCTATTCGATCACCGGCGACACACCGCCCTGGAGGCCAACGCGCGCCTTCGATGACGGCAGCAAGGTCTACATCGAGTTTCCGCGTCGCATCGATCAAGGCGAGGCGCCGCCGCTCTTCATCGTCGGTGCTGACGGGAACAATCAGCTCGTCAATTACCGCATGCGCGGCAACTACTACATCGTCGATCGGCTCTTTGCCGCTGCCGAACTGCGCCTCGGCTCCAAGCAGCAGCAGGTGGTGCGCATCACCAGGACCGACGGCCGCCAACCACCCCGGCGGATGCCACTCTTTGCGCGTTTCGGCAGGTGAGGGGAGAGCTCATGACCGATACTTCTCGATCCGATGTGCCGCCGAAACTCGATCCCGAGCAACTGCAGTTACGGGCTTCTCCTCGCCGCGTGGTGCGGTTCAGGCGCGGCGTGATCATCGCTATCGCTGCGATCGGATCCGGCGCCGTATTTGGTGTCACCATGATCGCGCTTGAGGGACCCTCGCTGCATATCAAGGACCTGGCTGAAGATCGGTACAATACCGATCACAAGCCAACCGCCGAAGGACTTGATACGCTGCCCAAGGACTATTCTGAAATCAAGCCGAAGCCTCCCGTGCTTGGACCGCCATTGCCGGGCGACCTCGGCCGCCCCATCCTTGAACGCCAGCGACAGCTCGGCATCGCGCCAGGGCAGGAGGCATCTGCCGAGGAGCAGCGGCTCGCCCAGCAGGCGATTTCGGCGCGCGAATCGCAAGTCCTTTTCCGCATCGAAAATCGGCCCAGACAGACAGATGTCGCCGGCGGGGGCCAGGGTGCGCAGCGGCCGTTTGAGGTGCCGCCCCAATCCGATGCGACGAGCGCATCAGCCTCTGTCGCGCCGGCTGAAGGCGACCAGAACAATCAGCAGCGCAAACTCGATTTTATGAGCCAGCGGAGCACAGGCGGGATCTACAATCCACATGCGCTGCAGACGCCGGCTTCGCCCTATCAGCTGATGGCCGGCAGCGTGATCGCCGCAAGTCTGATCACCGGCATCAATTCCGATTTGCCAGGCCTTGTCGTCGCGCAGGTTACCGAGAATGTGCACGACACGGTCACCGGCAGCATATTGCTCATTCCGCAGGGCTCACGGCTGATCGGCACCTATGACAGCGTCGTCGCCTTTGGCCAAAAACGCGCGCTGCTGGTCTGGCAACGCGTTCTCCTGCCCGACGGCTCGTCAATCGAAATCGACAATCTGCCCGCGACAGACACTGCCGGGTATACAGGGCTGGAGGATAAGGTGGATTTCCACACCTGGCAGCTGATCAAAGGGGTCGCGTTGGCGACGTTGCTGGGCGTTGGTACCGAGTTGAGCTTTGGGGACAACGAAAGCGACTTGGTCAAAGCGATCCGACAATCCACTCAGCAAAACGTCAGCCAAGCCGGCCAACGCATCACCGAAAAGAACCTCAACATTCAGCCCACTATTACCGTGCGGCCCGGCTGGCCGCTGCGAGTGATCGTTCACAAGGACATCGTGCTCCGGCCATACGCGAGTTGAACAGGAGTAGGTCATGTCGAATCTGAAACTGGGAAAGCTTCCGGACCGTACGCCATCGAAGATTACTATCAGCGTCAGCGCTGAGCTGAACCAAGCGCTGAAGGACTATGCGGTCCTATACCGGCAGACCTATGGCGAATCGGAATCAGTTGCCGAGCTGATCCCCTACATGTTGGCGGAGTTCCTCGAAAGCGACCGAGCGTTCGCCAAGGCCAGAAAGGAAGGTGTACCCGCTGCAGGCACGTCGGAAAAATCGCGGCGCCAACCCGGTTCACATTCCGAATAGCCGAACGCCAAACTTGGTCTAACCGAACCATGGCACGTGCCGCCGAACTTCCCGGTTCTCCAACGTCGCTGGCGGAGCTCGAACGATTTCTGGCGGTCGCGGCCTATTTGGTCGTTCGTCATGGCGAAACTTACACGCCGACATTCGAGCGGCTCGAGCATGAGCTTGAAGAAGCGCGGCGGCGGCTTGGGATCCGAGCCCGAGCCCGGCACGTGCTAGCCGAACTGATCCAGAATGGGGGCCCCGCGGGAGCAAAAGCGATAGCCCAGCTGCGATACGCGCCCGTGCCCGAAACTTCCATCGAGAGCGGAATTGACGCCAACCCGCAATCGCAAAGTACGTGAAGCTGTCCGACATCGACAGATTTCAAGTCATTGACCTGCATCCGCACAACATAGGTAAAAATGGTGGTGGGCAGCGTGGTATCAGCCCCTTTCAGGAGGGACGAACGCGATCCTTTGCAGCCACTCGTGCTTCTGCGCCAGGGATGGTCCGGCGCCGTATTTCGGCCGGATCCATTTGTGGCCCATCAAGGAGGCGGTGACCTTCTCGGGCGCCTCAACTGCAGTTAGTCGATCCTCAAATGTGTGCCGCAGGCTATAGAGACTATGCTCCGATGTAGGCAGGAGTTTCTTGTTGGTGAGCACCTTATTGACGAGCGCCGAAAGCGAAGCTGCCTTGTCACGATAGCGCGGGAAGCCCTCCGGATGGAGTTTCATCGCTTCAAGCGCGCAGCCGACAAGGGGGATGTCGCGCGCTGAATGATCAGTCTTCAGGCGTCGCCCATTGGGGCGCACCTGCACGTGCGGGATGTCGTGATCGAGGTGAATTGTTTCCGTTGTGAGGTTTGCTGCTTCAGAGAGTCTGAGTCCGGTGTCGGCAATTAGATAGACAAGATGGCGCGCCTCATCGTTGAGCCCGGCCAGTGCGCCTTCGGCGAGGATCTTTCCTTGCACGAACTCCGCCGTAAACGCCGCGCGTTGAGCCGCGACGGCACCGGAAAGACGCAGTTGATGGAAAACCGGCTCCAGCTTGAGCTGACGCGTCAGGTCGACCACACGCAGCATCTTGGAGATGTGGCCGATATCCTTGTTGGCCGTAGCGATATCAAGGCCGCCTCCGACGACGCGCTTCTGCCACCACTCGCGGAAAGCGACCGCATCATCCCGTGTCAAGCGAGCGATCTCTTTGTCCCCGACGACGCCAATCAAGTTTGCAATCGCTCTTTTCTTCGGATTACGCCACTTCTTTACCTGGTTGGGCGACATGGCCAGCAGGGTCTGTTGCTCGATCGCCTCGAACTCCTTGATGAGACCGCTCAGGCGCAGTGCTGGCCGCTGCTCTCCACCCATCACCGCCGAAACGTCCTTTGCGTCCTCAACCGCATTCTTATCGAGAAGCAGCTTGATGCGAGCCATGAGTTCGTCGAGAGGGCCCGCCGCCAGTTCCTCATTGGTGCGATAAGCCACCCCGAACGATCGCGCCCGCTTCCTTGCAGCCTCGAAGCGGAGCGCCGCTTCCGCCGACTGGCCGTCGCCCAATCTGCGCCAATACGCCTCGAGCCCGGCGCCGAGGCTGCGCACCGCGTCCCGGGCCCGTACACCGCGCGGATCGTCGGCAACGGCGACCCCAGTGGAAATGCGCACCAGGCCGCGCCGATCATAGGCGGCGAATTCCTTCGGAACCCGCCGCACGAGATACCAGATGCCATCACGTTTGTGCGGCCTTGGCGCCGCAGATCGTCGCATTAGACAACTCTAATGTTACACAGTTTGTTACACAGAAAGAGATATGTTTCGATCTTGAGTGGTCAAGAGCCATAACGAACTTTTTGAAAACAAACGGTTTTTAGGTAAGTTAGCTGGCGGAGAGAGCGGGATTCGAACCCGCGTTACGGTTTCCCGTAAACACACTTTCCAGGCGTGCGCCTTCAACCACTCGGCCACCTCTCCGTCCTTGCATCTCGCGCTGGCCGGTTTCGCCGCGCGGGTTGGGGAGATGCAGCTCCCTCGGGAAGTCCTCGACGGACTATTTGGGGTGCCTTCAACCGGCGGGCAACCCTTTCCCAGCACCTCTAGCCGTCTAGCCAAAACAGGCGCGGGGCTCATCTAGTCGATCCTAAAGCGAATGCCAAGCCATAATGACTGTACAAAGGCTTTTGCCGTGGATGGCTGGAAGGCGCTTTCACCAGAGGGCGGCGTTCGAATGATGTGCACAGGCCGGGTCGCGCCGCTTGCCGCGCTTGACTTCGGTCCCGGCGGCCTGTCGACTGCCTGAAATGTTTGTTTTCTGTGCAGTTCCGGACGGAAAACCGCCACGCGCCTTTTCTGGAATTGCCTGGGCTTTGCGAGGGGCACTGTCCTGACATGGCATCGATCGACAAGGAACCCGCGGGCCGGCCGGACAGCGGGCTCTCCCTTATCCCGGTGGCGTGGCTGGTCATCGTCATGGGTCTATCGGCCTATGGCCTGATCTCGAGCTGGCGGCTGATCGGCGACTTCAACCTGCCGCAAAGCGTGTTCTTCCTGATCTATGGCGGTCTCGCCGGCAGCGTCGTCACGATCCTGTGGGGGCTTTACCTGCTCGGTCTTGCCTTCAACCGGTCGGCGCGTTTCCCGCGTCATTACACCATCTGGCAGGTCGTCATCATCCTGTGGCTCATCGTGCGCGAGGCCTATACGCTTCTGGTGCCAGACTTCGTCTTCTCGGCCGAAGCGCTAGGCTTCGCGACCGCCGAGATCGGCATCGGCCTGCTCTGCATCTATCTCCTGCGGCACGGCGCCGGCGCCGAGACCGTCTATGCCAATCCCGAGACCGAACGCCCGCCGCTCCTGGTCTCGCTCGTTGCCGCGCTGCTCGGCATCATCCTTGGCGGCGCCATCGGCGCCTGCGCCGGATTTTTCGCCGGGTCGCTGATCGCCGACGCCACCCATATGAGCTGCTTCGAAGGTGCCTGCGGGTTCTTCGCCGCCTTTATCGGCCTCGCAGGCCTGATCGTCGGCGCAATCGCCGGCGGAATCTTCGCCATCTGGCGGGTCAACCGGCGCAAACCGGCAAGAACAGTCTAACCTCAAAATCGCGTGTCGCGATTGCGTGGCAGTTGCGCACGCTCTATGTCGGTTGCGGGGCAGACGGGAGCTAATCCCGGGGAGAGCGTTGGATGTTGCGTTTCATCTTTCGGCTGGCGGCTATGGTTGCATTGTCGATTTCGGTCATCATGGCGGTGATCGACACCACGCGCTCTGTCGCGGCGTCGGCTCTCGTCATGACGCCGCTCAACACAAGCTGGCTGGCGGTATCGCCCGACACCCGCGCGGCCTTCGAGACCTATGTGCGCGCCAAGGCCAGCCCGCTGGTCTGGGACGGCGCCATCGCCTGGGTGCTCGACCAGCCAGGGTTCGCGGTGTTCGCTGTATTGGCGTTCCTGCTCTACGCCATCGGCTACCGGCGCCGCCGCCACGCATTCGCCCCGACCAACTGACGCAAACGTTTCGCGCCGCCCGAAACGGGCAGCCGCGCCGCTTTTTCCAACAGGTCAAAATTCCACGTGAATTTTGTTTCGGGCCGTGCCAGATTGGCCGCGAGCGGGAGGGGCAAACACTTCCTGCCTGACGTCGCAGGCCTGCCGGAGAACCGGGCAGGCAGGCGGTGCAAACGGAAAATAACCGACAGGGTGTGGATCACATGAAACGTATCGTTCTCGGCCTTCTGGCCGCAACTGCAATGGTTCTTCCGGCTTTCGCCGCGGATGTCCAGCCGGCCATCCTCTACGATCTCGGCGGCAAGTTCGACAAATCCTTCAACGAGGCCGCCTATCACGGCGCCGAGAAGTTCAAGGCCGAAACCGGCGTTGCCTATGTTGAATTCGAAGTCTCCAACGCCTCGCAGCGCGAGCAGGCGCTGCGCCGCTTCGCCGAGGACGGCCGCAACCCGATCGTGATGGCCGGCTTCGCCTGGGAGGATGCGCTGAAGAAGGTCGCGGCCGAATATACCGACCTCAACTTCGCCATCATCGACGATGCCGTCGACCTGCCCAATGTCCGCTCGCTGGTGTTCAAGGAGAATGAAGGCTCCTACCTCGTCGGCATCCTGGCGGCGATGGCGTCGAAGTCGAAGAAGGTCGGCTTCGTCGGCGGCATGGACATCCCGCTGATCCGCAAGTTCGAATGCGGCTATGTCGGCGGCGCCAAGTCGGCTGGCGCGACCGACGTTATCCAGAACATGACCGGCGACACGCCGGCCGCCTGGAACGACCCGGCCAAGGGCGGCGAGATCGCCAAGACGCAGATCGACCAGGGCGCCGATGTGGTCTATGCGGCCGCGGGCGGCACCGGCGTTGGTGTGCTGCAGGCTGCGGCGGATGCCGGCAAGCTCGGCATCGGCGTCGATTCCAACCAGAACGGCCTGCAGCCCGGCAAGGTGCTGACCTCGATGTTGAAGCGCGTCGACGTCGCCGTCTACAACGCCTTCATGGACGGCAAGAACGGCACGTTCAAGGGCGGCGTCGAGAATCTCGGCCTCAAGGAAGGCGGCGTCGACTATGCCATGGACGACAACAACAAGGCTCTGGTGACGGACGAGATGAAGGCCGCCGTCGAAAAGGCCAAGGCCGACATCATCGCCGGCAAGGTCCAGGTGCACGACTACACCGCGGACAACAATTGCCCGTATTGATCGGCAGTTGAACCAAGGTTTATCGACCGCCGGGCCTTCGCCCGGCGGTTTCTTTTTGGACGAGCATCATGCAAGCGATTGTCGAAGCCATGGCGGAAGGTGACGTCGAGGCCGTTGCAAGGCTGCGTCTGGCCGCCTTCTTCGAGGGTACCGGCCGGACGCTCGAAGAGGATATCACTGCGCTGCGCGGACTGATCGCCGGCGACGGCTTCGAGGCGGCCTTCGTCGCACGCCTCGGCGGCTCGCCCATCGGCAGCTGCCTGTTTGTCCGCAACGAGAACGATCCGGCGCATGATCTGACACCCTGGCTCGCCGGGCTTGTCGATAACAAATTTTACCGGGGTCGTGGTGTTGGTGCGGCTCTTTTGAGGGCTGTTGAGGCCCATGCGGCGTCCGTCGGCGTGAGTAGGCTCTATCTCTACACTTGGCAGGCGCGACGCTTCTACGAAACCCTCGGCTGGACCGCGGTCGAAGCCTTCAAGCAGGACGGCGAACCGATGGTGCTGATGGCGCGCGAGCTCGCGAGCTATAGCGTGCCGGCGAGATAGCCCAGCGCGAAGGCCGCCAACAGGGCAAGCGCGATGACGAAGCCGAGCCGGCCGCCAAGCGAATGCAGGCCGACGCCGTAGGGCTTGCGCTCGATCCTGTTGATCACGACGGGCGGCGGCTGCACCTCGCTCTCGTTCAATCCGGCAAGCCGCATCTGCGGCAGTTCGGCAAGGCGCTGCTGCACAAGCTTCCAGCGATCGTCCGAAGCCGCATTCGGCGGTCCTGCAGGGACCAGCGCACGCATGCGCTCGGCAAGCCGCAGCACCGCGTCGCGAAAGGCGGGATCGATCTGAAGGTCGCGCTCGGCGCGGGCGCGTTCCCGTTCGTCCATCAGGCCGAAGACATAGTTGCCGGCCCTTGCGATGCGGTCGCCCTCACTGGCCATGATCGTTCTCCCCCATGGCTCGCTCACCCTAATGCCCCGCTCACCAGTGCGGCGGCTTGGTCACCGGCGTATCGGGAGCAGTCTGCTCCTCCAAAGCCAGGAACCGGTCGGTGAGGGCGGCAAGCTTGCGTTCCATGCGTTCGATCACCTTCCACTGCTCGGCGATCTGGCCGGACAGCTCCTCGATCGTCTTTTCCTGCTCGGCGGCACGGATTTCCAGCGTCGTCAGCCGATTGTCAGGCATGGTCATTCAAAACCCGGGTTCTGTGAATGTGAAGCTCTCGGACACCTTCGAAATTGACAAGCGCGCGGGGATTTGTCGAGAGTGAATGGCGTTCCGGCCAATTGGCATGGGCGGGGCATCATGCTAGGCATTTTGACCAAGCGATAAAAAAATAACGAGTGGGACAGGCTGCATGGCGCAAGCCGCAATCGAGCTCATAGGCATTAACAAGAGTTTTGGCGCCGTGCGCGCCAACCGCGACATCAACCTGGAAGTCGCGCGCGGCACCATCCACGGCATCGTCGGCGAGAACGGCGCCGGCAAGTCGACGCTGATGTCGATCCTCTACGGCTTCTACCAGGCCGACAGCGGTGAGATCCGCGTCGGCGGCAAGCCGGTGTCGATCAACAGCTCGAACGACGCGATCGCGCTCGGCATCGGCATGGTGCACCAGCATTTCATGCTGGTCGACAATTTCACGGTGCTGGAGAACGTCATCCTCGGCGCCGAGAACGACGCGCTCCTGAAGAGCAGCATCGCCAAGGCGCGCTCCGAGCTCGAGCGGCTGGAGCGCGAATACGGCCTCGAGGTCGATCCCGACGCCATCATCGAGGAACTGCCCGTCGGCCTGCAGCAGCGCGTCGAAATCCTCAAGGCGCTCTATCGCGGCGCCGAGATCCTGATCCTCGACGAGCCGACGGGCGTCTTGACCCCGGCCGAGGCCGACCACCTGTTCCGCATCCTCAAGCAATTGAAGGAGCAGGGGAAAACGGTGGTGCTGATCACCCACAAGCTGCGCGAGATCATGGCCATCACCGACACGGTCTCGGTCATGCGCCAGGGAACCATGGTGGCCACCAGGGTGACCAAGGAAACCACGGTCGGCGAACTGGCCGAACTGATGGTCGGACGGCGCGTGCTCTTGCGGGTCGAGAAGGGCCAGTCGGAAGCCGGCGCGATAAAACTCTCGGTCAGGAACCTGACGGTCAAGGATTCACGCGGCGTCACCATGGTCGACGACGTCTCCTTCGACGTGCGCGGCGGCGAGATCGTCGGCATCGCCGGCGTGGCCGGCAACGGCCAGTCGGAGCTGCTCGAGGCGATCTCCGGCATCCGGCACGCCGTTTCGGGCGAGGTCATGCTGGAAGGCAAGCCGGTCGACCTCACCGGCAAGGCCGATCCCGGCGAATTGCGCGATCGCGGTCTCGCCCATGTGCCGGAGGACCGCCACCATGTCGGGCTGGTGCTCGCCTTCGAGGAGAACGAGAATTCGATCCTCGGCTATCACGACGACGAGCGCTACCTGAAGGGACCGTTCCTCAAAGTCGATGTCATCATGGCCGATGCGAGGGACAAGATCGAGAAATACGACATCCGTCCCGGCAATCCCCGGCTGAAGACGGCCAATTTCTCCGGCGGCAACCAGCAGAAGATCGTGCTGGCCAGGGAGATGGAGCAGGATCCCGGCGTGCTGATCGTCGGCCAGCCGACGCGCGGCGTCGATGTCGGCGCCATCGAATTCATCCACAAGCGGCTGATCGCCATGCGCGACCAGGGCAAGGCCGTGCTGGTGGTGTCGGTCGAGCTCGACGAGATCCGTTCACTCTCTGACCGCATCCTGGTGATGTTTGCCGGCCGCATCGTCGGCGAACGCGGGCCGGACGCGACCGAGGGCGAGCTTGGTCTCCTGATGGCCGGTGTCGAGCACCAGGAGGCCGCCGAATGAGCACGCCTTACGCAAAGCTGCCGGCCTGGGCCGACTACGGACTGATCCCGCTGATCAATCTCTCGGTGGCTTTCATCGTCGCCGGCTTCGTCGTCATGCTGGTCGGCGAAAATCCGTTCCGCGCCGCCGTCATCCTGGTCGAAGGCGCTTTCGGCAAGGGCACGGGCATCGCCTTCACGTTGTTCTATGCCACGACCTTCATCTTCACCGGGCTGTCGGTGGCGGTGGCCGCGCATTGCAGCCTGTTCAACATCGGCACCGAGGGCCAGGCCTATATCGGCGGCCTCGGCATCGCGCTCGTCTGCCTGAGCTTCGACAGCGTGCTGCCATGGTGGGCGATCTTTCCGATGGCGATCGTCGCCGCGGCGGCATTCGGCGCGCTGTGGGGTTTCATCCCCGCCTACCTGCAGGCCAAGCGCGGCTCGCACATCGTCATCACCACCATCATGTTCAACTTCATCGCCGCCTCGGTGATGGTCTATCTGCTGGTCGGTCCGCTGAAGCCGGCAGGATCGCAGGCGCCGCAGACGCGTAATTTCCTCGCCGGCGCGGAATTGCCGAAGCTCAACTGGATCATCGAATTGTTCGGCGCCAAGATCCGCTCGGCGCCGCTCAACATCTGCTTCCTGCTGGCGCTGGTGATGGCGTTCCTGGTCTGGCTGCTGATCTGGCGCACCAAGCTCGGCTACGAGATGCGCACCTATGGCCACAGCCCGAAGGCGGCGCGCTATGCCGGCATTTCGGAAACCCGCATCATCCTCACCGCGATGATGATCTCGGGCGCGCTGGCCGGCATGATGGCGCTCAACCCGGTGATGGGCGACCAGCACAACGTCGCGATCGACTTCGTCTCGGGCGCCGGTTATGTCGGCATCGCGGTCGCGCTGATGGGCAGGCTGCATCCGGTCGGCATCGTGCTGGCAGCGATCCTGTTCGGCATGCTCTACCAGGGCGGCGCCGAGCTTGCCTTCGAGATGCCGGCGATCAGCCGCGACATGATCGTCATCATTCAAGGGTTGGTCATCCTCTTCGCCGGAGCGCTGGAGCATATGTTCAGGCCCTATATCCAGGCGCTGTTCGCCTCGTTCAGCCCGAAATCGGTCGGCATGCAGGCGGTCAACGGGAAGGGGGCCTGAGATGGACGTCTTCAACGCGATCGTCCAGGTTCTGGATTCCACCATCCGCCTGTCGGTGCCGCTGCTGCTTGCCTGTCTCGCCGGCCTCTATTCCGAGCGGGCCGGCATCTTCGACATCGGTCTCGAAGGCAAGATGCTGGTGGGCGCTTTCGCCGGCGCCGCAGCAGCATCGGTCTTTCATTCCGCCCTCATCGGCCTCGGCATGGCCATCCTGATCTCGGTCGCCTTCGCCATGGTGCACGGCTTCGCCTCGATCACGCATCGCGGCAACCAGATCGTCTCCGGCGTCGCCATCAATTTCGTCGCCGCCGGCTCGACCATCA
Source organism: Mesorhizobium silamurunense (assembly GCF_014843825.1). GTDB lineage: Bacteria > Pseudomonadota > Alphaproteobacteria > Rhizobiales > Rhizobiaceae > Mesorhizobium > Mesorhizobium silamurunense. The sequence continues at coordinate 31,043 of NZ_JHQR01000160.1, forward strand.
TCCTCGGCCAGGCCTGGTTCCAGCAGGGCGGCCGCACGCCGGCGCTGCAGCCGGGCGAGCGGTTCGAGGCGATCGTCTGGCCTGGCGCCGAAGCCGTGCGCGACGTCCCGATCCTCGGGCCGATCTATGCCGAGCTGATCTCCGGCCACTCGATCCTGGTCTATTTCGCCTTCGCGATGGTGCCGTTCACCTGGTGGGTGCTGTTCCGCACCCGCTTCGGCCTCAGGATGCGCGCCGTGGGCGAAAACCCGGCTGCCGTCGACACCGCCGGCATCTCGGTCGCCTGGCTGCGCTACCGGGCGCTGATCTGCACCGGTATCCTCACCGGTGTCGCCGGCGCCTATCTCTCCATGGTGCAGAATGGCGGCTTCGTGAAGGACATGACCGCGGGCAAGGGCTATATCGCGCTTGCCGCGCTGATCTTCGCCAAATGGAAGCCGGTCAACGCCATGTTCGCCTGCCTGCTGTTCGGCTTCCTCGACGCGGCGGCGATCCGACTGCAAGGCTCGCCGCTGCCCCTCATAGGAAAGGTGCCGGTGCAGTTCATGCAGGCGCTGCCCTATGTGCTGACCGTCATCCTGCTCGCCGGCTTCATCGGCAAGGCGATCCCGCCACGCGCCGGTGGCGTGCCTTACGTCAAGGAACGCTGAGGCCTGGGTTGCACAACGGTTCGGCAGCTTCGGCAACCGGCTTTTGAACAGGATCGTGGAAGAGAAGAAGAAAATGTCGCATGATCTGTTCGAAGCGGCGAAGACGGCGATGGCCAAGGCCTATGCGCCCTATTCCAAGTTTCCGGTCGGCGCCGCGCTGCGCACCGAGGACGGGCGCGTCTTCACCGGCGCCAATATCGAGGTGGCGTCCTATCCCGAGGGCTGGTGCGCCGAGACCACCGCGCTCGGCCACTACATCATGGGCGGCGGCGGCAAGATCACCGAGATCGCGGTGATCGCCGAGCGCATGGCCAAATGCTCGCCCTGCGGCGGCTGCCGGCAGCGACTGGCGGAATTCTGCCGGCCGGAGACGAAGCTCTATCTCTGCGATAATACCGGCGTGGTCGAGACGGTCACCATGGGCGACATGCTGCCTTACGGCTTCAGGGGCGATATCTTGAAATGAAGGAAGCGCTGGATCATCTGGTCGAGAAACTGGACGGGCTGGCCCCGACCGCGGCGCTTGTTCTGGGCTCGGGCCTCGGCGGGCTGGTCGACCAGGTCGAGGACGCAAGGCGCGTTTCCTATGCCGAGCTGCCGGGCTTCCCGCGCAGCGGTGTTTCCGGCCATGCCGGCGAGGTCGTTGCCGGGCATTTCGCCGGCACGCCGGTGCTGATGCTTTCCGGCCGCGCCCATTACTACGAGCACGGCAACGCGGCCGCGATGCGCCCTGCGCTGGAGGTGCTTGCCGGCATCGGCATCTCGCATCTCATCCTCACCAACGCCGCCGGCTCGGTCGATCCCGAGATGGGACCGGGCTCGGTTATGATGATCACCGACCACATCAATTTTTCCGGCTCCAATCCGCTGATCGGCGAGCCGAGCGACCGCCGCTTCGTCGGCCTCACCGGGGCCTATGATGCCGGCCTGCGCAAGGCGATCGAGACGGCGGCGAAGGCAACCGGCACCGCGCTCCACCAAGGCGTTTACATGTGGTTCTCGGGGCCATGTTTCGAGACGCCGGCCGAGATCCGCATGGCGCGCGTCATGGGCGCCAACGCGGTCGGCATGTCGACCGTGCCGGAAGTCATCCTTGCCCGCTTTCTCGGCCTCAAGGTCGCCGCCTGCTCGGTCATCACCAACCTGGCGGCGGGCATGACCGGGGCGGAACTCTCGCACCAGGAAACCAAGGACATGGCGCCGGTCGGCGGCGCGCGGCTGGCGACGATCCTGCGGCGCGTCTTCGAGGAAGGCTTGTCGGAAAGCTGATGCTCCCCCAGGAAATCATCCGCCGCAAGCGCGACGGCCACAAGCTCTCGGCGCCCGAGATCGCGGCCTTCATCAAGGGGATAACGGCCGGCACGCTCTCGGAGGGCCAGATCGGCGCCTTCGCCATGGCCGTGTTCCTCAAAGGCATGAGCCGCGAGGAAGCGGTGGCGCTGACGCTCGCCATGCGCGATTCCGGCGATGTGCTCGACTGGTCCGATCTGCCGGGCCCGGTCACCGACAAGCATTCGACGGGCGGCGTCGGCGACAATGTCTCCCTGATGCTGGCGCCGATCGTCGCCGCCTGCGGCGCCTATGTGCCGATGATATCCGGACGCGGCCTTGGCCATACCGGCGGCACGCTCGACAAGATGGACGCCATCCCCGGCTATGCCAGCCAGCCGAATGTGGCGCGCTTGCGCAAGACGGTGCTCGAGACCGGCTGCGCCATCATCGGCCAGACCGCCGATCTGGCGCCGGCCGACCGCCGGCTCTACGCGATCCGCGACGTGACCGGCACAGTCGAGTCGGTGCCGCTGATCACGGCCTCGATCCTGTCGAAGAAGCTTGCGGCGGGCCTGGCCTCGCTGGTGCTCGACGTCAAGGTCGGCAACGGCGCCTTCATGGAGAAGTCGCGCGATGCGGTAGCACTTGCAAACAGCCTGGTCGAGGTCGCCAATGGCGCGGGCCTGAAGGCCTCGGCGCTGGTGACCGGCATGAACGAGCCGCTGGCCTCGGCCGCCGGCAATGCGGTGGAAGTGCGCAACGCCGTCGACTTCCTCGCCGGCCGGTTCCGCGATCGCCGGCTGGAGGACGTCACGCTTGCGCTCGCCGCCGAGATGCTGCAATCGGCGGGAATTGTCTCGTCCAACCAGGACGGGATCAGGCGCGCCGCCGAGACGCTGGCCGGCGGCCGCGCGG
>NZ_JHQR01000162.1 GCF_014843825.1 Mesorhizobium silamurunense
GCTCGGGAGGCGGCGGTGCCGGAAGGGCGTTTGGTGGCGCGACCGGCGGCGGAGGCACAGTCGGTTCCGGGGCGGGCGGGGCCGCCGGAATAGCAATTGTGCCCTGGTTGGTCCGCGTCTGCGGCGCTGCGAGCGACGGCGCGGGAAACTGTGTCGTCGTGAACTCCTCCGTGTCCGGCGACGTCATGTTCTTCGGCGTTCGCTGAAGCGACCCGTAGATCAGCCAGCCGGCAATCCCGAGCGCACCGATCGGCACACCGATTTTCAAGATACGGCCAAAGCCGGTCGAACCGCGCGCGACCGTCGTGGCGGCCGCGGCATCGAGCTCAAGCGAGCGATAGTCATGCGGGCTCGGCATGGCGCCTCAGCCTCCCGTCGCGGGCGACGGCATGCCGACGCGTTGGGGAGCATAGGGCTCCAGGCCGTTTGGCTCGTGCACATTGGTGAGGCGCCGGTTGAAGATGCAGGTCGACTCGCTCCCGTTGCGTAGGGTCCATTGTGGGCTGACCTTGTCGACGACGACATAAGGACCCTCGGCGCGGAAATTCACCAAGCTCTCGTTGCGACCGCTGTCGACGATGTAGATCGCCGGCGTCTCGCCCTCGAAGCGGAACCACGTCTTGGTGCCGTCGTCGAAGACGGCGATTGGCTTGTTTGCTGACGAGCCCTTGTAGCCGTAGTCGCTGTTGGCGTTGGCGATGTTGAGGTCCTTGAGGTTCGGGTTTGCCGCTCGTTCCTTGGCAGTCGCCAGCAACTGCGCACTTGCCTCGTCCTCGGGGTAACGGAAGCGCACGACAAAGATCTGTAACGCCGGCGGGCGCGTATTCGATCGCAACAGGAAGGAGTAGATGCGCTTGTCGGTCACGACATTGAGGTTCGATAGCGCCTCCTTCTCGATCGGTTTGACGAAAATGATGTTGCCCTTGTGGTTGGGTTCGACCTTCCAAGCGGTGGAGTCGCCCAGCGCCAGAGTCTCGATCTTCTCATCGCCCTGCAACTCGATCATGGTCGAGGTGCCGAATGTGGCGTCGATCGCGGTAACATTGTCCTTGTTGTAGACGACATCACGGACGCGACTGTCGACGCGCCCCGGCTTCGGAACAGCCTCAGAGAAGGCCGGTCGGCCGCCGAGCCAAAAGAGCAAGCCGACGACCACACTGTGAGCGATACAACGGTTCATTGCTGCGCCCCCGTGGTTCCCGGGGACGGCGCTGTTTCCTGGTCGCGTCGGTACTCCAACACTTGGAAGCCGAGCGGATTTTCGAAACGCCATTCGTTGCGCATCGGCGCCGAGGTGTAGCGGAACCGCACAAGCGAAACCCAGTTGGCCGTGACGATGTTGGTGGCGGATTTGGTGTCGGTCGAGAAGCGCACCAATGCCGTCCGGTTGTTCGGGAAGGTCACCGATTTGATTGATACGGACACCACTGTGTTCGTGCCATTGATCTTGACCGGGTTCTGCGGGTTCGCGGGGGAATAGATCTCTGTCAGCTCGCGTGCGGCGTCGCCCGCGGCCAGCAGTTGCGCAAGGTCGAAATTGTCCTTGAGCGCCTTGGGGTCGTAGGTCTCGCGGGCCTTGACGTAGCGGACCACGTTGAAAGTTGTTACAGCCTCGTCCTGCGTCAGCGGCCCTTCCGCCATCGGCCGCTTGACCTCGACGAAGCCCGTCGCCTTGTCGACGACGACCATGTAGGGCTCATAGGTCTTGAGCGGCACGAGCAGCGCCAGCGTTGTGAGCGAAGCGACCGCGACCACGGTCATCACCGCCGCGACGATCCAGGCGAGCGCTCGTGAATTGCGATTGCGACGCGCGATGTCCTGTTCCCAGGTCACCCCCTCGGCATAATAGCGCGGGTCGACGCGTCGCTCCGCTATGCCTGCACTTGCCTGCGTCATGATGATCAAGATGTCCTGTTGTCACCGGCCGTTGGCGTCGCGGTGGGATTGCTGATCTGGGCTGCAAGGCGCCGGAACTCCGGTGTCTCGGCCCAAGCGGCGGCCCTGAGGCCAACGCGTGCCCGCTGTCTCGCGACGAGTTCCTCGCGCCGTGAGACCGAGGCAGGGTTGAAAGGATTGCGCAACGCCAGCCGGGCGCGGTTCGCGGCAAGCGCAGCCCGGGCGCCGGTTACGCCGGCGTAGAACCGACCTATCCGCGGCGCACCGATCGGTACGCCGCCGGCGATCGCCGCCGCCACATTGTTGATCTGCGCAAGCAGGAGAATGCCGATGATGGCAAGCAGCACGACCGGGCCAATCGTTGCCCAGGTCGGTGTCTTGGTGTTGGCGACGCCGTTTAGCGTGTCGATCGTCTGCTGGATAAGGCTGACGTAGAAGGCGAGGAACGCATAGACAAGGACCTGCACCAGAAAATACTGAACCAGTGCGCTGAGCCAGCCCGAGAAGAACCGTGTGGTGACGCCGAAGAGCAGAAGGATGATGAAAACTGGCGCCAACGCGAGCAGCAGCCACATGAACATCTTCGACAGCATGATGAGGAACAGCGCGAAGCCGATCAGCACCGCCATCACGACGTAGAAGACGGCGGCAAAGATATAAGGTCCCCAATTGGTGATGCCGGCGTTCTGCAAGAAGGCTTCTGTCGCATTGTTCGTCGTGTCCCACATGTTCTGAAGCGCGTTCTGAACACCGTTCACGGAGGTAAGATTCACCGCGGTGCCGGTATTGTTGGCTGTGGTGACAGCGCTCAACAACGCATTGCCAATCGCGGAAGGCCCGTCGTTCATCAGGTTGTAGACGAGCGTCTGGAAATCGTTCCAACCCGTTGCAAGGGCATAGATGGTGAAGGCCCGCAACAACCGAAAGGCATGATCGGCTGGCCCGCCGCTCGCCGTTCCCTGCCAGATGCCGACACCCCAGAAGGTGACGTAGAGCGTGAGAAGCAGCCCGGCGACGCCCGTGCCACCGCCCGATGTCGCCGCGTTCGCCAGCGCCCGATAAGCGGTCGAGACGTAGTTTTGCCCGAGCTGGTCGACCGATTGGAGCAATGTTGTGACGTTGAACGACCCCATCCGCCGCCTCAGATCGGTTTCATCGGGCCGCAGTCGGGCAACCGCAGCGGTGGCGGGAGCGCCGGCGCGGCAACCGGGTCGTCATATGCGAGCGGTGCACCACTTTCATCCGAGGAGCACGGCGCCTTCAAAGGCTTATAGGCGCAGCCGCAGAGAGCTGCTGTCAGGGTGAGTGTGAGGGCCAAACCGGTCACAGCCTTCACTCCTTCGGCTCTTTCGGTTGGGTGAACGTCATGGCGCGCGTGGCGGCTTTTGCCGCATCATCCTGTGAGGCCGGCCCGGCCGCCGTCGACGATGGGTTCGGTTGCTCGCGCGGCGTCCACAGCGCCAGATATATGGTTCCGGCGACAAGGGCTCCGGCAATCAGGAAGCCAATGGCTTGTTTTGACACATATCCTCCGGTCGTTCTCTTGAATTCAGGGTCGGCTTAACGGCGTGAACTTCATCGCCCGCGCCGCGGCGGATTCGGCAGCGATACGGTCGAGGTTGGCCTGGTTGGCTGCCGCGGCGGCGTTGTTCACGACGCCATTCAGTTCATTGATCGTCTGGCCCGTCTGAACCTGGACCTGTGTGTTCTGGTCAACGCTGCCCTTGAGATCGGGGGCCTGGCCGATCTGTTGGCCACCTTGTGTGAAGGCCGCTGACCTCGTTTGCACGGCGCTTTGCGTCGACGTGATCAGCCCGGAAAGCGTCGCGGCAACATTGACCGAATTCTGGTAAGCCGTATCGACCGGATGCGCTTGGCCCGCGGTGAGACCGGTGATGGTCTTGACCAGCTGCAGCCCATTGATCAGCGTCGAGACGATGTTCTGGGACCCCGGGCTCATCCCTGCAAATGATAACGCACCGCCGGAGATGACTGAGCCGAGCGAGGGCGCCTGCGCCATCGAGAAACCGCCACCAAGCGCCATTTGGGCGAGGCTACCCTGGGCGACGGAAGCGCGGTCGCCAGTGACGGCCTGCAGCGTCTTCTGGGTGAACTGGAGGATTTGCTGATCCGCAGTCAGGATGTCTTGCGTGCTGGTCGCGATCTCCTGCGCCTTGGCAAGATTGCTATCGTCGATAACGGGCACTTGCGCGCGGGCCTCGGCACACATGAGACCGAAAAGCGCGGTGACAACAAAGGCGAACGAGCGGAATATCGACATGGCGGGCTCCTAGCGTGCGTTTGCTTGCATGGCCGCGAGAGCGGCATCGACGTCGGTGGCGGAGAGAGCGATCGGGGCGGGCGCGGCCGATTGGGCTGCGTCCTCGGTGCGCGCCAGGAAGAAGGCAACGTTACCGGCGCTGTCGGTTGCACGTGCAGAGACGCAGGCCGGGTCGGGCGGCGTCCCGGGCGGCGTGGTCGAGCAAGATGCCGGCTGACGGCAGGGATCGGCTGCAGTACCCGATCCGGCCATTCCGGCCGGGCACAGGGCCCCGCTGACCGGCATCGTTGGCCCTGGGCTCGAGCGCATGCCCATAGCTGCCCGGCTCATGTCGCTGGTCTGCGCGAGATTGAGCGCGTTCAGCGCCGTCACCCACAGATTGGCCGAGCCGATCGCGCTGTTCCAGGCAAGGTTGTTTTGCAGACGCGCGGCGCTGTTCATATCAAGCGCGCCCATGACCGTTGGCGCCGTGCCGACCTGTTGGCCCGCCGCCTGGAACATGGTTCGCGCGGCGCTGAGTGACTGACCGCTGGCATCAAGACCCGCGACGACATCGCCGCTCGATTTGAATAGCGACTGGCTGTTTAACGCCGCCCCTCGCGCCGCCGAGTCGGGCGTTGCTGGCATATCCGGCGCATAGTCCCGGATCGCCTTGGCACCGGCGCCCGTCTGCGGTTGCAAGGCCGGGTCGGTGACATCCGCCCTTTTGCCGGTGGTCATGGCGCATTTGACGCCGCTGTTGGAGTCCTGGCGCTGCGTCGTGATCGGCACGAGCTTCACTGTCGCGCTCGCGGTCTGCGCGTGTTCGGTAAGCTGCGCGGCATCGATGGTCGGAATATTCGCGCAAGCCGGCGCGGTGAAACCACAGACAGCTATAATGGCGAAGGCGGCGAAAACTGCTTTCATCCGGTGGTCCTTCCCAGAAAGATCGGCAGCCAGACGGCGGGGTCATCGCCGACTCGCGCCCGCAGCGCCTCGAGCTCGGCCACGGTCTCCGTGCGTCCCGACAGAACCTTGATCAGGTCCGGCATACCGGCGAGATTGAGCTTGGCGATGACGCTGTCGCGTCCGTGCTTGATCAGGAAGGATCGGCTCTCCGGAACCGTGCCGCGAATCCAGGCGACCTCGCGCTCCGATAGACGGAATGCGCGCGCGTAGCTCTCATCATCGGCCTTTGGATTGGGAAAGAACACGTTGGTGGCAGTCTGCTCGATCAAGGTGCTCGCCGAGCTCGAGCGCACGATGTCGGCGGCCGACTGCGTACCGAATCCAATGATGCCGTTCTGCTTACGGATCGTCTTGAGCTTGTCTTTGATGAAAAAGGCGAAGATGGGGTCGTCGAGCAGGCGCCATCCCTCATCGAGAAAGATCATCACCGGGTCCCCGGTAAGAAGCTCTTGCGTGCGATGGAAGATGTACATGAGCGCGGCGGTGCGGATGACGGGGTCATCAAGCACCCGCGTCATGTCGAAACCAAAAATGCTGGAGAGCGAGAACTGATCCGTCTCGTTGTTGAAGAGCCAGCCGCGCTGGTCCGGCCGCATCCAGCTCTCGAGTCGGGCGAGGAGGTCTCCCTCCCCTGCCCGGATCCGGCCGCGGAGCAACGTCGAGAACGCTTGCAAAGTCCGACCGTCCTGACCGGCACTGAGCGCGGCAGCAATCGCGTTGCGGATGACTTGTTCCTCGGAGGCGGTGAGGTCGCCGCCATTCGCCGGCCGCAGCATGACACCGAAGAGTTGAAACAGGAACTCCCGGTTCGGTGCCGTGTCAGGCAAGCAGAGCGGATTGAAGCCGGTCGGCTCCCCAGGGACGAGGACCTCGTATTGCCCGCCCATGGCACGGATGAAGATCTCCGCTCCGCGATCCTTGTCGACAAAGAGAAGTTTGGGACGCGGCGTGACACGCTGCGACTGTGCAGAGATGAAGGACAGGAATACGGTCTTGCCGCTGCCTGAAGGGCCGACAACCGTGAAGTTGCCGAGGTCGCGGACGTGATGATTGTAGTAGTAGGCAGTCTGCGACGTCGTCTCGAACACCGAGATCGCCGGGCCCCAGTGATTGTTGTCTGGTCGGCCGCTCGGATAGTTATGCAGGGAAACAAAGCCGGCAAAATTCTTTGAGGAAATCACCGCCTTGCGGGCGATATAGGCGAAGTTGCCAGGCAGTTGCGACCAGAACGCCGGTTCGCAGTTGAGATCCTCTCGCGTCCAGATCACGGAACGGTCGGTGAGCGCTGCGCCGACGGCCGTGACGGTCGCGTCGACCTCGGACATGCTGCGTCCAAGACACATCACCGTCATATGGTGTTCGCCATAGATTGCCTCGGAGGCCAGGAGCTCGTCGCGGGCGTCGTCGAGGTGCTCGGCGACGATTGAACCCGCCTCGTCCGACATGTCGACCTGGCGGGCGACACGGTCCACCTGCTTGGCCGCCTCCGGGCGATCGATGATGGCGAAGCTTTGGCTGGCGATGAATTCGTGCGGGACACGCAAGAGATTGTCGAAGGATCCGGGCCCGGTCTGAGCCGGATATTCCCGAATCGAGATCATGGCGCCAAACCGCGTGTCGTGCGCGCCGGCGCCGCGGATCTCGATGGCGTTCTTGCCGAAGAAGACCCGTTTCATCGACAGCGCGTCGCTGAGCTCCATGCGCGGCAGCAGCATCGAGCGGGGCAGGCCGCCGTTGACGATTTGTACGAGGAATTCCAATGGTTCCGAATGCCAGATGCCATCACGGGAGACCACACCAAGCTGACGGGCGCCGTAGGCGGCGAGGTTTTCCCGCACGGCGGTCGCGGCATCGCGCAGTTCGGTCAAAGCCGTTTGCGCGGCGACAGATTCGCCGGCCGCGTCGGTTCGGCCGAGGAGTTTCGTCAACAAGGCGTCGAAGGTGCCGGCCTGGCCCTGAAGCGGCCTGCGCACGATCGTCAGATAGATGTCGTTGACGAACATCCGCCGTTGCGACAACGCCGCGTCATAGCGCTCGTCGATCTCGCGGCAGAGCGCATTGTCGAAGCTGGAGGCGATCCGCGGCTTGACCTCGCGCCGGATGATGTGCCCGACCAGGGCAAAGCGGGAATTTGCGAGCGTGCGGACAATGTCGTTACGGGCGAGAAGGCGAGCATTGATCTGCGACATGTCAGCGGTCTCGAAGGAATAACCTTCGAGCTTGAGCACCGTCAGGACCAGGCCATCGCGTGTCTTGAGAACATGATCGTCGACGTGGCGGCTAAACGGGATGTGCGACGCGACAGGGCGCTCGCGCCGCGACACCGCGCCAAAGGTCAATTCATCAAGCAGCGCCCGCGCGACCATGCTCTTTCCTCATGCCGAATAGCTATCGGCGCCCCAGAAGGCACGCGAGCGTGGTGGACATCTGGTCGATTTGACGAAGAGGATTTCGAAGATCCGATCATCCCTCAGCGTCATCACATAGCCGAAGAGATGCAGCGGGATCGCGACCAGCAGCATCAGGAGATTGTGCGAGACGAGAAAACAGACCGATGAGGCGACGCCGTTGAACATGAAGTACAGGTAAGGCACGCCCATAAGCGTCGGCGCGCGCGTCAAGGCCTTGACGAGCGGTGTGATCAGCGGTTCCTCGAGTTGGCGTTCGTCCATCGGCGTCCCTCACTGTCCGACGGCGGACTGGAAGAAGTTGACGATCTGGGCCGAGCCGAAGACGAGCACGATGCCGAAGATCACGCTGCCGGCGATGCCCCAGGTGAGGCGGCCTGACCAGGCGAAGAAGCCGCAGGCGATCACGGCCAACGTCGCCAGCGCAGTGGCGATCGGTCCAGTGAGTGCGGAGACCAGTTGCGTCAGCGTCGATTGAACCGGCTGCAATGTGCCGCCCGATTGGGCTCCCGCCTGATTGGCCAGGATCAGGAGAAATGCACTGGCCGCGATCGCACGCTGGCGTAGTGTGTGTCGTAGTCGCATTGTTGCTCCTTCATTGGACATGCATCACGAAACCGTCGCTCCATTCGGTCGCGGCGGGTCGCTCGGCCTCAACCGCAACCGGCGGCGCGGGATTTTTGGTTGGTTCGATCAGATCAGGTGCGCTTGCCAGGCTGTCGCGCGTGGGCGGCAGAGTGCTGCCTGTCGGGTCGGGCCAGGCATAGAAGTCGTTCATGACGTCGGCGACAAAACGCACTGTCTCCGGATAGGGCGGTACGCCCCGGCTTTTCTGGATGGCGTCCTCGCCGGCGTTGTAGGCGGCCAAAATGAAGATTGGATTCCGGTAGCGCTCTTGCAGAGCACGCAGAAAGCGCACCCCGCCGCGCACATTGGCTTCCGGATCGCACAGGTCGACCTTGAACCGGCGTGCGGTGTCCGGAGTCAGCTGCATCAGGCCATAGGCGCCCTTTTGCGAGAGCGCGGTCGAAACGTAACGGCTTTCGACCTTGGCGACCGACTGGACAAATTCTGGATGGAAGCCTTCCTCGGTGGCAACCCGCAGCACAAGCGCCTTCGCCACATCAGTCGGCATCGACACCGTGCCTGGACATGGGGACTGCGGCGCACCCGTAGCGGGTTGCCCGACGATCTCGACTGGACGATCCGAGGGTGCGGCGGGTTTGACGCGCCCGTAGTCGTCCACGACCACGGTCATCGGCATTGTGGGCGAAATAGCGGAAACGGTCTGCGCCAAGGCAGAAACAGCGCTGGCCAATAGCGCGCCACCAATACACATGCCCATGCCGCGCATTTCGCCTCCTGCATCGATTCACCATAGACAATATATTAGATATTGTTATGCTGGCAATAGCGAAACGAAGATTGAGCTGCTTGTCATGAGAGCCGGTATGCGCAGGGTCGGGGTTCATCTGGCGACCCTCGCGGCGGGGCTTGTTTGCCTCGTCGCGCCTCAGGCACGAGCCCAAGACGCCTCTTTCGGCTGCAAGGTCCTGCTGTGCGCCGCCGCCAGTGCGCCGAGTTGGTCGGGCATTCCCTATTGCGTCCCGGTCATGCATGAGCTCTTCCGCAGTCTTGCCCATGGCGGGTCCTGGCCGACCTGCCCAGAAGGCAACGCCGGTGGCCTTGGCTACGAGCCTTACTATCCCTGCCCGGCCGGCATGACGGCCGTCGAATCGGGACGGGATGGCGATGCCGGCTTGATTGCCTCGCCGAACGGCAACCTTTGCGCCGATATGAAGACACTGAGCAACGTCTGCACGCGGGGACGTGACAGCTCCTGCCAGGTGACTTATTCGACAATTCCCCGCCAGCCCCGCAGCGATCCCGACTACGTCGACATTTCCACCGCGAACGGCGTGCAGCGGTTCTATTTTTCGCTGAGGGGGTACTGATGCGCGGCGCGGCGGCAGCCCTCATCGGCGTGGTCATGGCTACACCGGCGATGGCCGAGCCGACGACGAAAGGTTGGTTTCCGGTGCCGTCGACAGCCGTCTACCAGACTGGCGACAGCTGGACCGATGGCGGGACCACCTTTCGTCTGTATGGTGTGCAATCCTGCCTACGCGGCACAAGCTTCACCAATGCCCATGGTCTGAAGCGCGATTGCGGTGAAGCCTCGCTCGCCATGCTCATCGCGCTCACGCGGGATCTGCGGCCGCAATGCTACGACGCGGCGCAGGCGCCGCAGACCAGGACGATATTCGTGTTCTGTGTCGCGACACGCGCGACGGGCGCGGGTGCTGGATCACGCATTGATCTCGGCACCGCGCTGATCTCGACCGGCTATGCCTTCGCAGCGGTCAATCCGGGGGGACAACCGGTGCACGCGCCCTACTTCGTGGCGCAGCTCGTAGCCGAGCGGGCCAAGGCAGGCCTCTGGGCCTTTGCCGATCTGCCAGATCCGAACGTGATTATCCTGCGCGCCCTCAGATCCCCGACCTCGGCCTTAACATCCGAATCCCCTGGGGCCACAACCAGCCCTCCCCCGCAGTAGCATCAACCTCGAGCCCATCAAGGAGACCTGCCTTGAGAACGAACCTGTTCATTCTGCGCGGCCGCGTCGGCCAGGCGCCAAAAACCTTCGGCAAAGCCGCGAAAATCAATGTGGCGACCGATCGGGTATGGACCGATAGCAATGGCAAGCGTCAGGAAAAGACCGACTGGGTCACGGTGACGCTGCTCAACGAAAAGGTCGCGGAGCGGGCGCTCGCCAACGTCAGCAAAGGCGACGCCGCCTACGCCGAATGCCGTGTTGCCGACGGTTCCTACAAAAAGGATGGCGAGACCATTTACACGACGGACATCATCGCCAACGCCTTCCGCAAGCTCGATCTGGGCCACCGCGATGACGCTGAGATTTGACGTTGGCGCACGCATGACGTTGCTCGCTATTGCGGTCGCCGTCGCCCCACAGGCGAGCGCCCAGTCGCCCTCGATCGGCACGCCGGGCCTATATCGCCCAAACCAGGCTCTCCAAACGCCACCGTTGCGCGTCGAGGTGCTCGACGGCACGCGGTTGCGCGATATCGAGACACGGGCGATCTATCGTCTCGTTGGCATCGACACCTGTGCTCCTGATCAGACTGCACTGCTCGGCCGCCAGCCGTGGCCCTGCGGAACCATGGCAGCGGCTTGGCTCGTGAGGGCCACTCTGAACAAATGGGTCGCCTGCAACATCCTGCGCGACGAGAACGGGGAGCATCTGGCCCGTTGTGCCGCCGCCGATCACGCCGACATCGGCGCCGACATGGTGCGAGACGGGGTGGCCGTCACCGCGCCGCCGACGGAGCGCGATCCATCTATCCGCGCCTACGCTTCAGCAGAGCAGGAAGCGCGAAAAGCCTATCGCGGCTTGTGGTCGAGCACCTTCCAGATGCCATGGGAGTTTCGCGGCAGCCCTCAACACCGTGCCATCGCGGCGATCGGCCAACAGGGTGCGCCGTGATGTTCCGGTCGGCTTTCCTCCCTTTCGGGGTCGCGCTCGTCTTGGCCGGGTGCGCCCAACCCATCGCGACGCCCGCCGCCGACGCGACGCTGCCGCCGGCGACGGATCCTTTGTATCGACCTGGACGGGTCCAGCCCGGGCGGCTCGAATACGCCCCGGATCGTTCGACCTTCGCGCCGGTTCTGACGGAGCGCTTTGCCTATCCGACACAGCCGCAAGCCAACGACGCCTATCGTCGGCTAGTCGTCCGGGCGCCAGGCGTCTTGCGCCGCTATCCCGCCTCGATATGGCTCTTTGGCTGCAAGCCTGGCGCTCTTGACGGACGGACAGCGCGCGTGGCGCGCTATAACGGTCCAGTCGTCCACTGCGCCACGGATTTTCTCGACCCATCGGGGCAACGTGTCGGTCGCGAGACCGTGAACTTCTACTATTACCGTTCGGCCTGGAACATGCAGACGGTCTACCCACCAGTCACCGCCGTACCCTGGCGAACTGGAGAACACTCGCCCACGGACAGGTGGTGGTGGGTGCCTGGCCGAAGCCGCTACCAATAGCAACGACGCGATCAAGCAAGATTCCGCATGATGCCGACAACTGACAACATATTAGATGTTAGAATAGAAAGGCATGAAGCCCGTCCGAAGACCTTCGGTCGCTTTGCCGTGACGATTGTCGTTGCTGCGCTGGTCTCGCTCGCGGCGACATCATCGATCAGCGCCCAGGAGCGAACGCCCGACCCCTCCGCCTGGCGCAGCGTTTCTTATGCGGACATGCAGCGGCCATCCGCCGATACCGCAACCTATGCTGATATCTGGAAGGATGCGATCGAAGCCAACAACCGCGCCTATGCAGCTCGCGGCGATACGCGATTTGCGGGTGCCAATGCACCGGCGGTCGAGGCGCATTTTGTCATCTGGAGCACCAAACGATCCGTGGTCTTTAGTGTCCTCGATACCGCTACGGGTTGCACACTCAAGGGCGTGCTTGCCGCCGGCGTGACCGTCAAGCTCTGCCCGCTGCGCATCGCGATCTACGATGGTCTGCTGGTCCGCACGTTGGAGGGCGGGCGCGCCTGCTTCCTTGAGATGGGTCCAAAGGCGGTGGGCGGCGATCCTCTCGGTTCGGGCTCTTACGTCTCCTATGACATCAAGACCAAGACCCTGAAGACGGGCACGATCGTCGCCCATCAAGCTGTCGAGGGCTGCTCGCTCACGCTGCCACTCCCACCTCCGTGAACTTGGCCATGGTTCCTCTCTCTCACCCTGCCTTCAGGAGTATCGCATGACCCGCCCCCCCATCATCGGACTTGTCCTGGCCTGCGCGGCCGCACTCATGCCCACCGCACCGGCCAAGGCCGCCGATGCCGCGTTCGCCTACAAGACCTCCTACCGAAACATTGCCAAGGATCCTGACGGCGTTTGGGCAGGGCCCGCTTTGGCGCCGTCACCGGCCGGGACCGTCATCATCCATGAATACACGTTGAAGTCTGCACAAGGCGACTGGCTGATATCCCAAATCTGGAACGCCGGTTGTGATTCGACGGCCTGTCCGACCCGGCTGGTTCGGACATCAGCCGACGGGAAGAAGACTGTCGTGATCGACGACATGATGCATCAGGTGATCCCACCAGATGATCCACGTTTTGCGGCTTTGCGGAAATCGGGGGCGCAGGCCGCCTTCGCAAAGGCCCCCTTTCATCTGAGCGCGGACGGTAAGGAACTCTTGAACGGCGATTTGAGGTTCGAGATAGGTGGAGGCAAGCCGTGAGGACGCGAGCCGCT
This sequence comes from Mesorhizobium silamurunense, assembly GCF_014843825.1. GTDB lineage: Bacteria > Pseudomonadota > Alphaproteobacteria > Rhizobiales > Rhizobiaceae > Mesorhizobium > Mesorhizobium silamurunense. Next base: position 12,823 of record NZ_JHQR01000162.1, read on the forward strand.
CTCCGGCAAATCCTGTTCGACGCCGGTCTCATTTTGTCGCTCTCGGCCGCCACTGCCCTCGCCGGGCAATCGGCCGCTAGCCTCATCGACGCGGGGATGCCCGCGAACTGCGCGAACTTCGCCGCCAAGGTCTCCGGGAGCGAGGGCAATTTCGGAACGACAAACCAATACGGCTGCCTCGGCGCCTTTCAATTCTGCCCCGGTACGTTCGGACGCTACTACAGCGGTAGCGCACAGAGCTTTCTGGACGATCCATCGGCGCAGACCGCAGCTTGGACGAAATACGAACAGGATTCCTGGGCCCAGGCGCAGAACAATGGCCTCGACTCTCTCGTCGGCCAGCAGGTTTGTTCGGGCGGCCAGTGCGCAACGATTGACCAGTCGGCGATCCTGATGGCCTGCCAATTCGGCTGCGGCGCTAAGGGTAAGCTCGCCAACTATGCGGCGGGCGGCGACTGTAACGCCCGCAATGTCAAAGACGGTAATGGCGTCAGCGTCTGTTCCTATCTGGTCCGGGGCTCGGGTTACGATGTGTCCTGTTTTACCGGACAACAATCGACGGTATGCGCTCAACCGCAGATCGGTCCTGGCGACTTCCCGACCGCGACGGGGATCGCGGCCAATGCGCCGCCCCCCGACAGCGCGTCGATCATCGTCGCGCCGACCGATGTCTGGCCCAGGGCCGAACGTAATTTTCGTCAGTTCGACTCGGATTCATCGCGCAGGATGAATTTGGAGAACGCTGCAAGCTGGTTTTCCACCGGTGCGCAGAGGTCGCCGCCGCGATAGTGGGCATGGACCAGAGCCCAGAAGACGACTTCGTCAGAAAGTCCGGCAAACAGGGCTTTTTGCAGAATGCGGCTAATGATGGCCACCGCCCGCGGGGGATCGTAACGCGATCTCAGTTCGCTGGCGAGGGTCTTGGTATCGGCAATTCGGATCAAAGTCGTTTCTCCTCTTGCACTATTCTTGGGTCACGCCGCCACCGGCACCGGTGTACCTGTGGGGATACAGGGTCCTTCGAGCCCCGACGATCGTGTATTCCGAAGAAGCCGCCCACCGATTAGGGCCGCCCTCACGTGCACAAGATGTAAAGCCGGTTGGGGCACCCTATTGTTTCCCAGACGCACCGTCAGGATCCCGCGCCGAGCACGATGATATGGGGCAAGTTTTTCTCCAACAGTTGGGGTTGCTCCTTCGACGTGTCGGGTGCCATCTCTCCTGCACGGTCTTCCGTCTCCGCAGCCTCGGTTATTTCAACTTGGCGATCCCTTCTTTTGATCGGTCAATTCATCGATGGTTGCACTCTGGCCGGCACGCCGGCATAGATGGCGACATGCAGGAACGCCTCGCAGATATCGTCGCGCGTGGCACCGGTGTTGGCCGTGGCGCGCACATGCAGGGCGACCTCTTCATCATGGCCGAGTGCGGCCAGCAGCGCCAGCGTGACGATCGAGCGCTCGCGCTTGCTGAGACCCGGCCGCGACCACACCGTCCCCCAGGCAGCCTCGGTGATCAGCTCCTGGAAAGGCTGGTCGAAATCCGTGGCGGTGACCTCGGCCCGGTCGACATGGCGGTCGCCGAGCACGGCGCGCCGCACCGCGAGGCCGGTGCGATATCTGGCTGCGTTGCCGGGGACTTCATCCATGGGTTTGTGCTCCAGGGGCAAGCGATGCGACAAAATCGCGGATCAGCGCGACCAGCGCCTTGGGTTGTTCGACGCAAGGAATGTGCCCGGCATCGCGGATGATCTCGAAACGCGCACCGGGGATCAGAGCGGCCAGCGAGCGGACGAGATCGGGCGGCGTCGAGCCATCCTGGTCGCCGACGACGCAGAACGTCGGCACCGCGATGCGACGCGCCGCGTCAGTAAAATCAGCGTCGCGGACGGCCCTGCAAGTCCCGATGTAGCCGGCGAGTGCTTGCCGGGTCATCATGTTCCAATAGCCGTCAAGCTCGGCCACCCGTGCGGTATGGAAGGCGGGGGTGAACCACACCTTGAGCACGCCGTCGGCAATGGCCTGGATACCCTTGCGTTCAACCACCGCGATGCGTGTGTTCCAGCTCTCGTTGGTACCGATCTTGTGGGCCGTGTCGCACAGGATCATGGCCTCGACGATCTCCGGGCGCCTGGCATAGAGCCCTTGCGCGATCATGCCGCCGACCGACAGGCCGCACAGCACGACCTTCTCCAACCCGAAATGATCGACGAGCCCCAAGAGATCGTCGACATGATCGTCGATCGACCTGATGTCGCCGATGTCGGACAGTCCGTAGCCGCGCTTGTCATAGACCAGCCAGGACATTTCGCCATCAAGTGCAGCGACAACGTCGTCCCAGATCCGGAAGTCGGTGCCCAACGAATTGATGAATATGATCGCGCGCGCATTGCCGGCCGCCCTGACGTGGCGGTGATGCAGCGTGATGCCGCCGATGGTGACGAATGGCACGATTTCGATCCTCCACCCCCACATTGCACAAGGCATTTGGTTCGGTAAAATGATATTTTGCGCCATTCCATTAACTCAGGGGTTATCAAATTATGGCCGAGGGCCGCATCCGCTTCCGTCATCTGCAGGCCTTCCTGGAGGTCGCGCGGCAAGGCAGCGTGGCTCGCGCCGCCGACTTCCTGCATGTCAGCGCGCCGGCGGTGACCAAGACGTTGCGTGAGTTGGAGGAGGCGCTCGGTGTCGCCGTTGTCGAGCGTGACGGGCGCGGCATCCGCGTCACAAGGCTCGGCGAGATCTTCCTCGGCCATGCCGGCTCGGCGATTACGGCGTTGAAGCGCGGCGTCGATTCCGTTCGCCAGGACGGCGCCATCAATCGCCATCCGATCCGCATCGGCGCGCTGCCGACAGTATCGGCGAAGGTCATGCCACAGGCCATGAGCCTGTTTCTGAAAGAAAGCACCGGTGCGGCGATCAAGATCGTCACCGGCGAGAATGCCGTGCTGCTCGAACAATTGCGCATCGGCGCGCTGGATCTCGTCGTCGGCCGGCTGGCGGCGCCCGAAAACATGACCGGCTTCTTCTTCGAACACCTCTATTCCGAACAGGTGCTGTTCGTGGTGCGGGCCGGACATCCGCTGCTCGAACCGGGAGCAGACATCTTCGCAAGGCTCGACGAATTCCCGGTGCTGATGCCGACGCGGGAATCCGTCATTCGCCCCTTTGTCGACCGCCTGTTCATCACCAATGGCATGACCGCGCCCGCAACCGAGATCGAAACTATCTCGGACTCCTTCGGTCGCTCCTTCATGCGACAGAGCGATGCGGTTTGGATCATTTCGGCCGGCGTGGTGGCCAACGAAATCGCCAGCCGCGCCTTCGTCGCTTTGCCGGTCGACACCGAGGAGACCAAAGGGCCGGTCGGCCTGACGATGCGGACCGACACCGCCCCCTCGCCGGCCTTTACAATCCTCTTGCAGACCATTCGCGAGGCAGCTCGGCACAACGCCCGGGAGCAACCAACGAAGTTATAAATTTGCCAGCGGGTAACGCCTATTTGGCCAGATGCTGATGCTCCGAGCCTCATCGAAACCGGAAAACGATTGTCAGGACAAGAGGCACTCGAAAAACTGATTGCCTCCTCAAAACCGCGCCGGACCAAGTGAGGGATGGGTCTCCCGGTAAGCCGAAGCTCGGCGATTCCGGGTGTCGTGCCGACGCCGACCTTGATGGAGAACGCGTTCCAGCAGCGTCGAACAAGCAGCGCCCCGGAACAAAAAAATGGCCGGGCTCGAATACGGCCCGGCCAAACGAAGGTCAAAACCTTCGAGGGGAACACCGTCCAGCGGAATGGGAGGAAACCCGCCGAACGGTTTTATCTTCTTGAGCTCATTGCAGTGCTTTAGCGACGAATGGCATTCCAGAGAAAGCACGAAATGGCAAAAATTCGTGCTCCCATATGCCCGCAACCCTTGCGAGCGCCGCTCTGGCTTCGAGGAGATCGGCATAGTGCCGGCGGAGCAAGCAGCAAAGCGTCGAAGGTGACGATGTGCTACAGATCGACAATTCGGGTGCGCCGGAGGTTGCCGGCGAGCGCCTTCTAGGGGTGCTTATTGCACGAGACGGGAGAGCGAAATGATGCGAGTCATGGCGAAGACGCGTCCCCCATTCGAGCTCTGCCATCTGCGCTATTTCCTGGTCGGCGGCCGAGCATCGCGCCTTCTTCAAAGGCAGGTATCGCGCGTACCGGGAGGAAGGATCGGATGGCTGGCGGCCTGCTGACCGACGACGAACGACAACTGCTATTTGGCATCCCAACCGACCGTCATGGGCTCATTCACTGAAATGCGCAGCAGTTCTTGGGAATAGGGTGCGCGAATATTAAAGGGGCGGGGTCTGTCAGAAATGGACCGTCATGCCGCAATGCTTTGATCGTTCGACGCACGAGCTCTAATTCCGCCAGCGTGTCAGCCCCAATAGATCGCACGCTCTCGCTCGCCCAAGAGGTTGAGGTTTGGCCAATTTAATATGAAGATCGGCTTGAGCATGGCGATCACGACAATTTAGCGGATGCCGAAGCTCGCTTCTGAAAGAACTCTCGTGACCTGTGAGCGGCGGACTGCATCCGATCGCTGACCGTCCAGGCAAGCTGGTTCCCGATTGGCGTCTCGATGACCAACTGCGTCTCGTCAGGCAAAGCATCAAGGTAATCGGAAAGTGGGATCACCCCGTCCCCGAGAGCCAGTCTGTCGCCGCGAGCTTCTGCCGGAAGGTTGTGAATGCTGGGCGAAACCTTGGTTGCATCGGAAAGCTGAGCATAGGCGATCTGGTTCGAAGGGATGGATGCGAGATCGTCAGCTGTGCCGGCGCCGCGGTAGTGATGAAGAACATCGATGATCAAGCCGGCGTTAGATCGACCGGCGCTTTGCACCAGATCAAGAGCATCTCGCCATGTCGCCACATCCCGATACAGCATGTACTCGACGCCCACGTGCAGGCCGTATTGGGCGGCTTGATCGCAGAGACGCCCGAACAAGTCCTCGCGTTCGCTATTGCTTAGAAACTTGCCGTCCTTCGACAGCTGCGTGCCGATCGCTGAGATATGTGTGGCGCCAAGCTCGGCGCCTGTCTCCATGGCCTTTCTGAACCTGGCCAAATCCGCTGACGGCGAAAGAACGAAGGCCTCGACATCGAACACCCGCATGGCATTGCTTTTGAGCGCCGACTTCAGAGTTCGCATGACGTCTGGCTTGCCAATGATCTCGAACTCGAGCGGTTGAGGCGTCGCGGTCATCAGCAACAGGCCCACCGCGCCAAAACCGGCGGACGCTGCTGTCTCGACAAAGCGGACGGGGTCCACTCTGCCGATGGTCAAGTTGGCAACCGAAACCTGTCTCAGATCGATCTGTTGCTGCATTTTCACGTTCCTCAGGCCTGTTTCGGTTGCCTGGCGCGACTAGCGATACTTGAAGCCGGTGTTTTCAGACCACCAGTTCAAGATCTGATCCCGCTCCTTGAGTGCGGCGGCCAGATCCAGTTCAATCAGCTTCGTGGAATTGATATCCGGAAGACCGTTGGACGACGCGATACCGCCCCTCACCGGGTAGACGCCTGCTGCCGCGAAGGCTGTCTGCATCTCTTGACTGAGCGCGAACTCAGCGAGAAGGCGAGCAGCATTCGGATGCGGCGCGTTCTTGTTGATGCCGATCGCGTTGAACTGGGCAACGGCCCCGCTCGCCGGAACCAGGAGATCAACCGGTGCTCCCTTGGCCCGCACGCCGGAGACGGCGGTGGTGATATTGAAGAAATCGAGCGGGCGTTCGCCGGTCTGCAGTTTTGTAGCCATCACACCATGGATGGGTTCAGCTCAGCCTTGGTCTTGCGCAATCCTCTGAGGATCTCGCCGCCCTTTTCTGGTCCAAACTTCTGATAGATGCTGGCGATCGCGGCGAAGGTGGCCGACGACGAAGCCGGATTGGTTGTCGCGATCAGCCCTTCCCACTCGGCCGGAGGATTGGCAAAGTCGGTCCAGTCGGCCGGCTTGGCAACCGCTCCGAGAGCATCCCGATTGAACGCGAACAGGATCAGATTACCATTGCCGCGGACGTAGGATGCGCCGGCAGGTATCGCCAGTTTGGAGAGATTGGCGTCTCTCCGTCGTCTTGAAGTCTGCGAGAAAGCCCGCCTGCTGGGCGGTGATGACGGTATCTTCTGCCTGATACATGACGTCCATCAGAGGCCTGCCTGAGTTATTCTCCGACACGAAACGATTGTAGATTTGCCAGCCGTCGCCGGTGGCGGACGTCACCCGGATGTTGGGATATTTCGCGCTGAAGTTCTTGAGAAGGATCGGAACGACGAAGGGGTCGCCATAGACGGCCAGCTCAGCTTCCTTCTCGGCGGCTGCAATCAAGGCATCGTCAGCGGCGTGGGCCGTTCCGAAACCTGCCAGTCTCATTGATATCGCGAGTGCTGCCGCTGCCAGCAACATGAATCTGCGTCTGCTCTTATTATGATCCATCACGGTTCCTCCCTTGGATGGTTCGACGGTTCACTGTCAGCCAGGCACCGACCTCGAGTGGTTGCCCGGCAATCGGTTGCTAGGGACGATCGTGCAGCAGATGAATCTGCTGCGGGTCGATCGTTAAAGAGAGACGAGCGCCGGCAGAGAAGCGCCGGTATGACGACAGTCTGTGGCCCGATGCGTGTATCGACGTGCAGCTCGCGGCGGTCGCCAACGAACACAGCCTCCACGACGGTCGCAGGTAGACCAACGCAGTCGCCTTCAGCGGGGCCGATCTGCCAGCATTCGGGGCGTATCATGCAAAGCGCTTCATCGCCCCTGCTTTGACGAACGATGTCACCCTTGGTGATCAAGTAGTCTGATCCTGCGGCATAAATAGCTGTCTCTTCGCCCTCGCCTCTCAGCGTCACTGGAAAGAGGTTTGCCTTTCCGAGGAACTCAGCGACGTAGCGGGCGGCTGGATGGAAGTAGAGATCCTCAGGAGATCCCTGTTGCTCGACCTTGCCGTTGTTGAACAGGAAGATTTCGTCCGCAAGGGACCTCGCCTCCTCCTGGTCGTGTGTGACGAACAGGATCGTTGCGCCAATCCGTTGCTGCAACTGACGAATCTCGTGGCGCATTTCGACCCGCAGCCGCGCATCGAGGTTGCTCAAAGGTTCATCCATCAAGATGAGGCGGGGGTTTCCCACCAGACATCGCGCTACTAAGAAGCTGAAGAGGTCTCCTTTTGTGCGGTTGGTGGAACAATGTGGGTAACCTCGCATCCGAGATCGTGGAGCCTGCGGATCAGTCGTCGGATGGTGTTGTCACGCAGGCGCTGATCGAAGTGGCGCGGACCAAGATCGCGATAAGGCACGCCGTCGCGGAGCATGAAGTAGGCGGCGGTGAGCATCGAAGCGGCAACGGCCAGGATCGCCTTCTTTGCGCCGCGACGTGCCTTGAGGCGCAAGAATTGGGCATGCAAGTAGCTGGCCTTGACGCGTACCGCCGCCCAGGCGGCGGTGACCAGCGTGGTCTTCAACCAAGTGCCGCTCTTGCGCCCACGCGTGGAGCGGCGCTTGCCGGCGCTCTCGTCGTTGCGCGGGCACAGGCCGGCCCAGGAGATGAGGTGACCTGCGGTGGGAAAGCGCGCCATGTCGACGCCGATCTCCGCCACGACGACCTGGGCGACGAGATCACTGATCCCCGGCATGGTCGTCAGCAGGCGGGCACGCTCATTGATCGGCGCCAAGGCTTTTCCCACGGCGGCGTCCACCTCGCTCAGCGCCCGTTCGAGGTCGGCTATGAGGTCCAGATGCAGCTTGAGTATCATGCAATGGTGCCCGCTCACCCGGCCACGCAACGCCTCAACCAGAGCGGAGCGCTTGCGCCGCGCGGTTCCTTGCGCCAGATCGGCCAACCGCTCGGGGTCGCTCTCGCCGCCGATGAGTGCCAACAATATGGCTCTGCCCGAGGCGCCCAGCACGTCGGACAGCACGCTGCCCAGCTTGATGTTGGCGTCCTCCAGCACCTTTTGGATGCGCAGCGAATGCTGGGCGATCTCGCGCACGAGCTGCTTGCGGGTGCGGGTGAGGTCGCGCAGTTCCTGGATCGGGGCCGGTGGCACGAAGCTCGCCCGGATCAGCCCGTGCGCCAGGAGATCGGCGATCCACATGGCGTCATTGACGTCGGTCTTGCGGCCGGGGACGTTCTTGATGTGCCGGGCATTGGCCAGGATCAGTGTGAAGCCGTCTTCCAGAATGTGCCAGACCGGCCGCCAGTAGATGCCTGTCGCCTCCATGGCCACATGTGTGCAGCCATGCGAACTCAGCCACTCCGACAGCTCCAGCAGCTCTCGCGTTGTCGTGGCAAAACTGCGGGTTTCGCGGTGCGGCGGCGGCGACACGCAACGCACGCAGGCCACGATCGTGTCCTTGTGAACGTCCAGGCCCGCGCAACGTGGATAGAGCACATCCATGGGTCTTCCTCCTTCGTGGTGCGACGCCGGGAAGAACCCTCGTTATCGAAATCTACTAGTCGCGATCACGGGCTTTGCCGCCCATTGTCAGCAATTCGGGGTGCTCGCAGGGTTCCAGGTCCAACTATTGAACGGGCTCGAAGCACCAACGCGAGGCCGACCTCGATCCCAGCGCCGCCGCAAATCCTACCGCACAACAGCCCAGCCCGACCACTGCAAAGCTTCATCCTTCGGGGTCGGGCCCGTCCGATGGAAAACTATTGAGACGCGCTGCTGCTGGCCGCCGGAAAGCTTCATTGCGCTCTTCTCAGCCTGCTCTGAAAGCCCAACGATTGCGAGGGTCTCCTGGACGCGCCTCTCGATTTGCTCTTTCGGTACGTTTTGTGCCCGCAGAGGCATTCCGACATTGCCCTTGACGGTCAGATGCGGCCATACCGCATAGGATTGAAAGACCATGCCGAGCCGACGCTTCTCCGGCGGCAGATCTATTCCGCGAGCTGACGAGAAAACAGGTTCATCCTCGATCCTGATCTCTCCGCCATTCGGGTTCTCCAGACCAGCGATGCAGCGCAACGTCGTCGTCTTGCCGCAACCGCTGGCGCCAAGCAGGACGGAAATCTTGCCAGACTGAAACGTGACGCTGAGATCATCGATTGCCCGGAACGCACCGAAGCTTTTCACCATTTGCCGAACTTGCACGCTCATGGCTATCCTCCAGAGCCTATAGGTTAAACAGCCGTCGCGTGGCGCTGGCGTGTGAGAGCCGTGATTAACCACATCACCCCGGCGCCCAGGACAAGCTGCAATAGTGAAAGGGAGGCGACCTGCGAGAACTCTCCGACGGCCCAGGTATCGAAGCTGAGGATCGACAGCGTTCTCGTGTTCGCCGTGTAGAGCGGCAGCACCATGGAGAGCTCAGAGATGTAGATGCTGTAGACCATGACCCAGCTTGAAATGATCGCAGGCAGAACCAGCGGCAGAGTGATGCGGCCGACCGTGCTCAACCAACCAAAGCCCGAGACTCGCGCGCTTTCCTCGAGTTCGGGATGGATCTGCATCAGGCTGCTGCTGACCGTTCGCACGGAATACTGAGATACCGGCCAATGAGACCGATGATGATAATCCAGATCGTGCCGTAGACACTCCAAGGCATCCAGAGCCAGAAGAAGCTCACGCCAAGGGCAAATGCCAAGCTCGGGATAGACATCGGCAACAGGACGACGAATTGAAGAATTTCCCTGCCGGCCATCCGTGTGCGCACGGTGATCCAGGACGCGACGAACCCCAGTACGGTTGTCGCCGTAGCCGCAATGATCGTGATTACAACGCTGTTCCAAAGCGTGGAGCGAACATCCTCGGACGTCCAGAGGAAGATGATATTAGCCCAGGTGAACTTGCCCGACCACGTAAAGGGCGAAAATGCCGCGGCAGTGATGATCGTGACCGGGCCGACGACCGTGAGGACGAGATAAAGCCAGATCATGGCTGCGACCACATAGCGACCGCTGGCCAGGCTGATGATGCGCGGCCGGAAACCTTTGCCGGTCACCGTCACGAATGAACGTCCTTTCAGAGCCCAACCTTGCAGAAGGCTGGCGATCGCAGAAAGGACCATCAGATAGATTGCCAGTATCGCGACGATGCCGAAGTTCGGTGGGAAATGCTGCAGCTCCGTGTAGATCCGGGTCGTGACCATGTAGATTTCCTTGGTCATGCCAAGGAGTACCGGTGTTCCGAACAACCCGATACAGATAGCAAAGGAGAGCACGGCCCCCGAGAGAATGGACGGGGCTACGACGGCAACGTGATCAATAGCATGGTGCGGAAACGGTTGAGGCCGGAGATCTGCGCGGCCTCTTCCAGGCTTGGGTCCATATTTCTGAGCGCGGCCGCCACGATCATCATGACGTAAGGCGCGATGTAGATGGCTGTCGTCCAGATGATGCCCAGATAGGTGTAAATGTCGACGAGTTCGCCGGCACCCAGGCCGCGAAATGTCATGTTGAGAAGTCCCACACGAGGCGCCCCGATCAGAACCCAGGCAAATGCTCCGATGAAAGGCGGGATGAAGATCGGTAATGTCGCAAGCTGCTCGAGGAGGCGCGCCCAAGGAACATTCGTTCTCACAAGACACCAGGCGAGAATAACGCCGATAGCGGTCGCGAGCAGCATCGCTCCGATTGATATGACGACCGTATTCCACATTGCCGCCCAGTAGCTTGGTTCCGCCAGCACCGCAGAGACTGCGTTCAAGGTTAGGACGACGCGGCTGTTTTCGGTGTCGACAAAGCCGCGAACAACCAGCGACGCGATCGGCATCGCGGTGAAGATGACCAGCATCAGGTAGAATACACTCAGCCACAGGCGCCCTGTCAGCTCTCTGCGTGAAAGGAAGCGGCGAACGTTCGAACGTTCGCTCACGCCGATCCCGTCACGTATGTTCACATTGGCTTTCGGCAATTTTTCCTCCCACGGTGTTCGTCGACATAGCCGCGAAGGCGGCCATCACCTCCTCAAGGTCGACGTCTCGGCCTCAGTAGGTCGCGCGCCCTCCTGTGATGTCGAAGGTGAAACCTGTGGTAAAACTGCAGCCGGACTTGCGGCAAACGCGACCATCGCCGCGACTTCCTCTCCAGTCACGAAGCGGCCCATCGGGATTTTTCCCTTGATTGCCGTGATGAACTCGGGAGTCATCTCTTGAAGCAACTCAGTCTCGGCCATTGTGGGAGCGACGCAATTGACGAGGACTCCCGTCCTTGCGAGTTCCTTGGCAATCGATTTTGTGTAGGCGATCACGCTGCCTTTTGCGGCTGCATAAGCACTTCCGCCTGCATTGCCTTCTTTGCCAGCGATCGACGCTATATTGATAATTCTGCCGTACCTTCGGTCGATCATGTGAGTGATCGCGGTGCGACAGCAAAAAAAGACCCCGTTCAGGTCAATTGCCAAAACGCGTTTCCAGTCCTTCACAGGATATTCGCAGGTGTTCGCGATGGGGCCGTTGACACCCGCGTTGTTGACCAAGATGTCGACGTGGCCCAGCGCCTCGACGGTGTTGCGAAACGCTTTGTCGACTGCATCCATGTCAGCGACGTCCACCACTTGCTTCATCGCTGGCGTGAAGCCGGCCTGCATCTCATACCTGGAAAAGTCGATATCCCACAGTGCTACTCGGCACCCGTCGTCGGCGAGACGTTTGGCGATCGCTAGCCCTAGACCCTTCGCTGCACCAGTGACGATCGCAACCTGATATTTTGCAGATGCGCCGGCCAAATGATCCATCGAACCCTCCAAAATTCCACATCCATTGGAAGCGCTTCCATGGGACATTTATTCATTTTCGCTCGCTGGTCAAGAAAATATTGGAAGCGCTTCCACAAGTTCGCTATTGGTATTGTCGGCTTTGCGTCGCGGAGGTCTTTTAGATTCCATCACTCTCAAATATTTGGAGGCCTAGTTGGACAGCACGGTTCGCTTGTCAGACGTCGCTAAACGGGCAGCGGTCGGCGTTGGCACGGTTTCGCGAGTTTTGAACGGTTCGGCAAATGTTTCGGCCGCAACGCGACAAAAGGTTTTGCACGCGATCGCGGAACTTGGCTACGTTCCCAACCTGGTAGCCCGGAGTTTGGCAGCCAATCGAACGGGTTTGATCGCCGCCATCATCCCGGTGATTGGCAACACGCAGCATTCTGAAGTCATCCAGGGCATGACCGATGTCCTGCATGCGCATGGCATGAATTTGATGATCGGCGCATCCGGGTATTCGGACCAAGTCGAACTGCAGGTCATCGAAGCATTCCTGGCTCGCAGGCCCGATGCCATCTACGTCACAGGGGTCCGACATTCGGAGGCGGTACGCTCTACCTTGCAGCGATCAGGAATCCCCGTGGTCGAAGGGAGCAACCTGACCGATCGTCCGATCGATACAGTCGTCGGATACTCCAATTTCAATGCCAGTGTCGACCTGACCAGACTGCTCATTAATCGTGGCTATCGCCGCATCTGGTACGTGACTGTCACCAGGGATTTTGACGACCGTATCGATGACCGCTTGGAAGGTTTTCGTTCGGCAGTCTCTACGGGACTCGAACTGAAAACCGATGTCATCCGCTGTGAAAACAGTTTTGATGGTGGAGCGGAGGCAGTCCGGCTGGCGATGGCATCTAACGTTGGAGTTGAAGCCATGATTTTCGCCACTGATGTCATGGCCGTTGGAGGTTTGTTAGAGTGCCAGCGGCGAGGCATCAATGTTCCAGCACGGCTTGCGATTGCGGGCTTTGACGATCTCACAATCGCAGCGTCAATAAATCCTTCATTGACAACCATAAAAGTCGACCGGGTAGACCTTGGTCGGAAAGCTGCAGAAATTATCGTCAATCGGCTTCAAGGCAACGACCACTCCTCCCGGATCGTCGACGTCGGATTCCAAGTCGTGGAGCGGGATAGTACACGGCGCCCGTGATTGAGCCGCTGCGGGGAAGCTCGATACCACATCCCAGCTTTTCCATGATCTTTCAGGAAATCGAACCGCGAGGCCAAATAATTTCCCGCGATGACAACGCAGAAACGAGATGCGGCCATTCGAACGGCTGTGACGGCTCGATGGCTCTTCCGGTCCTGTCAATAAGACCCTGAACACTGTCCGTCTTCAGACCGCCGCTGGGGCCGACCACACCTTCCATACCCTGTTCGACGACGTGCGCCTGAAGAGCCCGCGCTGTTTCCTGCCACGGCCCTATGCCGCCGCGGCCGAGTTGCTGGCCGACGTGAATATCGCACCAATGAGAGCGCCGGCAAAGCTTCGCTCCACGGTCGTGCGCAAGAGCGGCACTTGGTTGAAGACCGCGCGGTTCACCGCCGCCTGGGCGCGGGGTCGGTCAAGCAGCTATCTACAAGCTCAATTCTTGCGTCTCTCAAGGGCACGTCGCGGCGCAAAGAAGGCGATCCTGGCCGTCGCTGCTTCGATGCTCACCGCACCTACCCCCATACTCCGCGACGGCGTGCCTTACCACGATCTCGGTTCGCATAGTTTGATCAACGCCATCACGACGTCCCCATCCGACGACTGATCCGCAGGCACCACGATCGCGGATGCGAGGTTACCCACTTTGTTTCACCAACCGCACAAAAGAAGATCTCCTCAGCTTCCTGGTAATCGAATGAACCAATCGCAGTCGATGTTCGGCAAACTCAATCCGATTGGCGGCTTGTTTTTGAAATACGCTCTCTCTTTTAACTCTATTAAATCGATAGAGTTAAATTGCGTTGATCGCTTTGAGGGAGCCAGGAATGTCGAAGAAGTTCGCGATAGGGGTATCGGGCAATGTTACTCGTCCTTCGAAAACCAGGGCATTCGTCGACCATATAGTCGGGCAGGTAGCGAAGAAAATCGGCGCCTCTTCGGCTACTTTCGATATCGAGGATTTCGGACCCTCCCTCGCACAGGCCAGGCGGCTTGGCGACCTTGATCCATCGGCCCGAAACATCGTCGAGCAATTGTCGGGCGCTGCGGTCCTGGTGGTTGGCTCGCCGACCTTCAAAGGCAGCTACACCGGGCTATTCAAGCATTTTTTCGATCTGCTCGAGCCGACCTCGCTGAGGGGAAAGCCAATCATCCTTGCAGCGACTGGGGGCGGCGAACGTCATTCCCTCGTCGTGGAACATCAGCTTCGCCCGCTCTTTGGCTTCTTCGAAGCGTTGACCATCCCGACAGGTGTCTACGCCTCTGACCGCGATTTCGCCGATGGCGTCATCATATCCGAAGCCATCCGCAAACGAACGGAGCAAGCCGTAGCCGAAGCGTGTCGGCTGGTTGGAGGTGCGGGCAGCGTCAGCCTGGCCGCCTGAAGCAGTGGCGGGGGAAAGGATGACGCCGGCAACTTGTTGGCCGTCAGCAAGGCCGCCGAAATCCTGACAGATCGCACACTCCCCCAAAGCGCCGTCCTCATCGTGAATTTCTATTGTTGACTGAAAAAAGGAGACTGAAGGTGAGCAAGGTTGGAAAGCTGCGGCTTGGCGCCTTTATGTATCCAGCTGGCCACCATGTGGCGGCATGGCGCCATCCGGACACCGCCGCGGATGCGACGACGAGCCTCAGACAGCGCATCGCATTTGCCCAAGCGGCAGAACGTGCGAAATTCGACCTGATCTTCCTGGCTGATGGGGTAGCGGCCCATACGGATGATCTCAAATCTCTCTCCCGAACTGATGAATGGGCCGTCGGCTTCGAGCCATTGACGCTCCTGTCGGCGCTCGCCGTGGTGACGGAGCGCATCGGCCTCGTGGCAACAGCCTCCACCACGTTCAATGAGCCGTTCAACCTGGCACGCAAATTCGCCTCGCTCGATCAGATCAGTGCCGGCAGGGCCGGCTGGAACCTCGTGACCTCGTCCAATCCGCTCGAATTGGCGAATTTCGGCAACATCAGCCAGTTCGCCCATCAGGACCGTTACGCACGGGCGGAAGAGTTCGCCGATGTCGTGCTCGGCCTATGGAACAGCTGGGAGGATGACGCCTTCCTGCGCGACAAGGATAGCGGCCTCTTCTTCGACCCGGAGAAACTGCATATCCTCGGGCACCGCGGACGGCATTTTCGGGTGCGCGGGCCGCTGACGGTCTCGCGCTCGCCACAGGGTCACCCGATCGTCGTCCAGGCAGGCTCCTCCGAGGCGGGCAAGGAGTTGGCAGCCCGCACCGCCGAGGTTGTCTTCACCGCCCAGCGGACGCTCCAGGAGGCTCAGAGCTTCTATGCCGACCTCAAGGGACGCCTCGAGAAGTATGGCCGCCATCCCGATGACTTGAAGATCATGCCGGGCGTCTTTCCGGTGGTGGGACGAACCGAAGCCGAGGCGCGCGAAAAGTTCGAGGAGATCCAGTCGCTGATCCATCCCGATGTTGGGCTGGAGCTCCTGTCGAACCTCTCCGGCGGTGTCGATCTTTCCGCTTATCCCCTCGACGGGCCGCTACCGGACCTGAGCGAGACCGAGCGCGGCAAAAGCCGCCAGCAACTGATCATCGATCTCGCCCAGCGAGAAAATCTCACCATCCGTCAGCTCTACGAGACCATCGCCGGGGCGCGCGGTCATTGGCAGCTCGTCGGGACGGCTGAGACCATCGCGAACGAGCTCGAAGAGCGCTTCTACAAAGGCGGCGCTGATGGCTTCAACGTCATGCCGCCGACCGTGCCCGCCGGGCTCGACGATTTCATCGAGATGGTCATCCCGGAGCTGCATCGCCGCGGCCTGTTCCGCACCGAATACGAGGGCCGGACTCTACGCGAGAACCTCGGCTTGAAGCATCCCGCTCATCGTGCCCCTCACCGCGAGCCTGGCAGCCAGGCGGCCGAATAATTCAACTCCCAATCAACGAACCCGGCAAAGGGCCGAGCCACGCCGGCGGCCCAACCAAGGAGCAGTCCATCATGACCAAATCCCAAGCCACCATATCCTCACTGACGATAAAACCGGTCGCCGGCCGGATCGGCGCCGAGATCGCCGGCATCAAGCTTTCGGGCGACCTTACCGACGAGACGATAGCAGCCGTCAATGCCGCTCTGCTGCAGCACAAGGTGATCTTCTTCCGCGACCAGGATCAGCTGACCGATGCCGAGCAGGAGCGTTTTTCCAAGCGCCTCGGCAATCTCGTTCCACATCCGACCGAGCATGTCCGCAACGGCACGACGTCGATCCTTGAACTTGACGCGTCACGAGGTGGCCGCGCCGATGCCTGGCACACCGACGTCACCTTCGTTGA
This sequence comes from Mesorhizobium silamurunense, assembly GCF_014843825.1. Classification (GTDB taxonomy): domain Bacteria; phylum Pseudomonadota; class Alphaproteobacteria; order Rhizobiales; family Rhizobiaceae; genus Mesorhizobium; species Mesorhizobium silamurunense. The sequence goes on from NZ_JHQR01000162.1 coordinate 29,003, forward strand.
CGCCTATCCCAAAATCTCGATCCTGCGCGGCGTGACCATTCCCGAGGTCGGCGGCGATACGGTTTGGTCCAACACAGTGGCGGCCTACGAGAGCCTGCCACCGGCGCTCAAGGCGACCGCCGAACAGCTGTGGGCGACCCATAGCAATGCCTATGACTATGCGGCACAGCGCCCGCATGCCAGTGAGGCCGATCGCCGTCACTATGAAGAGGTTTTCGCTTCCACCGTCTACGAGACCGACCATCCCGTGGTGCGCATCCATCCGGAGACCGGCGAGCGCTCGCTCGTACTCGGCTCCTTCGTGCAGCGCTTCGTCGGCTATTCGAAGAGCGACTCCGAGCAGCTCTACGCCCTCCTCCAGTCTCATGTCCTGCGGATTGAAAACACGGTGCGCTGGCGCTGGCGAGCGAACGACGTTGCCATTTGGGACAACCGTGCCACCCAGCATTACGCTGTCAACGACTATGGCGACCGCGCCCGTGTCGTGCGCCGCACCACTCTCGACGGCGACGTCCCCGTGAGCGTCGACGGCCGCCACAGCGTTACCCGCAAAAAGCTCGTTCGCGACGCCGTCGCCCGCGCCGCCTGACCTTTTCCCTCCAGCCAGGATCCTCACTCATGAAATTCGCCCATATCGCAGCCCTGATCGGCGGCCTGCTCGCCACCGCTCCCGCATCGGCCGAGACCCTCATTCGCATCGGCTATCCTGGAACCGGCATCGATGACCGGCCCTATGCCTATGGTGACTACGCTGCCGTGGCCAACGTGCAGCAACTCGTCGAAGCCGAGTTCAAGGACGTTCCGGACGTCAAGGTCTCCTGGACCTTCTTCCGCGGCGCGGGCCCGGCCCTCAACGAGTCGCTCGCCGCCGGACAGCTCGATTTCGCCGCCGGTCTCGGCGATCTGCCTTCGATCGTCGGCCGCTCGCGCGGCCTGCAGACAAAATACCTGGCCTCGGCTGGCAGCCATGATGCGCTTTACCTCGCCGTGCCCCCAGATTCGCAGCTCAAGACCGTGGAGGACCTGAAGGGCCACAAGGTGGCACAGTTCCGCGGTACCAATTTGCAGATCGCCACTGACCGCGTCCTCGAAAAGCACGGCCTCACTGAAAAGGACATCCGCTTCGTCAGTCTCGACTCGAATGCCGCCACGGCCGCGCTCGTCTCGGGCAATGTCGAGGCTTCGTTCGGAGGCTCGGAATATCTCGACCTCGCCAAGCGCGGCGCGGTCAAAATCATCTACTCGACCAAGAACGACGACCCGACGCTTGGGCGCAACGCCGGGCTGCTCGTCACCGCGGAGTTCGAGAAGGCGCACCCAGAGTTCACGGCCAAGGTCGTGCGCGCCTTCGTCAAGGCCGCGCGCTTCGGCTCGGACGAGGCCAATCGCCAAGCGGTTTTCGAGCTCTGGTCGAAGGCCGGCCTGCCGGTCGAAAGTTTCGAGGCCGATTTCAAGGACGAACCCCTCGCCCATCGCATGTCGCCCGTCGTCGATGACTTCATCATCGCACGCTACAAGGACCAGGCCGAGCGCGCCAAAGCCTATGGCCTCGTCAAGAAGGACGTTGATATCGACAGCTGGTTCGAGACCAAGTACCTCAAGCAGGCTCTGGCAGACCTCAAGCTCGAGAACTACTGGCCCACCTTTGACGCGAAGGGCCAGAAAGTGACCGAGGGCGAGGTCGAACACACCAAAGCGGCGAGCAACTAAGATGGGCGCCGGCCAAGCCACGGCCCTGAGTGGCCATGGGGACAGCACCGCCGGTGCTGCCCCCACTCACCGGCGCATTTTCCCGGCAGCCGGCGCCCTGGCTCTCGGCCTCGTAGTGCCGCTAGGGCTTCTGACGGCCTGGACGGTCGCCGCTCTCCTCGGCCAGTTGCCGGAGCAGATTCTGCCGCCGCCGTGGATCGTGTTCGACACGTTGTTGGAAGGCATCCAGGATGGCTCGCTGCTTTCCAGCACGGTGACGAGCCTCAAGCGCGTCGCGGAGGGATTTGCGGCCGGTGCGCTGGTGGGCCTCGTCTTCGGCACGGCAGTTGGCCTGTCGAAGACCCTTCGTGAATTCGTCGACCCGCTGTTCCTGGCCCTCAGCCAGGTCCCGACCCTCGGCTGGATGCCGATCGTCATTCTCATCGTCGGCATTGACGAAGGCTTGAAGATCATCGTCATCGGATGGTCAGCTTTCATTCCAGTCGTACTGAACACATCCCAGGGCGTGCGCGACGTTCCGGAGGCCTATGTGGAGCTTGGCCGTGTCCTTTCGTTCAGCCGATGGTCGAAACTCACGATGATCGTGCTGCCCTCCGCCATCCCCTCGATCTTTACAGGGCTGCGAGAAGGCCTTGCCAACGGCTGGCAGACCCTGGTTGCGGTAGAACTCATCGCATCGTTCGAAGGGCTCGGATACCTGATGGCTTATGGCCGTCAGCTCTTTCAACTGGAACTCGTTCTTTCGGCCATGATCGTGGTCGGCCTGATCGGATTGGCTTTCCATGGCCTGCTCACGCTTACCGAAAACCATTTGCAACGCTGGCGTCCGGAGACCCCACGATGAGCCTGATCACGATTGCAGGTGGGGAGCGGCTGTCGCGCAGCGCTTCCATCGCACCGCCGCCCTTCCGCCTTATCGGCCGACATTTGCGGCCACTTGCGGTACCAATTGCGCTGCTGGCGATCTGGGAGTTACTCGCCCATGCCGGCGTTGCTGACCCGCGTTTCCTACCGTCACTGGAAGCGGTGGTGGCCCGAGGCGTTGCAGAGTTCAGCCGCAGTGGCCTTGGCGTCAATCTTCTGGCGAGTCTCAAGCGCGACCTGATCGGTTTTGTGTGTGGCAGTGTGGCCGGAATCGGGCTTGGTCTGGCGATCGGATTTTCCCGCCTCATCGAACGTCTGCTCGGGCCGGTGCTGCTGGTACACCGCCAGATCGCCCTCTTCGCCTGGGTGCCCCTCATCTCGATGTGGTTCGGCGGAGGCGAGGCCGGCAAGGTCGTCTTCATCGCGCTCGCGGCGTTCCAGCCGACCTTGATCAACACCTGGCAAGGCGTGTCCGGCATCCCGCGCAGCTATCGCGAGCTTGCCGACGTGCTGACCTTCGGCTGGTTCGACTTCGCCCGGATCATTGCCATTCCGGGTGCGCTGCCGCAAATCTTCACGGGCCTTCATTCTGCGCTGATCTACGCCTGGACCGCGACGGTGGGGGCCGAGCTTTTGCTCAACATCGCACCGGGTATCGGCGGGCGCATGAACGAGGGCCAGCAACTATTCCACATGGATTTGTTGCTGCTATGCGTTCTCCTCCTTGGTGGCGTCGGCGTCATATTCAACGTCATCGCCGGCGCCGTTGAGCATCGCTTTCTACGCTGGAGGATCCGATGAGCGGTCCTGTCGCCATTTCCGCAAAGGGACGTGGCAAGAGCCACGCTCTGGAGATCACTGACGTCAGCAAGAAGTTCAGTGTCGCCGGCCGTCAGGTTCAGGCGCTCTCGCATATCCATCTTGCCGTCGACGAGGGCGAGTTCGTCAGCATCGTGGGATCCTCGGGGTGCGGCAAGTCCACCTTGCTGCGGCTCGTCCTCGGCCTCGACACTGACTATGACGGAGACATCCGGGTCGATGGACACAGGGTGGAACGGCCGGGTCTCGATCGCTCGATCGTTTTCCAGGAGCACAGGCTTTTGCCTTGGCTCAATGTCGAGGCCAATGTCGCGGCGGCGCTGCGTCAAAGCGGGTTGAGCGCTGCAGAACGAGGCGAACTCGTTCGTGACCACCTGCATCTCGTCGGCCTCGATCAATTCGCCAAAGCCCACCCCGCCCAATTGTCGGGTGGCATGGCTCAGCGCGTGGCGATCGCCCGCGCGCTCGTGACGAAGCCGCGCTTTCTGCTGCTCGACGAGCCGCTAGGGGCCCTCGACGCGCTGACCCGGCTGCGCTTGCAAGACGAGCTGCAGCGGATCGTCCGGCACGAGGGCACGACCGCCGTGCTCGTCACGCATGATGTCGATGAAGCAGTCTATCTCGGAGATCGGATCGTCATCATGCATCCCCATCCCGGGCGGATAGCCACGGTTCTGCCCGTGACCGCCGCAGTGTCTCGCGACCGATCCGATCCGAATTTCATTCGGCTGCGCGACGAGGTGTTGTCCTGGCTTGGCGTGTCGCGGACTGGAAACGATGCTGGCGCCGAACTCGCTCGCCGCAGCGCCTGACCGCCGATATGGCTTCAAGCAGCGCCTCAGACTCGTTGACGGCGGGATGTCGCAGTCCCAGCCGGCATCGACGACATGCTGCTCGACATTGAGCAGAGCTTCGCGAGCGTCTTCACTAGAATGCCGTCATACAGAGCCCACGTCCGAAGATCAGCTAAAGGAAGTTACAATGGGATTTAAGTTCAAAGACGTTTTCACGGGCACGCAGTCCGCGCTGCGCAGCTCACCCGAAAAAGCTGTCGCAACCTTCTCGGCGCATTCCCGTTTGGGAGGCGGTGTGGACAGCAGCGTCAGCACCCGACAATTCACGATCAAGGTCGATGAGCCCGCAGCCCTTGGCGGAACAGACACCGCACCCAATCCGGTCGAATACATTCTGGCGGCCCTCGGTTCCTGCCAGGAGATCACATACCGGCTTTACGCGGATGCTCTGGGTATCCCGGTCAGAAGCGTCTCGGTCAAGCTCGAAGGAGAGATCGATCTGCGAGGCTTGTTCAATGTTGACGCTAACGTCCGCCCAGGCTTCCGGAATATTTTTGGTACCGTGACGATAGACAGTACCGCCTCCGAGGTCGAAATACAGCGTCTGAAAGATGCCGTTGATCAACACTGTCCAGTGCTCGACATCCTCAAAAATCCGGTTCCCGTAAGCCTGGAATTACACCGGAACTTAGCTGCCTCATCGCCGTGATCTCGGGGGCGCTCCGGCTTGCGCCTCCGCGGCACCAAGCGATCTGCTGGCCCTGATCAAGAAAATGGCACCGTGCCGCAGACGGAGCGGCCCCAGACCATAAGAGGTTTAAGAAGGACGTCTTTAGGCGCCTCGCGCTTCGATTCTTCGGCTGCGAGAGTCGCATGCCGCTCCCCCAGCTCGATGTTCGCGAAACCGCGCAAGGCTCAACAGTTTCTCCGGGCAGCTCGCTTAGGCGAGGCTATAATCAGACTGAGACCGCCACCGCGTTCCGAAATTCCCTAGCCGGCAGCAGGCAATGCTGCTGACCCTTAGCCTAGAAGAGACCGAGTTCATGACCAGGCAAGTTCCCATTCGGCCCGATACGGTCGTTCACCATCATAAGCAATTGCCTCTCAGGAGGCTGGCGGTTGCGTCATACACACGTTTGATCGCAGCGGGCGCCCCGGCCTCACGTGTAAAGGCCATCATCGGCACCTCAAGGGCAAGTGACGTTCCCGACGGCAAATGGCGTAGAAAGCCGACAAGATCGAGCCCGCCTTCTCCCGGAGGAAGGCGCTCTTCGCGAGCTTGGAAGAGCAGGCCTTCTCGAGAGCCCGGAGGGGCCGCAGGAGCATCGCACAGGTGCACGAACGGCAGCCGAGCCGGCGGAATTCGGGACAGTTCCTCGAACGAGCTGCCCGACCTCATGAAATGCAAACTGTCCACCAGGACGCCACCGTTCGGCTGGGCCGCGTCTCTAATGAACGCCGACGCCTCTTTGAGACTTTTGATCTCGGCCCAAGGAAAGAACTCCATCATCACGCCCATTGAATAGCGCGCGCCCAATGCGCATAGCGCCGAGAAGCGTTCGATGAGCCTCGTGCGATCTGGATCGTAGGGAGCAACAATTACGTTTGATGCACCAAGGAGAGCGCCGGTTTCGAAAAGCGGCTCCAGCGATCCCACATCCAGAGTCGGGGTAATCATGACGAACTCGATGTCGGAGACGGTCACTCCCGTATCGCTCAAAGCCGATCGCGTTGCGCGCAGCACGGCTGGGTCGTCCATCAGGGGATAGGCAGGGCTTTCCGGGGTGACCTTGACCAGCCGTAGGCCCACGGACCTGAAACCGACCTCAGCGGCCGTGTTTATCAACTGCGGCGGTGACAGTGACAACGCTGTGAGATGGGCTAGTGAGAGTTCCAATTTCTGCCACCCTTCGAACTCAGTGCGCACTCAGCGGTCACGCGCGTTCCCGCGACGAGAAGAGTGATGGACGTCATCAATACGTTGCCCGTCCACCGGTGACATCGAAGGTAAAACCGGTCGTGAACGTTAGCTCGTCGCTTGCCATCCACGCGACCATGGCCGCGATTTCATGAATTGTTAGAAAGCGGCCCATCGGTATCTTCGCCTTGGCAGCGGCTATGTGTTCCGGCGTCATCTCCTTAAAAAGATCGGTTTCTGTGATCGCTGGAGCCAGACAGTTCGCCAGAACACCGGTCCCAGCCAGTTCCCGCGCTAGCGACTTTGTGAAGCCGATAACCCCGGCCTTGGCGGCGGCATAGGCGGAAATGTTTGGCCCGCCTTCCTTTCCCGCAATGGATGAGATGTTGATGAGACGGCCGTAGCCACGGGCTTTCATGGACGGAACCGCTGTGCGACAGCAGTGAAAGACGCCGTCCAGGTTGACCGCCAGCACACGCTTCCAGTCCTCGGGCGGATAATCGCATGTCTCGACGACGGGTCCATTGATCCCCGCATTGTTGACCAGGATATCGATGTGCCCAAAGATATCCAGCGTCTTTGACGTCGCTGCTTCAACCGAAGGCAAATCACTGACATCGACCTCTACGCGGATGGCGTCTCCATCATCGCGACCGGGGTTGGCAAAGGCGAGATCCCAAATCGCCACCCTTGCGCCGTCGGCCACAAGACGCTGGGCAATGCCGCGACCGATCCCCCGGGCTCCGCCGGTTACCACTGCGGTTCGCCCCACCAGCATACCTGACATTACGACCTCATCTTTTCTTGAAATATCGAATTGACGCCGTCGGCTCCGCTCACGAGTCAGCTGGGCCGAAGGACGCCCTCTATCGTGGCTTTCGCGGCATCGGCGACCGAGACCAGACGTGCATTTCCGAAGGCCGCCGTGCTGACCGCGCGTTCGCTGACTGTGGCTGCCGAAACCTCGGACGTCTTGCAAACAACGACCCGCGCGTTGCGAAACGCGCCCGCTCGCGCCATCTCCGCCTGATACTCGTCCCATTTCTCATCAGACACGATGATCTGCGTGACGGAGAAGTCCGGGCGATCCCAGCGCATGATTGTTCGTGTTGCCTGGCCGAGCAGCCAGCGCTTCTCGGTGTCATCGAACTGTGGTGCGACGCGAATGCTGAAAAGAGTCTCCGCCCAAGTCTGGTGGCCAGCGCTCAATGTCGCGTCGCTTTCCCACATCACGCGCTGGGGCCCAAACGCGTCCACGACGCGGCGTAACTGGGTAAGAACATCTGTATAGGGAAAGGGATCGGCAGAGAACTTCGTCACGTGCCCCCATTTCACCGCCACATTCGGATAAACGGCGAGGGCGAGCAGATTCTGCAGCGGCTGGAAGCGGTGGGGATCAAGCTTGTCCCAATTCAGCGGCATGCCTGCATGATCGATGACGAACTGAACGCCTTCGAAACGCTCGATATACGGCGTAAGTTCTGGAAGGCGATTGGGCAGTATGACCCAGGCCGGTACTTCACATCTTTGCGCGGCTGCGAAAAGACGGTCGTGGCCGCCGTCACGGAGGGTTTCTGGCGCCGGTTGGTCGACACGGAACCCGAGCCGTCCCGGAACGCTGCGCACGGCAGCAACCATTTCGTCAACGTCGGGATCGCGGGGATCGATGCGGACCATATAGGCAAACCGATCAGGGAAGCCTCTGGCGGCTTGCTCCGCCAGCGCGTAGGTGCACCGCAAGGCGCCGTTCGGCAAAGTGGTTTTGGTCAGCGGCCAAAGATCGATGATGGCACCATGGATTCCAACCGCGTCCATGGCAGCCAGACCAGGCTCGATGCCAAGCGCATTGAGATGCAGCTGAGCGTCTATGATTTCCATCAGGGCCGCCCCATTCCGCGCCTGATCGCAGCGTCGATGAGCAGCGCTCCTACCACCACGCCCCCTTCGACGACGTAGACCATGTCAGAGGACAAGTTCAGCAGATTGAGGCCGTTCTGCACGCCCCCGAGCAACAGGGCGCCGGCTAGGCCGCCCCACACCGATCCGCGGCCCCCCGACAGGCTGATGCCGCCAACGACCGCAGCCCCAATCGCCGCCAGAAGAAGCGTTCCAGTTCCCGTCGTATTGTCCGCGCCACTGGTGTAAGCCAGCAAGGACAGCCCTGCCAGCCCTGCCAACACGCTGGTGGCAACGAAGCCGCCCCAACGGATGAGGCCTACGCGCACTCCGCATTCCTGCGCGGCCAGGACGTTGCCGCCGATGGCATAGAGGTGGCGGCCACTGGATGTCTTGTTGAGCAGGTACCAAACGATGCCGGTGATGAGGAGGACAATCCCGGTAAGGGCCGGAACGCCACCGCCCGCGTCGAGATAGAGAATGACGGAGACTGCCAGGATCGGTGGCAAAAGCACCTGAACAAAGCGCGCCTTCTCGTTGCCGCGGTTCGCGCCGCTCTCGCTCGGCTGACGCGTCAGCAATGTCGCTAGGACGCCCAAGATGCCCACCGTCGTTGCCACGCCGATAGACAGCCAAAGAGGTATGCGCAGGATCGCCAAATCTGTGACGATCGGCGAATCCACCGCGATGTAGCCGCTCGGCTGAAGGACCCTTTGCTGCAGCCCATAGCAGACGAGGAAGCCCGCTAGCGTGACGACGAAAGAGCGAACGCCGGCTACAACGACCAGAGCTCCTTGGATCATACCCACGAACCCGCAGGCGACGAGGGTTACCAGGATGGCCGCGAACCAAGGCATTCCACTGGCCATCAGGCTCGCAGCTATCGCCGCGCCGAGCCCCGCGACCGAGCCGAGCGACAGGTCGATCTCGCCCATCAGGATCATGATGCAAGAGGCGACCGCGACCAGGGCAAGCGGCGACGTCTCCGTCAGTAGGTTCACCAGATTTCCGGGGCTGAGGAACAGGCCCGACAAGGACTCGAAAGTCACGGCCGTGATCAGCAGCGCCGCGACCAAGGGCAGGAGCTGGCGCATGTTGCGCGACCTGCGTAACGCCGCGCCCAGGCTGGAAGAGAAAGTGGCGCCCCGGGCGCCGCGACCAGGCAGATCCATCATAATCATAGGCCACCTTCCCGATGCATCGTTCCGACCGGCCTGTAGCTCTTCACGCCGACGATCGCGGAGACGACCTCCTCCTCCGTGGTTTTCCGCCGATCGAACGTCTTCACCACGGTCCCGTGCAACATGACTGCTATGTGGTCCGACACCGCGAACACCTCACGCAAATTATGCGAGATAATGAGGATTGCCGTCCCGGCGTCGCGCAGTTGTTCCACGGCCTTCAGGACTTGCGTAGCCTGCTTGACCCCCAGCGCCGCCGTTGGCTCGTCCAGGATCAGGAGCCGGGCGGCCTGCCGTACGGCGCGCGCAATAGCCACAGTCTGGCGCTGTCCGCCGGAAAGAACCTCCACGGGCTGCGCAAGGTCCTGGATTGTCGTGGCATCAAGTCGGTTAAGGGCCTGCCGCGTGATCTGAGCCATATATGGGCGGTTCAGAAGAGGTAGCCGCATCGAACCGAGGCGCCAGTATACTTCGTCGCCGAGGAAGCAATTCTCCACGACATCCAAAGATCCGACCAGTGCCAAGTCCTGGAAGACAGTGTGGATGCCGTGTTCGCGCGCCATTCGGGGATTGGCAATGTCGACTGGCTTGCCTGCAACCCGCAACGTCCCGCTGTCAGGACGTACAACCCCCGAGATGACCTTGACCAGGGAACTCTTGCCGGCGCCGTTGTCGCCGACAAGAGCTGTAACCTTGCCCGCGGGAAGCGAGAGACTGGCACCGTCGAGCGCCGTAATCGCCCCATAGCGCTTGACGATCGCGTCCGCCTCGACCGCCAGCGGGTCGTGCTGGTGTGTACTTGACATAATCTCGCGCTCCGGCTCGGCCATTGTCAATTACACGGCGCGCCGACCGACGAGGGCATACCCTGGCAGAGTTGCTCGCGCGTCGCCATGCCATCTTTGATGACGAGATCGATGTTGCTGCGGTCGATCGCGGTGACCGGTGTGGGACGGAAAGGCACTTTCTCTGAGCCAATAACCTGCTGCTTTGCGTAGAAGCCGTCCGGAACAGGTTTGTCAGCGAGCCGATAAGCGGTCGCGGCGGCCAACGACTGTGCTTCATAATACAGGTTGCGATAGGCGGTGGCAGTTTGGGTTCCCTGAAGGATGGCACGCAGCCCCGCGATCGAACCGTCTTGCCCGATCACCATGACTTTCTTTTCGAGCCCGGCAGTGCGCAGCGCCGGAAGCGCGCCTTGGGCCATGTCGTCGTTGCCCATGATAAGGACGTCTACCCTGTTGGCGGTGAGGATTGACGACACCTGGGCTTGCGCCTTGGCGGTTAGCCAGCCTTCCGCTGAACGATCGGCGAGCAGCTTGAAGCGGCCGCTGTCGAAGGCTGGCTGAAGAACGCTTAGCATGCCCTCGTGCTGCAAACGGGCGTAGGTGGTGGACAGGTCACCGTTGACGATGGCTATTCGACTGCCTTCTTTTGCGTGATCCAGCACATACTGGCCCTGCGCCTTTCCGATTTCGGCAGGATCGGTGCCAACGAGGCCGGCAACGGAATCCTTCACGATAGCATTGGGGATGAAGATATAGAGGAGTACCGGGACCTTGGCCGCGTGCGCGGCGCTCAGGATCGCATTTGGGGCATCTTGGAACGCAGCGATCGCGAGTGCGTTCGCACCCGAAACGAGCGCCGACTTCGCCATCGAGACCTGGTTTGCTGCATTGCCCTGCGGGTCATAGGTCTTGACCTCAATATTGGGCGCATAAACCGCCATCCACTTCTTGAAGACGGGGAAGTCGATCTCGTTCCAACGACTGACCGTGCCACTATACCCGACGAACGCGACAGCACCCTTTTCATTGAATATTGGAGCTTCGTCAGCGCCCCAAGAAGCGCTTGAGACCAGTCCCGCGATAAGCGTGAGTGTCGCGCAGAAGGCGCGTCTGCCGATATTTTGCATCTTATTCCTCCCGTGATGCGATGATGCTCTGCGCCTACCGGCCCTCCCAAGAAAGTCGCACAGCCTCATCATGACCCGGGGTACAAGGAGCCAGCCACCTTGTCGACTAGCGCCACAGAATGTGCAATATTACGATTCATAATAGGGCTGCTAAAATCTCCTGCTCCGCCAGACGCAGTGCAGCGCGCGCAGGATTGCCGTTGATCAAGGTCGGAGGCGTTACATGATTCCCCTTGACGGCGAGGTCGCGCTTCTCGATGTCAAGATGCTCCTCCTGTTCGAGACACTCTATGAGACGCGAAGCGTGACCGGATGTGCCGAGCGTCTCGGTTGGAGCCAGCCCACAGTTAGCGTCTGGCTGAAGCGCCTGCGGTCCGTCCTGCAGGATCCTCTGTTCGTTCGCACCCCATCCGGCATGCAGCCCACGTCGCGTGCGGAAGCCTTGATCGGCACTTGCCGAGCGGCGCTGGTCTCGATCCGGCGTTTGGGCACTGCTGACACGGCATTCGATCCCGCTACGGCGCGCCGCACCTTTCGCATCTGCATGATGGATGCGAGCCAGGTCACGCTTCTTCCCCGCCTGCTGCGCCGGATCCAGGATGCGGCGCCGCAGGTGCGCATCGAGGCGGATCGGATCGGCAGCGATGTGGCCGAAGCCCTGCTGGCGGGCGATGCGGATCTTGCGATCGGCCTGTTGCCGAAGCTAGAATCCGGTTTCTATCAGCAGACGCTCTACACGGAGAACTGGGTCTGCCTCGTCCGAAAGGACCATCCTAGAATCGGCGGCGAGCTTACACTTCAGGACTATGCCGCCGAGGGCCACGTGAGCGTGGCGTCCGGCGCGAGCCGCCGGCTGCTGGAGGAGACTTTGAAAGCCGCGCGGCTGGAACGTCGCATCATGCTCGAGCTTCCCGGCTTTCTTGGTGTGCCGGCGACCCTTGCCGTTGGCGACCTGATCGCGACGCTCCCCCGGCTCATCGGCCGGACTTTAGGCAAGGCTGCGGACCTGCGTGTATTAAATTGCCCAATTTCGCTTCCATCATACGAGATTAGGCAGCACTGGCATGAACGATATCACCATGATCCGGCAAGCCAGTGGCTGCGCGGCCTTTGCGCTGACCTCTTCCAGCGCGAGTTCGCCCTGGAGCACTCCCGTTCTGCGCGATCGTGACGACCGTCATCATCATTCCGCGATAACCGCCAATGCGGAAATCTCGCTCGGTTCCGCGACTTGGTCCCCAGGGCACGCGCGAAAGAACCTGACCGCGGAATCTATTGGTGACCGATGCCGACGAGACGTCCGAAGCGGCTGCCCGTGCGGCTATCTCCAAAGCATTCCCGGACTGCGTCGTGGAGGATAGGGAAGCCGACCAGCCGAAATGCGGGAATGCTGGACCGACTGGATCACATGCTGCTCGCCTTTGTCGATCCGGTCAGCGGGACGAAGAGCTTCTCCTGTGGCCTGCCGTCGCGCGGCGTCATGGCCTCGGCGCTCAAGGCGCGGGAAGTTGTGGCCGGCCGGGATCATCGTTCCCATGGAGACGACTGGGTGGTGTCCATGCGCAGCGAGGGCGCGTTCCTCGAACGCGCGGACGGCGGGAGCAAGGACCGGCGGGTCGGCTGCTGTGCGCGCCCAATCGCGAAAGTCAAAACCCAGGCGACGCTGCCGATCGCGCCACGAGTTGCAGGCCGGCGATGTATCCGAACGTCATTGCCGGGCCGAGATTGATTCCACCCGAGGGATAGAAGCCACCCATGATGCTCGACATGTCCGCCCCAGCCGCGTAGAGGCCGGCGATCGGCTTCCCATTCTCGTTAAGCACTGCCGCGTACTCGTCTGTCATCAGACCCATAAAAGTCCCGAAGCTGCCGGGCAGGACCTTGACGGCATAGAATGGTCCGCGTGCGATTGGTGCGACGCACGGGTTCGGTTTGACATCTGCATCTCCTCCCTTCCTGTTGAAGGCAGTGCTGCCGCGGCCAAAGAGCGGATCCTCTCCATTCACGGCGTGCCTGTTGTATTCGGCGACCGTCTCCTCTAGGCCCGACGCGTCGATTCCGCAGGCGGACGCGAGATCGCCGATCGTCTCTCCCCTTTTGATGTAGCCGGACTTGAGGTAGGGTTTGACCGGCACCGGCGCCGGCCTGGAGATGCCCAGTCCATAGCGCCGCTGGAAACTCCGGTTGCAGATGAGCCAGGACGCCACCTCCGCGCCCGGCGGAACCGCGCGGATCATGGCGTCCACATAGTCATAGTAGCCGTTGGCCTCGTTGACGAAGCGCCGGCCGTTCGCGAGCACGGCAATAATCCCGGGCTTGGCGCGCTCGATGATGTGCGGAAAGCGGCCGATCGTGCCATCCCGATATGGCACCAGCGAGACCGGACACCAGGCAGCCTGCGAAGCGAGCGAAATGTCAACCTTGCCTCCGACGCCCTCCCCCAGGCGCAGACCGTCGCCGGACGCGGAAGTCGGCGCGACGGACCAGTGTTGCTTCGGCGCGTGGGAATTTCCCGCGATTTCCTGCCATCGCTTTTCATCGTGAGGAAACCCGCCGGTCGCGAGCACGATGCCGCAACGCGCATGTATCGTCCGGTTTCCGCATCTTTCCTCCACGACCGCGCCGACGATGTTGCCATCACGGCGAATTAGTTCTTTGGCCGCGCACGATACGCGTATGTCGACCCCGGCGCGGCTAGCTGAAAGGCCTAGCCTGGCGATCAAAGCGTTGCCATTGACCAGTTGAGTCGCCCGTCCCCAGACAGCCAAGTCGATCAGGTGACGGCCCATGCGACGCGCCACATGCACCGCCGAACGGACCGAGCGGGTCGCAGTCATAAATGCGGCAAGATCCTGGCCCGCCATGATAGGCATGCCCATGAAGGCGGTCTCGCGCATGGGCCGGCGAAGTTTGTCGAACAACGGCCCAAGCGATCGGCCATCAATGGGCGCCGCACAGACCTGATGGCCGCCGGTCGCCGCGCCCTCGGTCCAGCTGTGCATATCCGGTATGCCGTTGCCGTCGACGAACTGAAGATCGGTTCTGTGATGGAAGAACTCCACCATTGCTGGGGCGGCTTGGAGAAAGGCCCTCACCCTGCGCGCGTCGAAGTGGGCGTCAAGCTCGTTGCGCAGATATGTGAACGGCCCTTCCGGAGCGTCATCGAATCCAGCCCGTCGGGCGAGGGGATTCCCGGGTACCCAGATCCAGCCGCCAGACCAAGCGGCGGCTCCACCGAAAACCGGTTCCTTCTCGGCGACGATCACCTTCAACCCATGCATTGCCGCCGTCACAGCGGCCGCCATTCCGCCGGCACCGGACCCGATAACGAGAACGTCACAATCCGCAGGATTGTGGCCTGACGTAGCCATTTTCTTATCTCCTGACATCTAATGGCGACAACACACGTATGGACATTTTGGGCCGGCCCTCAAACTTCGCCGCCGCCTGCGCCTTGCCACTGCCAAGTCCAGTGTCGTCGAACTGAACGCCCCCGCTCATCGAGACCAGCGAGATGCCGGAATGCAGCAAGCCTTTGGCATGCAGCCTTGCAGCAGAGCCAGCCTCCCCGAGCAGGTCGACCGTGCCCTGTTGGAGCACCCCTGCCCGCACGTGGCCGAGCACATGCTCGCGGCTTTTCTCGACGCCGATGCCGGCCAGGAGTTGGCCAAGCAGCATGCCGGACGCTCCGGACCCGACAATGAGAACCTGTGTGCGCATCAGTGCCCGAGACTTTCGATCTGTCCGGCCAGTTCGGCGGCAAGGCGCAGCGATGCGGCTGTCGCCACCACCATCTGCGGCAGCAGCAGCCACTCCAGCGTCCACGCCGCGCCCGACCGTTCCTGCTCATGCACCAGCGCCTGATGCATGCCGGAAAGCTGTGTGGCGTTGAAGCGGGCGAGCGCCACCAGCGCCTCGGCCTTCACCGGGTTCTGCTTGTGCGGCATGGCCGACGAGCCGCCACCGCCGGAAAGGACAATGTCGGTTCCGCCCTGCGCTATCAGCGCGATGTCCTGGCCGAACTTGCCGAGGCTGCCGGTTGCCAGCGACAGCCAGCCGGCGAAGTCGGCGAGCGCGTCACGCTGGCTCTGCCATTGCGGCGCATCGGCAAGGCCGAGCTTTGCGGCAAGGGCCGCACGCACCGCCGAACCCTTGTCATCCAACTTTTCCAGCGTGCCGGCGCCGCCACCGAACTGCACCACCAGCAGTCGCCGCGACCGTTCCGACAATCTCTCCTGGTGCCGCTGCAGAGGTGCTCGCCATGCCACTATGCGGTCCGCCACATGAACAGGGATCGCTGGCTGCATGCGCGTCATCCCGGTCAGCGCCCTGCCCCCGAAGCGCTCTTCGAGTGAGGCGAGGCGCATGACGGTCTCGGTCAACAGCAGGCCGAGATGCTCGACGACGGATTTGAGCCGAAGCATCAGGCCCGTATCGATCACATCCTGGCTGGTCGCACCGAAATGCACTTTCTGGCCATGCGGTTCGCCGGCCGCTGCCCTGATCTGGCGCACCAGTTCCGGCACCATGACGCCGTCCCTGGCGACACCTTCCCGCAGCAAGGCGGTGTCGGGACGGAACGTGCCAAGCGCCGCCACGATAGTCGCCGCGGCATCCCTAGTGATGATCCCGTTTTCGGCCTCCGCTTCGGCCAGCGCCCGCTCGAACGCCAGTATCGCCTCGATTTCCGCCTCGACGGAAAAATGCCGGCTCGCTTCCCCGTCGCCGAGAAGAGCGGAGAGCAATGGATGGTCGAAGGGCGATACGGTCATGTCGCAAGTCTCCTGCGCATCAGCTGTCGAAGAAGACCGTTTCCTTCTCCCCCTGGAGATGGACGTCGAAGACATAGATATCGCCGGTACGCTTGGCGATCAGCGTCGGCACGCGAACGCTGTGCTCGATGCGCGTCAGGATCGGATCCTGCGCATTGGCCTTTTCCTCGTCTGAAAAGTAGAGCCGCGTGTGCAGGCCGAGATTGATGCCGCGGGCGACGATCCAGAGCGTGATGTGCGGCGCCATCAGGCTTCCATCCCTTGATGGCACGCGGCCCGGCTTGATGGTGTCGAATGTGCACAGGCCGGTCTCGGTCGGGCAGCGGCCCCAGCCGGAGAAGTTCGGATCGGCCGTGCCGCGCCGCTCCGCCGGCGAATTGTAGAGCCCATCCGTATCCGCCTGCCAGATCTCGACCAGTGCGTCCTTGAGCGGCGTGCCGGTGCCGTCGAGCACCCGGATGCGCAGGCCGATACGCTCGCCCTTGGTCTTGTCATTGACCATGGTCGCACCAAGGTCGCTCGCATAGACGCCGCCGATGCCGCAGAAATTGGGCGTCAACCCAATGTGGACGTAGGGTCCCGCGGTCTGCGAGGGGCTTTCCCTGAGCCGGTCGAGCGACTGGGCCATCAATTGCCCTCCAGCCGGTTTTCGAACAGCGAGGAGCGGCGCCCGCGCAGCACGATGTCAAACTTGTAGGCGCGCGCGTCGAAGGGGATCGTCGCCTGCATGTCGAGCACGGCGATCAACGTTTCGATGGCCGCCTTGTCGGGGATGCCACGCGCGATCGGGCAGTGCCAGATCAGTGGGTCGCCCTCGAAATACATCTGCGTGATCAGCCGCTGGGCGAAACCATGGCCAAAGACCGAAAAGTGAATATGCGAGGGCCGCCAGTCGTTCGGCCCGTTCGGCCAGGGATAGGGGCCGGGCTTGACGGTGCGAAAGGCATAGCCGCCATCCTCACTGGTGATGGCACGGCCGCAGCCGCCAAAGTTCGGGTCGAGCGGCGCCAGATAGCCATCCTTCTTGTGGCGATAGCGGCCACCGGCATTGGCCTGCCAGAATTCGAGCAGCGCGCCGGGCACGCCAACGCCACGTTCGTCGAGCACCCGCCCATAGACGATGATGCGCTCGCCGATGGCGCTCTCGCCGGGTCTGGCGAAATTGTGGATCAGGTCGGCGTCGAGTTCGCCCAGCATGGCGTGACCGAAGACCGGGCCGGCAATTTCCGACAGCGTGTTGTCGAAGGCGAGCGGCGCTTTCTGCGGCGAGCGCAGCACGGATGTCTTGTAGTTCGGCGTCAGCGCCGGCGGATGCCAGGTCCGGTCGCGCTGGAAGAAGGCGCCGGTCTCGGGCCTGTGGTTCGAGCCGGACTCAGCTGGCATTCTTGGCTCCGTCCATTTCCGAAAACACGTCCTTGGCTATTCTGAAGGCACGATTGGCGGCCGGCACGCCGGCATAGATGGCGACATGCAGGAAGGCTTCGCAGATGTCGTCGCGCGAGGCACCGGTGTTGGCGGTGGCGCGCACATGCATGGCGACCTCCTCATCATGGCCGAGTGCTGCCAGCAGCGCCAGCGTGACGATCGATCGTTCGCGCTTGGTGAAGCCCGGCCGTGCCCACACCGTTCCCCAGGCGGCCTCGGTGATCAGGTCCTGAAAGGGCTGATCGAAATCGGTGGCGGCGACCTCGGCCCGGTCGACATGCGGATCGCCGAGCACGGACCGCCGCACCGCGAGACCCGTGCGATATCTGGCGGCGTTGCCGGGGACTTCATCCATGGGTTTCAGCTCCAAGGGCAAGCGATGCGATAAAATCGCGGATCAGGGCGGTCAGCGCTTCAGGCTGTTCGACGCAAGGAATATGCCCGGCGTCGCGGATGATCTCGAAGCGCGCGCCGGGGATCAGATCGGCCAGCGAGCGGACCAGATCGGGAGGCGTCGAGCCATCCTGGTCGCCGGCGATGCAAAGCGTCGGCACGGCGATGCGGCGCGCGGCCTCGGTGAAATCGGCGTCGCGAACGGCTGCGCATGTACCGAGATAGCCGGCGAGCGCCTGCCTGGTCAGCATGTTCCAGTAGCCGTCGAGCTCGGCCGAACGCGTCGCGTGGAAGCTGGGGGTGAACCACACTTTGAGCACCCCGTCGGCAATCTCCTGGATCCCTTTGCCTTCGACCGTTGCGATGCGCGTGTTCCAGCTGTCGGTGGTGCCAATCTTGTGAGCCGTGTCGCATAGGATCAGACCTTCGACTCCTTCGGGACGCCTGGCGTGGAATCCCTGCGCAATCAGACCGCCGACCGACAGGCCGCACAACACCACCTTGCCAAGACCGAAGTAATCGATGAGACCGCAGAGATCATCGACATGATCGTCGATCGAGCTGATGTCGCCGATATCCGAGAGCCCGTGGCCGCGCTTGTCGTAGACCAGCAGAGGCATTTCTCCGCCCAGAATCGACAGGACCTGGTCCCAGCTCCGGAAGTCGGTGCCGAGCGAATTGATGAAAACGATCGGGCGAGCACTGCCGTTCGCCTCGATGCGACGGTGGTGCAGCGTGATGCCGCCGATGGTGACGAATGGCACGATTTCGGTCCTCCATCTCCACATTGCACAAGGCGTTTGGTTCGGTAAAATGATATTTTGCGCCATTCCATTAACTCAGGGGTTATCAAATCCGTGTCCGAGAGCCGCATCCGCTTCCGTCACCTGCAGGCATTCCTGGAAGTTGCGCGGCAGGGAAGCGTGGCGAGAGCGGCCGACTTGCTGCATGTCAGCCCACCGGCGGTGACCAAGACATTGCGCGAACTGGAAGAGGCGCTCGGTGTGGCGCTGGTCGAACGCGACGGCCGCGGCATCAGGCTGACGCGCGTCGGCGAGATCTTCCTTCGCCATGCCGGCACAGCGATCACGGCGCTGAAGCAAGGCGTCGATTCCGTCAGGCAGGATGGCGCGGTCAACCGGCACCCGATCCGCATCGGCGCGTTGCCAACCGTGTCGGCGCGGGTGATGCCGCTCGCCATGAGCCTGTTTCTGAAAGAAAGCACCGGTGCGGCGATCAAGATCGTCACCGGCGAGAATGCGGTGCTGCTCGAACAATTGCGCATCGGCGCGCTGGATCTCGTCGTCGGGCGGCTGGCGGCGCCGGAGAACATGACCGGCTTCTTCTTCGAGCACCTCTACTCCGAACAGGTGCTGTTCGTGGTGCGGGCCGGGCATCCGCTGCTCGAACCGGGAGCGAACATCTTCGCGAGACTCGACGAATTCCCGGTGCTGATGCCGACCCGGGAATCCGTTATCCGTCCCTTTGTCGATCGCCTGTTCATCACCAACGGCATGACCGCGCCGGCGACCGAGATCGAAACCGTCTCGGACTCCTTCGGACGCGCCTTCATGCGCCAGAGCAATGCCGTCTGGATCATTTCGGCCGGCGTCGTCACCAACGAGATTTCCAGCGGCGCCTTTGGCGCCTTGCCGGTCGACACCGAGGAGACCAAGGGACCGGTCGGCCTGACGATGCGGACCGACACCGCCCCCTCGCCGGCCTTTACAATCCTCTTGCAGACCATTCGCGAGGCAGCTCGGCACAACGCCCGGGAGCAACCAACGAAGTTATAAATTTGCCAGCGGGTAACGCCTATTCGGCCAGATGCTGATGCGCCGAGCCTCATCGAAACTGGAAAAACGATTGTCAGGACAAGAGGCACTCGAAAAACTGATTGCCTCCTCAAAACCGCGCCGGACCAAGTGAGGGATGGGTCTCCCGGTAAGCCGAAGCGCTCGGCGATTCCGGCCCAAGCAAGTATTTTCTGTTCACGGGACAGCAAGCAGCCGCGTTTCTCAAACGTATCACGGCATTTCACGCCGAGGCTGAAACGCCGCCAGTCGCGCTGTCCGGCGAGAAGAAGCCGGGTATCGTGCCGACGCCGACCTTGATGGAGCCGCGCTCCTTGAACTTGTCGAGCGTCGGGCCGGCATAGGTCGCGGTCGAGAACAATCCTACCGCCACCGCCAGCGTCATCGAGAGCCGGCCTCCAACGGGCCGGGCCGCATTGCAATCGTCATGGTCGAACGCCGAAGACGGTGATCGCCAGGGGCACGACCGTAGTCGACGAAGAACCCACCGGCGCCCCTTGCTGTCCGGCGAGACCGGGTGTCGTGCCGACGCCGACCTTGATGGAGAACGCGTTCCAGCAGCGCCGAACAAGCAGCGCCCCGGAACAAAAAATGGCCGGGCTCGAATACGGCCCGGCCAAAGGAAGGGCAAAACCTTCAGAGGGGAACACCGTCAGCGGGATGGGAGGAAAACCGCCGAACGGTTTTACCTTTTTTGAGCTCATTACAGTGCTTTAGCGACGAATGGCATTCCAGAGAAAGCACGAAACGGCAAAAATTCGTGCTTCTATATTGCCCGCAACCCTCGCGAGCGCCGCTCTGGCTTCGAGCAGATCGGCATAGTGCCCGGCATGCCGCGGGGTGCGAACGCGGCGGCTTTTCAGGACATTGGTGCTGACGGTGCTGTCACATTGATTTTGGCTTAACGGTTTGACGATAAGTCAGGTTGGCATGGTCGAAGCATGCGCCACCTACAAGAACCATCGCTTCCCGATCGATATCGTTGCTCATGCCGTCTGGCTTTATTACCGGTTCGGGCTGAGCCTGCGCGATGTTGAAGAAATGCTGCTGGAGCGGGGGATCATCGTCTCCTACGAGACCATCCGCCGCTGGGGAAAGAAGCACAGTCCCGATTATGCACGTCGCCTGCGCCGCAAGGCGCCATCGAAAGACGATGTCTGGCATCTTGATGAGGTAGCCGTGCGCATGGCGTTGTCACGTTGTTTGAAATGTGGC
>NZ_JHQR01000165.1 GCF_014843825.1 Mesorhizobium silamurunense
ATGATCGACCAGGGCTGCGCCAGCGGGCTCGACGGCACGGCAAAGAGCAACACGGCGGAAGCGCCCATCGGCGCCACCAGCATCGCCACATGCGGGCCGCTGCCCATGGCGAGCCCGCTGATCACGCCGGTCAGCGCGATGCCGATCGTGGCGCCGATGCAGGCGGCGAGCCGTTCGCGGAGCGTTGCGCCGGCAAGGATCGGAACGAAAAGGCGAAACGCCATGGCAGGCCCCAGGTCGAATAGCTTGAATTGTCGAATGGGTGGAATTTGCGCTACTCGCAATGCCGCCAGAGCCACGGATTTGGAAGCCAAACCAATTCGTTTATTCCCGGCCGGGAAGAATATTATTGCGCGGCGACGCCTTGGCGGCATGCAGCCGGCGGCTTTCGCTTTCTCAATCGCGTCAAGGCGTTACGAGCGTTTACGGAATCGGCTGCGAGGCGCTGAGCCCGTTACTCGGTGGCTGCTGCCGCGTTGAGCCCGCGCAAAATGTCGGCCTTGAGGTCCTCGACATCTTCCAGCCCGATCTGCAGGCGGATGAGCGGCCCGGCATAATCTTCCTTGGCGACGGTGCGGTCGCCAAGGAAGACCGGCACGGCAAGGCTCTCATAGCCGCCCCAGGAGTAGCCGAGGCCGAAGATCGTCAGCGCGTCGAGGAAGGCGTGCTGCTCTCTCTGACCGCCGCCTTTCAGCACGATGGAGAAGACGCCGCTCGAGCCGCAGAAATCGCGCTTCCAGAGCGCGTGGTCGGGGTGGCTCTCCAGCGCCGGATGCAGCACCTCAGCCACGCCCGGCTGCTCCTCCAGCCAGCGCGCGATCTCGAGCGCGCTCTTCTGGTGGTGTTCGAGTCTCACCCCCATGGTGCGCAGGCCGCGCAGCGTCTGGTAGACGTCGTCCGGGCCTGAACAGCAGCCCAGCGTGCAGAAACCTTCATAGAGCTTCTTCCAGCAGGCTTCGTTGGCCGAGACCAGGCCGAGCAGCACGTCCGAATGACCAGCCGGGTATTTGGTTGCAGCATGGATCGAGATGTCGACGCCGTAGTCGAGCGGCTTGAAATAGAGCGGCGTCGCCCAGGTGTTGTCCATCATGACGATCGCGCCGGCGGCGTGCGCCGCCTTGGCGATCGCCGGAATGTCCTGCACTTCATAGGTGTTCGACCCCGGCGATTCCGTAAACACCACCTTGGTGTTGGGCCTGATCAGCGAGGCGATGCCGGCGCCGATGCGCGGATCGTAATATTCGATCTCGATGCCGAGGCGCTTCAGCATGGTGTCGGCGAAATTCCGTGTCGGGTGATAGACAGAATCGACGATCAGCAGATGGTCGCCGGCCGAGACGAAGGTAAGCAGGGGAATCGTCACCGCAGCCAAGCCTGACGGCACGGCTATCGTGCCGGCCGAGCCTTCGAGCGCGTCGACGGCGAGGGTCAGCGCATCCATGGTCGGCGTGCCGCGCGTGCCATAGGTGTATTTCTGGCTGCGCGAGGCCATCGCGGCGGCGTCGGGATAAAGCACCGTCGAGGCATGCACGATCGGCGGATTGACGAAGCCGAAATAGTCGCGCGGGTTGTTGCCGGAATGGGCAAGCCGCGTGTTGATGCCGATCTTGCTGCCGTCTGTCGCCATGGTTCGTCGCTCGTCGCAATGTGTCAGGAGCCCAGCCATAGAGCGGTGGAACCGGCCACGCAACCGCTCCGAATCCGCCAAGCGGCGGTGTTCGGATGGGCCAAATGAACGGCTCGCCGGCTCATTGTTTGCGCTCGTTGCGCACTTCCGGCGGACTTGGCTTGAAAGGCAGGCTTTGTTGTCTTCTCGGCCATGAATCGCGCCAGTCCTTCTGTCGGCGGCGACAGTAGTAAGGGCGGAAACTCACGTAACGTTCAAATTTCCACGGCGCCGGACTTGCCGGTTTCGGTTGCAGCTCTTGACCAATTGGCGGGCGCTTTTGTCTGCAATTCGTGCATTTGCGATGATCGGTTTTCAAACCCGTCGCAATTCGGTCATTTCCCTTGACCTCACAGGAATAATCGCCTTCGATGCGTTTCGTGAATGGGAGGCAGCGCATCGTCAAACGATGCGGGCCCGGAGTGGGCCCAAATGGGAGCTGCATTCACAAACGAAAAAAGATCAGGGCTGCCTGGCAAGCAGGGGGCGCCTGTAAAGCAGAAAAGGGTCTGTGGGTCATGAAACATATTGCAATCGGCATTTTTGGCGCGGCTGCGCTCGGATTGATGGCTTCGGCCGCTTCGGCCGCCACGCTCGATACCGTGAAGCAGAAGGGCTTCATCCAGTGTGGCGTGTCCACCGGCTTGGCCGGCTTCTCGGCGCCGAACGACAAGGGTGAGTGGCAGGGCCTCGATGCCGATTTCTGCCGCGCCGTCGCGGCCGCCGTCTTCGGCGACGGCTCCAAGGTCAAGTTCACGCCGCTCAGCGCCAAGGAGCGCTTCACCGCGCTGCAGTCCGGCGAGGTCGATCTCCTGTCGCGCAACACCACCTGGACCATCAATCGCGACACCGCGCTTGGCCTGAACTTCGTCGGCACCACTTATTATGACGGCCAGGGCTTCATGATAAACGCCAAGAAGCTGCCGGGCGTCAATTCGGCGCTGCAGCTTTCGGGCGCCGCCGTGTGCGTGCAGAGCGGCACCACGACCGAGCTCAACCTCGCCGACTACTTCAAGAAGAACAAGATGGAGTACAACCCCGTCGTCTTCGAGAAGCTGGAAGAGGTCAACGCCGCCTATGACGCCGGCCGCTGCGACGTCTACACCACGGACCAGTCCGGCCTCTACGGCATCCGCCTGACGCTGGCCGCGCCGGCCGACCATGTCGTGCTGCCCGAGATCATCTCCAAGGAGCCGCTCGGTCCGGCCGTGCGCCAGGGCGACGACCAGTGGTACCATATCGTCAAGTGGACCTATTTCGCGCTGCTCAACGCCGAGGAAGCCGGGATCACCCAGGCCAATGTCGATGAGTTGAAGACCTCGACCGATCCGAACGTTCAGCGTATCCTGGGCACCGAACCCGACAGCAAGTTCGGCACCGATCTCGGCGTCACCAACGACTGGGTCGTGAACATCGTGAAGGCTGTCGGCAACTACGGCGAAATGTTCGAGCGCAATGTCGGCTCGGGCAGCCCGCTCAAGATCGCGCGTGGCATCAACGCGCTTTGGACCAAGGGCGGCCTGCAATACGCTCCGCCGATCCGCTGACCGAAACGTGATCCGGGGGGCAGATAGTCTGCCTCCCCGGTTTCTCTTTCCAGGGGACGGTCGCATGGCATCGCAGGAAATCCTTCGTGAGGAGCCGAGCCGCGGCTCCCTCATCAATGACCCGAAAATACGCGGCCTTTTCTTCCAGACGCTGGTCATTATCCTGCTGTTCGGCTCGATCTGGTGGATCGTCCACAACGTCATCGACAACCTGACGCGCCTGCACATCGCCTCCGGCTTCCAGTTCCTGAGGGGCAGGGCGGGTTTCGACATCTCGGACACGCCGATCGCCTACACGTCCGATTCGACCTACGGCCGGGCCCTTGTGGTCGGTCTGCTCAACACAATCATCGTCGCGGCCGCCGGCGTCGTCACCGCGACCATCATCGGCTTCATCGTCGGCATCGGCCGTCTGTCGCAGAATTGGCTGATCCGCAAGATATGCATGGTCTATGTCGAGATCTTCCGCAACATCCCGCCGCTGCTGGTCATCTTCTTCTGGTATTCGGGCGTTCTCGCCGTTCTGCCGCCGCCGCGTGAGAGCATCCATCTGCCGTTCGGTTCTTTCCTCAACCAGCGCGGCTTTTATATTACGCGCGCCGTTTGGGGCGAGGGCTCCTGGCTGATTGCCGTCGCCTTCGTCGTGGCGCTCGCCATGGCCTGGTTCGTCGCCCGCCGCGCGCGCCAGCGGCAGATGGCGACTGGCCAGCAATTTCCTGTGTTCTGGACTTCGGTCGCGCTGATCGTCGGCTTGCCGGTGCTCGCCTTCCTGCTCGCCGGCATGCCCCTCACCTTCGATTTCCCGAAGCAGTCGACCTTCAATCTCACCGGCGGCTTCCAGCTCAAGCCGGAATTCCTGTCGCTCTACATGGCGCTGTCCTGCTATACGGCCGCCTTCATCGCCGAGATCGTGCGCGCCGGCATCAGGGGCGTCAGCAAGGGCCAGACCGAGGCAGCGGGCGCCCTTGGTTTGCGCTCCGGTCCGATTCTCAGGCTCGTCGTGGTGCCGCAGGCGATGCGCATCGTCATCCCGCCGCTGACCAGCCAATATCTCAACCTGACCAAGAACTCGTCGCTGGCAATCGCCATCGGCTATCCTGACCTTACCGCCACCGCCGGCACGGTACTCAACCAGACGGGGCAGGCGGTCGAGGGCGTGCTGATCATGATGATCGCCTATCTGGTGCTGAGCCTCGTGACCTCGGCGGTCATGAATGTGGTCAACGCCAGGATGGCGCTGGTGGAGAGATAGGGCCATGCAGGAACACGACACCTCCTGGGTGCGCACCGAGATGGCCCTGGCCGAGCCGGCGCCGCTTGGCGAGCGCGGCGCTATCGCCTGGGTGCGCAAGAACCTCGTCGGTTCGGTCGGCGACACCATCCTCACCATCCTCGGCATCGCCATCGTCGCCTGGATCCTGCCGCAGGTTATCAACTGGGCCTTCATCAACGCCCAGTGGACCGGGCCGGATCGCACGGTCTGCGCCACCGCCGCGCAAGGCGGGGTCCAGCCGGACGGCTGGACCGGCGCCTGCTGGGCCTTCGTCAACGCCAAGTTCGGCCAGTTCATCTTCGGCACCTATCCCATCGAGGAACGGTGGCGGCCGACCCTGGTCGCCGTCCTGTTCGCGGCTTTGCTGGTGCCGATGCTGATCCCGCGGGTGCCGCGCAAGGGGCTGAACGCGATCCTGCTCTTCCTGGCGCTGCCGGTCGTCTCCTTCTTCCTCCTGTCCGGCGGCGTGTTCGGCTTGCCGGTCGTCGAAACCTCGCGCTGGGGCGGCCTCCTGGTCACGCTCAGCCTTTCCTTCGTCGGCATTGCCGTGTCGCTGCCGCTGGGCACCGTGCTGGCGCTCGGCCGCCGATCGAAAATGCCGATCGTCAAGCTCTTGTGCGTCATCTTCATCGAGTTCGTGCGCGGCATCCCGCTGATCACGGTGCTGTTCTTCGCCAGCGTCATGCTGCCGCTGTTCCTGCCGGCCGGCGTCACCTTCGACAAGTTCCTGCGGGCGCTGATTGGCGTGTCGCTGTTTGCCGCCGCCTACATGGCGGAAGTGGTGCGCGGCGGCCTGCAGGCGATACCGAAGGGGCAGTATGAGGGCGCCGATTCGCTCGGCCTCGGCTATTGGCAGAAGATGGGGCTGATCGTGCTGCCGCAGGCGTTGAAGCTGGTCATCCCCGCTATCGTCAATACCTTCATCGGCATGTTCAAGGACACCAGCCTGGTGCTCATCATCTCGATCTTCGACCTGTTGGGCGTGGTCAAGCAGAACCTGTCAGACGCCAACTGGGCGACGCCGCAGACCGCCAGGTCTGGCCTTGTGTTCGCCGCCTTCGTGTTTTGGCTGTTCTGCTTCGGCATGTCGCGCTATTCAATGTACACCGAACGCCGGCTCGACACCGGCTACAGACGATAAAAGGGGATTTGGCCATGGCCATCGAGAACGCCGTCAGCGCCGAAGAGATCAAGGTCGATGCCAAGAAGATGCATATCTCGACCACCGATGTCGCCATCGACATCGTCGGCATGCACAAATGGTATGGCGAGTTCCATGTGCTGAAGGACATCAACCTCAAGGTGATGCGCGGCGAGCGCATCGTCATCTGCGGTCCGTCAGGCTCCGGCAAGTCGACCATGATCCGCTGCATCAACCGGTTGGAAGAGCACCAGAAGGGCAAGATCATCGTCGACGGCAAGGAACTCACCAACGATCTGAAGAAGATCGACGAGGTGCGCCGCGAGGTCGGCATGGTGTTCCAGCACTTCAACCTGTTCCCGCACCTGACCATCCTGGAGAACTGCACGCTGGCGCCGATCTGGGTGCGCAAGACGCCGAAGAAGCAGGCCGAGGAAATCGCCATGCATTTCCTCAAGCGCGTCAAAATCCCGGAACAGGCGAACAAGTACCCGGGCCAGCTCTCCGGCGGCCAGCAGCAGCGCGTGGCGATCGCCCGCTCGCTGTGCATGAACCCGCGCATCATGCTGTTCGACGAGCCGACCTCGGCGCTCGACCCGGAAATGATCAAGGAAGTGCTGGAGACCATGGTCGGCCTCGCCGAAGAAGGCATGACCATGCTCTGCGTCACCCACGAGATGGGCTTTGCCCGCAAGGTCGCCAACCGGGTGATCTTCATGGACCAGGGCCAGATCGTCGAGCAGAACACGCCGGCCGAGTTCTTCGATCATCCGCGTCATGAGCGCACGAAACTGTTCCTGTCGCAGATCCTGCACTGAGCGGATCGGATATCGATTCGCGAAGCCCGGCCGCAAACGGCCGGGCTTTTTTGTTATTCCGGCGATCGATTGGCTCGATTGAACGGGGGGCGCCGCACCTTGATGAGAAAACTCTGGCGCTTCCTGGCCATGCTGGTTGCCGCGGCGCTTCTTGCCGTGACGCTCGGCACGCTGGTGCCGCGTCCGCTCTGGCCGGCGGCGGCCGCGGGCGAGGGCACCCGGCGCATACTGGTGCTGAGGAACCCGATCCATACCGACATCGCGATACCGGTCGACGACGGCGTGCGCCGGCGTTTCCATTTTCTAGCCGATTCCGGCCTGCCGGTTGATTCACCGGCGGCGCGCTACTTCGTTTTCGGCCGGGGCGGCCGTGCCTTCTATCTGGAGACGCCGACCTGGTCGGAATTGAAGGCGGTGCCGGTGCTCAAGGCGCTGACGCTCGATGCCTCTGTGATGCATGTCGATGTCGCCGGTGCGATTGCCGAGCCGCACCCGGACGTCGCCGGCTTCGACATCGACGAGACGCATTTTTCGGCGTTGCTCGACTACATTCAATCGAGCTTCCGGCAGGGGCCGAACGGGCCGGTGGCCATCGACAATGCCGGCTATTCCAGCTTCGACCGCTTTTACGAGGCCAACGGCCATTTCAACGCACTGGTCGGCTGCAACAGCTGGACGGCGCAGGCACTGCGCGCCGCCGGCCTGCGCACCGGCTGGTGGAACCCGCTGCCGGTGTCGCTGGAATGGTCGATGAGGCTGTATAATTGAAGGCGATTGCGCTACCGCCTCACAACCTTCCGCTGCTCCCACCCATAGAGCCAGTCGAGATCGGCCGCGAGCTTCTCCGCCGGCCGCGTCGCCAGCATGAGATTCCGAGCGATTGCGACCGGTCCCCAGGCGTGCCAGGCCAGTCTGTTGAGCGCGCCGCGCCTAAGCACCTTCTCGATGCGCGGCCGCCGAAGATTTTCCCAGATGGTGAGGCTCCGCCTGGGGTCGTCAGGGAAGTCGGCGACCAGGCCGGCGAGCATCGCGGCGTCCTCAATTCCCATCGCTGCGCCCTGGGCGGCGAAGGGCGTCATGGCGTGCGCCGCGTCGCCGATCAGCGCGATGCCTTCCGGCATCGTCCAGCGCCGCTGCTCGACGGTGTGGATCGGAAATGCCGTCCATGGGCCGGCCAAGGCGGCAAGCCTTACAAGCGCTGGCGAGGTTCCGCGCATGGCGCTGGCGAGAATTGCGGGATCGGCATGGCCCGACCAGCCTTCCGCGATACGCCCGCCCTTGGTGAAGGCGGCGAGGTTGAAGGCGCTGCCCTTGCTCACCGGATAGGCGACCATGTGGAAGCCAGGATGGAGGAACGTGGTGACGCAGTCGGCGGCGCCGATCGCCGCAAAGGCCTCGCCGGCGGGGCTTTCCACCGCCACCGTGGCGCGCCAGGCCAACTCGCCGGAGAACCGGCTTCTCGTGAAAGCGGGGTCCCTGCCGGCAAGTTGTGACCTGACCGACGACCAGACGCCGTCGGCGCCCACCAGAAGGCCGCCAGCGACCTCCATGCTGCCGCCGTCCTTTTGGGCTGTGACGGCGATATCTTGCGGCGCGACAGCGATGCCTGTCACCCGCGCTCCGGTGACGAGCTGGATCTTGGGATGCTCCGCCACCCGCGCCGTCAGCGCCGCTTGCAGGTCGGTGCGATGCGCCACCAGATAGGGCGCGCCCCAACGCTGTTCGCCGGCCTGCCCCAGCGGCACGCGAGCCAGCTCGCGCGAGGTTGCGGCGTCCTTCAGCAGCACCGCTCTAGGCCTGATCGCGCTCAGCCGCAACCGGTCGAGCGCGCCGAGCTGGCGCAGAATGCGCGTCGCGTTGGGGGAGAGCTGGATGCCGGCGCCTGCCGCTTCGATCTGCCTGGCCTGTTCCAGCACCGTGACGGCGTAGCCGCGCTCGGCAAAGGCAAGCGCTGCCGTCAGACCGGCGATACCGGCCCCGGCGATGACGACCTGCCGGGACCGTGTGTCATTCATGATCTAGCAGTCATCCATGATCTGCGGATCAGGCGGCCTGGTCGATATAGAGGCAGCCGGCAGGCTCCGTTTCCGTCGCCTTCAGCTTCGGCGAATAGCGGAAGAGCGTCGAGCAATACGGGCAGACCTTCTCATTGTCGTCGCCCATGTCGAGGAACACATGCGGATGGTCGAAGGGCGGATTGGCGCCGGTGCACATGAATTCCTTGACGCCGATGTCGATGACCGGATGGCCCGCATCGTTCTGGAAATGGGGAATGGAACCGCCAGCCATCGTCGTCTCCTTCAGTTCGGCCCGTTTGCATCTGGATCATAACCGGCCAGTTTGCAAGATCGATGAAATGAAACTGTCGCAAAAGGCTGGCAGAGGATAAGTTGAGCCGGTTAAGCGCATGAACTCGGGAAGCCGAAGCGATTCCATGACGGATCATGCGTCATAAAAGCGTGTTAGAGCGTCCATAACGCATCCGGCGGTGTATGGCGCTCGAAAAGGGCGGTTGCGGGCAAGAGCGGGAAATCATGAGCGAACTGAGGCCGGTACAGAGCGAGTTCATCACCGTCGAGGCGGCAAGCCCGGACGGCGGCAATCCCGACCGTTTCGTCAACCGCGAATTCTCCTGGCTGCAGTTCAACCGGCGCGTGCTCGAGGAATCGCTGAACGAGCGCCATCCATTGCTGGAGCGCGTCCGCTTCCTGTCGATCTCGGCCGCCAATCTCGACGAGTTCTTCATGGTCCGCGTCGCCGGCCTCGCCGGCCAGGTGCGCGAAGGCATCGTGCTGAAGAGCCCGGACGGCCGCACGCCCGAGCAGCAGCTCGAGCAATTGCTGCGCGAGGTCGAGCGCCTGCAGGAGGACCAGCAGAAGAGCCTGTCGGCGCTGATGGAGCTGCTCAACAAGGAAGGCATCGAAAGCATCGCCCGCGATGGCCTGACCAAGGACGAGAAGGCCTGGCTGGAGGAGCATTTCCAGGAGCAGGTTTTCCCCGTGCTGACCCCGCTGTCGATCGACCCGGCACACCCGTTCCCGTTCATCCCCAATCTCGGTTTCTCGATGGCGCTGCAACTGCGCCACCGCAAGAACGGCGAGGAGATGAGCGCGCTGCTGCGCCTGCCGGTGGCGCTGCGGCGCTTCATCCGTCTGCCCGACCGCAAGCGTCTTGTGCGCTTCATCCCGCTGGAGGAAGCGGTCGGCCTCTATATCGGCAAACTTTTCCCAGGATATGAGGTCAAGGGCTCGGGCACGTTCCGCATCATCCGCGACAGCGACATCGAGGTGGAAGAAGAGTCGGAAGACCTCGTGCGCCTGTTCGAGACGGCGCTGAAACGCCGCCGCCGCGGGTCCGTCATCCGCATCGAATTCGACACGCTGATGCCGGCCGAGCTGCGCGATTTCGTCGCCGGCGAGCTCGGCGTATCGTCGAGCCGCATCAGCGTGCTCACCGGCCCGCTGGCGCTCAACCAGATTTCCGAGATCGTCGCCATCCCGCGCGACGACCTCAAATTCACGCCCTACAACCCGCGCTTTCCCGAGCGCATCCGCGAGCATGGCGGCGACTGCCTGGCCGCCATCCGCGAGAAGGACATCATCGTCCACCACCCCTACGAATCCTTCGACGTCGTGGTGCAGTTCCTGCGCCAGGCGGCGGCCGATCCGGAAGTCGTCGCCATCAAGCAGACGCTCTACCGCACCTCGAACGACAGCCCGATCGTGCGGGCGCTGATCGATGCGGCCGAGGCCGGCAAATCGGTCACGGCACTTGTCGAGCTCAAGGCGCGCTTCGACGAAGAGGCCAACATCCGTTGGGCGCGCGACCTCGAGCGCGCCGGTGTCCAGGTCGTGTTCGGCTTCCTGGAGTTGAAGACCCACGCCAAGATGTCGCTGGTGGTGCGCCGCGAGGACGGCCGGCTGCGCA
Source organism: Mesorhizobium silamurunense (assembly GCF_014843825.1). GTDB lineage: Bacteria > Pseudomonadota > Alphaproteobacteria > Rhizobiales > Rhizobiaceae > Mesorhizobium > Mesorhizobium silamurunense. Next base: position 10,373 of record NZ_JHQR01000165.1, read on the forward strand.
ACTACGTGCATCTCGGCACCGGCAACTACCATCCGGTCACCGCCCGCATCTACACAGACCTGTCCTTCTTCACCACCGACCCGACGATCGCGCGCGATGTCGCGCAGATCTTCAACTTCATCACCGGCTATGCCGAGCCCGCCGAGGAGATGCGTCTAGCGGTGTCGCCGTTCACGCTGCGCGACCGCATCCTGAGGCACATCTCCGAGGAGATCGCCCACGCGCGCGAGGGCCGGCCGGCCCGCATCTGGATGAAGATGAACGCGCTGGTCGACCCGATCGTCATCGACGCGCTCTATGACGCCAGCCGCGCCGGGGTCGAGATCGATCTCGTCGTGCGCGGTATCTGCTGTCTCAGGCCGCAGGTGCCGGGGCTTTCCGAGAACATCAGGGTGAAGTCGATCGTCGGCCGCTTCCTCGAGCACAGCCGCATCTTTTGTTTCGGCAACGGCCACGGCCTGCCGTCGGACGAGGCGATCGTCTACATCTCCTCGGCCGACATGATGCCGCGCAATCTCGACCGCCGTGTCGAGACCCTGGTGCCGATCACCAATCCGACTGTGCATGAACAGGTGCTTGGCCAGATCATGCTGGGCAACATCATGGACAACCAGCAAAGTTTCGACGTATTGGCTGACGGCACCTCCCGGCGCGTCGCGCTGGAGGAGGGCGAGGAACCGTTCAACGCGCAGGAATATTTCATGACCAATCCGAGCCTTTCCGGACGGGGTGACGCGCTGAAATCGCATGCGCCCAGGCGCATTGCCCAGTTCAAGCGCCGGAAGAAGAACGGCGCCGCGTGATTTCAATTTCCCAGGGCCGGCTTCAGGACCGGCGGCCGCTGTCCATCATCGACATTGGATCGAACTCGATCCGCCTCGTCGTCTATGAAGGGCTGGCGCGCTCGCCGACGCTGCTGTTCAACGAAAAGATGCTGGCCGGCCTTGGCCGCGGCATCGTTTCGACGGGCAAGCTCGATCCCGAGGCGGTGACGCGCTCGATGGAGGAGTTCCGCCGTTTTCGCGCGCTTTCGGATCAAGCCGGCGCCGAGCACATGTATGTGCTGGCGACCGCGGCCGCCCGCGAGGCAGTCAACGGCCCGGATTTCATCCATCGCGCCGAGGATGTGCTGAAGACCGAGATCCGCGTGCTCTCCGGCCGGCAGGAAGCGCATTATTCGGCGCTCGGCATCATCTCCGGCTTCCACCCGGCCAACGGCATCGCCGGCGACCTTGGCGGTGGCAGCCTGGAGCTCATCGACATCAATGGCGAAGCGATCGGCGACGGCATCACGCTGCCGCTCGGCGGCTTGCGCCTGCAGGACATGGCGAAGAACTCGCTCGTCCAGGCGCAGAAGATAGCGCGCCAGGAACTGGCGCGGGCGAAGCTCTTGAAGGGCGGGCAGGGCAGGGTCTTCTACGCCGTCGGCGGCACCTGGCGAAACCTCGCGCGGCTCCACATGGAGATGACCAACTACCCGCTCGGCGTCATGCATCATTACGAGATATCGGCTGATAGTGCGCAGAGCTTCCTCAGGCAGGTGGCCAAGGGCGAAGTCGAGAAGGTCAAGGGCATCGAAGGCGTTTCCAAGAACCGCCGCTCGCTCCTGCCTTACGGCGCCATTGTGCTCCAGGAGATCATGGCGGCCACGCAGCCCTCGAAGATCGTCGTCTCGGCGCAGGGCGTGCGCGAGGGCTTTCTCTATTCGTTGCTCGACGCCGCCGAGCAGAAGGCCGATCCGCTGATCTCGGCGGCAGAGGAGCTTGCGTTGCTGCGCTCGCGCTCGGTCCACCATGCGCACGACCTCGTCGAATGGACGGGCAAGGCCTTCAAGGCCTTCGGCATCGACGAGACGGTGGACGAGGCGCGCTACCGCCACGCCGCCTGCCTGCTTGCCGATATCGGCTGGCGCGCGCATCCGGAATATCGCGGCCGGCAGTCGCTCAACATCATCGCGCATGCCTCCTTCATCGGCGTCGATCATCCGGGCCGCGCCTATCTGGCTTTGGCCAGCGCCTACCGCCATGACGGCGTCTTCAACGACGGCATCGCGCCCGAGATCAAGGCGCTGGCGCCGCCGCGCGTGCTCGAGCGTGCGCGTGTGCTGGCGGCGATGATGCGTGTCGTCTACCTGCTGACGGCGGCGATGCCGGGTGTGATGCCGCGGCTGAAATGGGAAAGCCGCGGCAATGGCGCGCTGGCGCTGGTGCTGCCGGCATCGCTCGCCGCCCTCTATGGCGAACGCCCCGCCGGCCGGCTGGCGCAGCTCGCGCGCATCACCAACCGCCGCCTGATGCTGGCGGTCGAGGGCGGTCCAAGCGTTTCTGTGAAGTAGTCGTCAGGTCAGTTGCGCGTCGACGTCGAAGCCACGTCCATCCGCCGACCAGGCGCCTGCGCCGGCCATGGCGAGCGCCAGGAAGCCGCCGGCGATGGCGATGTCCTTCATCAGCATCTGCCGGTGCAGGAAGGCTAAAGTCGCATCGTCTGCCCCCTGGCCGTAATGGCCGATGAAACCGGCGACGATGCAGAAGGCGGCAAGCAGAAGTGCTGCGATCCGCGTCTGGAAGCCAACAAGGATGAGCAGGCCGGTGATCAGCTCGAACAGGCCGGTGCCCCAGGCGGCTAAAGCCGGCAGCGGCAGGCCGAGGTCGGCGAAATAGCTGGTCGTGCCGGCGATGTTGGTGAGCGCCTGGAAGCCCGAGGGCACGAAAAGCGCGGCAAGCAGGAGCCGCGAGACGAGAAGCAATGCGTTGCGGGGCATTGGCCACCTCCCTTGCCGATACCCGGGATCGTACCGGCTCTCGGTGCAGTGTACGCCTGCAGTTGAGAAAACGAAAAAGCGGCGCGGAAAATTCCGCGCCGCTTGCGTTTAAGGCTTGGGAGGGGAGCAATTCCAGGAAAAGTGTGGAGCGGTCAGGCTCGGCGACTTCGCCGTAGCCTTCCGCCCGGAATCGCGTCCAGCAAAGCTCAGCCGCGCTTGGCGTCGATCGAATAAGCGCCGGCGCCGGAAGAGGCGAGCAGGATGAAGCCGCCGGTGATGGCGAGGTTCTTGAGGAACTGGATCATCTGCATCTGGTCGGCCCAGCCGGTGTGAGCGACGAGCCCGGTGGCGATCGTGAAGATGGCGAGCACCCAGGCGGCGATCCGGGTCTGGAAGCCGAGGAGGATGGCAAGGCCGCCGAGCAGCTCGATCAGGCCGACGACAACGGCGGTGACTGTCGGCAGCGGCAGGCCGAGGGCGCCGAAATAGCCGGCGGTGCCGGCAATGGCGGTAAGCTTGCCGAAGCCGGAAAGCAGGAAGATGACGGCAAGCAGGATGCGGCCGAGCAGGATGGTGGTGGAGCTGTTGGACGCGGTGCCGTTGCCGGCGACGGAAGAGTTGATGGACATGGCGGTTCTCCGAATGGGGTTGAATGCCCAGTCAGATAGACGATGGAGACTGTTCACCAAAGCTGCTTATGCGGCGACACATCGTTCACAGATTCTATATTTCTGCGATCGCGCGATCAGCGCGAAATTCATGTCGCCGGAATCGGCTGCGGGAGCAAATTGTCCCGCCGCCAAATGAGGGGTTTCTGGTTGGCGCGGACGGAAAGCCGCGAGGCACTTTCCCGGAATTGACTATCCCGGATGGGTCATGTCCTCGGGCCGCACCAGCCGGTCGTAGTCGGCTTCGCTGACCAGCCCGGTGGCCAGGGCCTCCTCGCGCAGCGTCGTGCCGTTCTTGTGCGCGGTCTTGGCGATCTTGGCGGCGTTGTCGTAGCCGATGGTGGGGGCGAGCGCCGTTACCAGCATGAGCGAACGCTCGAGCGCCGCCTTGATGTTGTCTTCCCGCGCCTCGATGCCGACCACGCAATTGTCGGTGAAGGAAAACGAGGCGTCGGCAAGCAGTTGCACCGACTGCAGGAAGTTGTAGGCCATCAGCGGGTTGTAGACATTGAGCTCGAAATGGCCCTGGCTGCCGGCGAAGGTGAGCGCGGCGTTGTTGCCGAACACCTGCACGCAGACCTGCGTCAGCGCCTCGCACTGGGTCGGGTTGACCTTGCCCGGCATGATCGAGGAGCCCGGCTCGTTTTCCGGCAACGAGAGCTCGCCGAGACCGGAGCGCGGGCCGGAGCCAAGCAGGCGGATGTCGTTGGCGATCTTGAACAGCGCCGCGGCCGCCGCGTTAATCGCGCCATGCGAGAACACCATGGAATCATGCGCCGCGAGCGCCTCGAACTTGTTCGGCGCCGTCACAAAGGAGATGCCGGTGATGGCGGCGATACGATCCGCCACCTTCTCGGCGAAGCCGACGGGCGCGTTGAGACCGGTGCCGACCGCGGTGCCGCCCTGCGCCAGTTCCTGCAGGCCGGGCAGCGTCAGCCCGATGCGCTTGATCGACGACGCGACCTGCGCTGCATAGCCGGAGAATTCCTGGCCGAGCGTGAGGGGGGTGGCGTCCTGCGTATGGGTGCGGCCGATCTTGATGATGTGGTTGAAGGCGCGGGCTTTGGCGTCGAGCGCCTTGTGGAGGTGGTGCAGGGCAGGGATCAGATGGTGCGCGACCCGCTCGGCGCAGGCTATGTGCATGGCCGTCGGATAGGTGTCGTTCGACGACTGGCTCATATTGACGTGATCGTTGGGATGCACGGGCTTCTTGGAGCCCATGACGCCGCCGAGCATCTCGATCGCCCGGTTCGAGATCACCTCGTTGGCGTTCATGTTGGACTGCGTGCCCGAACCGGTCTGCCAGACGACCAGCGGGAAATGCTCGTCGAGCTTGCCGTCGATGACCTCCTGCGCGGCGTCCACGATCGCCTTGCCGATGGCCGGATCGAGCCGCTTCATCTCCATGTTCACTTCGGCCGCCGCGCGCTTGACGATGCCCAGAGCGCGGACGATCGAAGCCGGCTGCTTCTCCCAACCGATCTTGAAATTGCCCAGCGAACGCTGCGCCTGCGCTCCCCAATAACGGTCGGCCGCCACCTCGATTGGACCGAACGTATCGGTTTCGATTCTGGTCTTTTCAGCGCTCACGGGAAATCTCCGGTCTGTCGATTTTGCGCAAGGGCGTATCGCGTTGCACAAATGGCATCAAGCGGAGATTGCGGGCGAGGGCGATGCAAATCGGTTTGAAATGGCGCTTCTTCCTTCTCCCCTTGTGGGAGAAGGTGGATCGGCGCGCAGCGCCGAGACGGTTGAGGGGTGCTGGACGGATCGCCGTCGTCGCCAAGCTGGAACACCCCTCATCCGTCGCCTTCGGCGACACCTTCTCCCACAACAAGGGGAGAAGGGAAGGCTCACCCCACCGGCGGCCCGACGAGATCGATGCCGTTCTCCCCGCACAGTCTTGTCAGCGCTGCGATCATCTCCGGCGTCGGCGCCGCCGGGTGAGGCAGCTCCGGCCGTTCTGCCGGCCGGCTCGCCAGGCGCACTATCGTCTCGAAATCCGGGCCGCGCGTCACCGTGAGCGTATGGGCGCCTTCCGGAGATTCGACCCTGTATGTGTGCGGCAGGCCTTTCGGCGCGATGATCGTTTCGCCGGCGCTGGCGATCCGCTCATGGCCGTTAATCTGAAACCGCATCCGCCCTTCCAGGATATGAAACACCTCGTCCTCGTTCCGGTGCACATGCAGCGGCGGGGAATCGCCGTAGGGTAGGCGGTGCTCGATGACACAGATGCCGTCCTCGCCGTCGGCCGACGAGACCTGGATGGCGACGAGGGTGTTGTTGAACCAAAGGAGTTCCTTGCCTGCGATGGTGCTGTTGATCATTGTCATGGTTGCCCCCCTGCGTTGGGTGCCGGCGAAGCGGCGTCGAATGGAACCTAACCAGGGACAGGCGGGCGGCGGAAATCGAATGATCGTATGGGGCGAATTGATGCGATGAATTTGAATGCGCTCGACCTCAATCTGGTCAGAGTCCTCGACGCACTGCTGCGCGAGAAAAGCGTGACGCGCGCCGGCGAGCAGATCGGCCTCAGCCAGCCCGCCGTGAGCGCGGCGCTCAATCGCCTGCGCCATGCGCTCAACGACCAGCTTTTCGTGCGCCGCGGCAACGACATGGTGCCGACGCCACGCGCCGAAAGCCTGGCGGAGCCGGTGCGCGCGGCGCTGCGCGAGATCGAGCGCGCCTTCCAGCCGGCGAGCCAGTTCGAACCCGCGAAGCTCGAGCGAACCTTCACCTTCATGGGCGCCGATTTCTTCTCCATGCTCCTGATGCCGCCTTTTGCCGCGCGCGTCGCAACGATGGCGCCCGGCGTGTCGCTGCGCTTCCTGGACAGCGCGCGTGGCGACGTTTCAAAACTTCTCCAGGACGATGAGATCGACGCCGCGCTTGAGCGTCCGCTTGAGGTTGCCGACTGGATCTCCAGCACGCCTTTATTCCATTCGCCGTTCGTGATCATTGCCGCAAGGGACAACGCCGCGATCAGGCAGGCCGGGATCGCGGCTGGCGGAGTTCTGACGATGGATCTGTTCTGCGACCTGCCTCATGTCCTTCGTTCCATCGACGGTTCGATGTCGGGCTCCACCGACGAGGCGCTCAATCGGATCGGGCGAAAGCGCCGGGTCACGCTCGCCTTGCCGCATTTCCAGGCCGTCGCGCTGGCCGTGGCCAGCGGCAATTACGTTGCCGCCGTCCCCAGGCAATTCGCGGTCTCGGCGGCCAGGAGCTTGCCGATCGTGCTCCACGAGCCGCCGCTCGGCATCGCCGTGCCGGAGATCAGGATGTACTGGCACGCTCGCCACGATGACGAGCCGCCGCATCGCTGGATCCGCGAGCAGGTCCTCGCCGAGGTCGAAGCGCTTGGATTCCGTAAGCTGGATGATGAAGTCGGAGATCACCCCGCCGTGTAGCCGCCGTCCACCGCGAAGACGCCGCCGCTGGTCCATGCGGCCTCGTCGCTGGCGAGATGGACCGCCATGCCGGCAACATCCGAGGGCCGCCCGATGCGGCCGAGCGGATAGCTGCGCTCGACATAGGCATTCAGCTCGTCCTGCGCCTGCCGCGGCAGGTTGACGATCGACTTCCGCCGCATGGCGGTGTCGATGGTGCCGGGTGCGATGGCGTTGACGCGGATGCCGCGCGGACCAAGCTCGAAGGCGAGCGATTTGGTGAGCGAGTTCAGCGCGCCCTTGGACAGCGAATAGAGGCTCGACGGCCGCTTCGGGATCATCTTGTTGGCGAAGTAGGACGAGATGTTGATGACCGAGGCGTTGGCGCTGAAATGCGGCAACAGCCGCTGTGCGAGGAAGAACGCCGCCGTGACGTTGAGCGCGAAGGAATGCTGGAACTCAACCTCGCTGACGGTCTCGAACGGCACGAAATAGGCGACGCCGGCATTGTTGACGAGGATGTCGAGCGGCCTTCCGGAACCCGCGACATGGCCGACGACAGCATCGATGCCGGCGCTGGTCGCAAGGTCGGCCGAGAGCGTCTCGACCGGGGCGCCGCCTTTCGCTTCCGCGGCCAGCGTGTCGCGCGCGGCTTCAAGCTTCCCGGTGTCGCGGCCGACGATCAGCACGTCCGCGCCTTCGCGCACAAACGCCTCCGTAATCGCCAGCCCGATGCCGTCCGAACCGCCGGTGACCAACGCCCGCTTGCCGTGAAGTCGCATAGCCATGCTCCTGCAGCTGCCGTGCAGGAGTGCAGCGCCGAATGACGCGGGCGGTCAACCCGAAGGCCTATCGCCGGGTATGAACTTTATCCCGCCGAGGCCAAGCCGACAGGCGCCGGCTGGCGCGTGGCAAGGCGCCCGGCGACGTAGTCCTTGACCTGGCGGACCGCCCGCTCGCGCGAGACGCTGCCCGGCTGCAGGCCTAGCCTCAGCCACAGCCCGTCGATCAGCGCGGTGACGCCAAGCACGATCTCCTCGGCCACCTCCGGTGAAGCGAGGCCGCGCAGGCCGGACAACAGGTTCGAGCGCATGCGCGCGTGGATCACCCTTTGGATACGCGCCAGCTTCTCGTCGCGCGGCACCTCGGCGCAGAGCGACAGCCAGGCGTGGCAGAGCGGCGGCAGGAACAGGTGCTCCTCGAAATTGCCCTCGATCACCGCGTCCAGCCGCTCCATTGGGGTCCGCGCCCGCTTGAGCCGCGCCACCACCGCGTTGCACAGCACCGCATTTGCCTCGCGCATCGCGTGCTCGAACAATTCCTGCTTGTTGCGGAAATAATGCAGCACGATGCCTTTCGAGGCGCCGGCCTGGGCCGCGACCTTTTCCAGAGTCGCGCCGGCAATGCCTTCGCGCTCGAGCACCACGAAGGCCGCCTGCCGCAACTCCTTGCGGCGGATGTCGCTGAGACGCGTGAGCTTCACCGGATCGATCCATGCATCGCGAATCCATGTTGACATTTTCGCCCGCTCAGATCAATGATTGACCAGTGGGACAATAATATGACCAAACGGTCAATATGAGGAGAACCGGAATGGTGCGCTTGCTTGCTAAAGGCGTCTGCCTCGCTGCCTTGATGCTGGCCGCTCAATCGGCTTACGCGGCCGAAGCGGATCAGTGCAGGGTGGTCCGCATGGCGGAGCCCGGCTGGAACGATCTGGCCTTCACCACGGGCGTGGCCAAGGTCTTGCTCCAGGCGCTCGGCTATGAGCCGCAGAGCGAGGTGCTTGGCATCAACGTCATCTACGAAGGCATGAAGAACAAAGACCTCGACCTGTTCCTCGGCTACTGGGACCCGGCCATGGTCACCTACTACGAGCCCTACAAGAAGGACGGCTCGATCGAGAATGTGCGCGTCAATCTGGTTGGCGCCAAATACACCTTCGCCGTGCCGACCTATGTCTGGGAAGCCGGCGTCAAGGATCTGTCCGACCTGCACAAGTTCGCCGACAAGTTCGGCAAGAAGATGTACGGCATCGAGCCCGGTTCCAACCAACTGATGATGGACGCCATCGCCGATCCCAAGTTCGGCCTCGACGGCTGGCAGGTGGTCGAGTCGAGTGAAGCCGGCATGCTCTCGGAGGTCGGCTACGAGATCAAGGAGAAGCAGTTCATCGTCTTCCAGGGCTGGGCGCCGCATCCGATGAATACGATGTACGACTTCAAGTACCTGACCGGCGGCGACAAGTTCTTCGGCCCGAATTTCGGTGCCGCGACTGTGACGACGCAGGTGCGCAAAGGCTACCTGCAGGAATGCCCGAACGTCGCGCAATTCCTGAAGAACCTCACCTTCGACATCGATCTGGAGAATGTCGGCATGGGCTACCTCATCAATGACGGCATGAAGCCAGAGGAAGGCGCCCTGAAGTCGATCACCTTGAACAAGGACCGGCTGGACGCCTGGCTCGCCGGGGTCAGCACTTTCGACGGCAAGCCCGGCTTTGCCGCGGTCAAGGAAAAGCTCGGACTGTGAGGTCGGCGGCATTGGATCTGCCGGCGCAGGAGGCTGAGCAGGGCGCCTGGGCCGGCCGCAAGCGGTTCGCCGATGTCGGTGGACTCGATCTTGCCTATGTCGAGGTCGGCGGTTCGGAGCCGCCGCTCGTCCTGGTGCACGGCTTCACCGATACCAGCCGCAGTTTCTCGTTGCTGGCGCCGCATCTTTCCGGCCGGCGGCTGATCATGCCGGACCTGCGCGGCCATGGCGCTTCGCAGACGGGGAAGGGCTGCGCCGTTGCCGATTTCGCCGAAGACATTGCCGGGCTGATCCGGAGCCTGCGGCTCGCCCGGCCGGTCGTTGTCGGCCATTCGTTGGGTGGCATGGTCGCCATACAACTGGCCGCGCGTCATCCGGAACTGGTCGGGGGGCTGGTCGTCCTGGCCGGGACGCTAAAGGCAGATTTCGCGCCGTGCAATCCGCTGGTTGCCGGTGTGGCGGCACTGCGCGACCCGATCTCGCCGACCGATCCGTTCTATGATTGGTGGCACGCCTGCGGGCCTGGCGTGCCGCAGGCCTTTCTTGCCGGCATCGCGAAAGACGCTTCGGCGATGCCTGCGGCCCGCTGGCGCGCCATCCTGGTAGAAATCCGCCGGACGGACTTGGGGGCCGCGGCGCGGGCCGTGCAGGCCCGGACGCTGATCATTGCGGGTACCGGCGATCCGCTCTTCGGCAAGGCACACCAGCAGGCTTTGGCTGAGGCGCTGGCCGGATCACGTCTCCTCTGGGCGAAGGATTGCGGTCACAACCCGCACTGGGAGGAGCCGGCCTTTATCGCCGACGCGATCGCCAGGATGTTGGAGAACGCGGAAGCGTGATCACCTCAACAGCGATCGGGCCGTGGGCGTCAGGCGCAACGTCTCGGCCGGCTTTGTGCGATCGGCCTGCGTGGTTTCGTGCGAAGCAGCGAGGGCGGCGCTGTAACGGGCATAGGCGGCTTCGTCATCGAAACCGGTGACGCCGATGAAGACATTTTCGCCGGCTCGCACAGGCAGCCGCGGAAAGGTGTTTTCGGCATGCTCGCTGACGAAGGCGCCGAGCAGCCGTACGCCATTTGCCGTGAGTTGCGGAACCGCTTCCGCCAGGTACCCCCGGGCAAAGTCAGCTTCCATGCCCGGGCGCAAATGGTGATTCTGTATCTCAACAATGCCGTCTAAATGACCATTCCGGCTTTTGTTTTCGGCTTCGCTCGCGGCCGGTCGTTTCAGTCCCGACAGGTTGAAGCCCGCGCCCTGCCATGCCGGCTTCAGAAGCAGCACATCGTCGGAATCGATCATCGTCGCATTGGCGGCGTCGCGATGTTCGGCCCAGACCGGCCCTCCATAGAAGGCGGTGAGCGCGTTCTTCCTTGCCTCCATGTTCTCAAAGCCGCGCAGCCAGACGAACATGTCGGGGCGGTCGAGATCGCGGAACTGGCCGATGACGGTCATGCCCGTGGCTTCCTGACTCTCGATGAATTGCCGGTCGAAAAGCGGGACCAGCGTTTCGCGCCGGCCGGGCTTCAGCGTGTATTGGCGAAGTTCCACTACCGGCGAGGCAAGGCGAGGGGACGTGTCGTTTCGAGCGAAGTTCATTGCCGACTCCAAAACAGGATGATCATCCTGTTTATAAACAGACCGGTTGCCCTGTTTTGTCAATCTGATATCTTTCCTTTTCCTTCTCCCCTTGTGGGAGAAGGGGGATTGGCGCGCAGCGCCAAGTCGGATGAGGGGTGCTGGACGGATCGCCGTCTTTGCCAAGCTGGAGCACCCCGCCTTCACTTCGTTCAGGCACCTTCTCCCACAAGGGGAGAAGGGGAGATGGCGATGCGCAAGAAACGCACCAACGACCCCGAAGGCATGCGCCGCCGCGTGCTCGACGTGGCGGAAGACGCTTTCCAGGCGCGCGGCTATCACGCCTCCAGCCTCGGCGATCTGATGGCGGCGGCCGGCGTTACCGGCGGGGCGCTGCACCACCATTTCCCGACCAAGAAGGCGCTGGCGCTGGCGGTGATCGAGGAGCGCGTGGCGGCAGCGGTTCAAGAGACCTGGGTCGAGCCGGTCTTGGCGGCACCCTCGGCTCGCGAAGGGGTTCGCACAGTATTTGAAGCGGTTGCGGCGGAGCTCGAGCAGCAGGGCTATGTGCGCGGCTGCCCGCTCAACAACCTAGCGCATGAGCTGTCGCTCGCCGATGCCGATTTTCGTATTGCGCTGGCCGACATCTTCGCCGGCTGGCGGCGGGCAATCGCCGACAAGGTGCGCGCCGACCAAGAGACTGGCGGGGAGGGCGGCACCGATCCGGATCGCTTCGCGGCGCTCGCCGTCGCCGCCTATTCCGGCGCCATGTCGATTGCCAAGACGGCGCAGGATGCCGGTGTGTTGCGGGAGTGCTTGGCGGGGCTGGAGCGGGTCGAGCCCCCGCCATCACAGCACGGTTCGGCGGCCAGGCGACGCCGCAAGGTGTTGCGGCGGCAGACCATCCGCTGACGCCGGCGGGACCGAGGCGGGTGCAAAGGATCGCCTCGTCGATGCCGTAAAGTCGGCCTCACTCCTTCAGCGGCTCGATCGTCTCGAATCCCACTTCGCTCTGGGCGCTCGTGCTCTCGTCGTATCGCCGCGCCAGCACCGCTTGCAGGTCGGGCGAATAGAGCGCGGTGAAGCTGTCGATCACCGCGCCGGAATCGCCGGTCAGCGTCTCGTTCACCGCCAGCACGTTGTATTTGCAGTCGCCCAGTTTGTAGGTCTCCTTGCCCTTGACGGCGAGCGCCAGCGTCTCGGTGCTCTTCGGCGCCTTCTTCGACGAGAGCCGCACGAACTCGGTCTTGCTCTTGGCGCCCGCCTTGAGCGGAAACAGTTTCTTGAGGTCGCCGAGCGGGATCATCGACAGCCGGCCGGTGTCGCTGTCGCGGAACACCTCGACCAGCCCGCCATAGAGATATTGCGTCTGCGGCGACTGCGACTGGTAGTTGTTGGCGACCGCGACCATGCCGCCCGGCGCCGGCCGGAACTCGCTGCGGATGCCGCGCTTCTCCAGCACGAAGCCGGCCTTGGCGGATTTGGCGTCGACGCAGTCGGCCGCCTCAGCGGTGCCGGCGAGTGCAAGCATGGCGAGCGCCATGCCGGTCGTCATGGGTTTCATGCCTTTCTCCCCTGGATGCGTTCTGGAAGGAATGACAGAGCCTCACCGCGCTGTCGACCCAAGTGCCCTTCACGATTCAACCATGGCTTGAAAAGTCTATGGGCCGCCGATCTGGACGATCCGGCGCTGAAAATGTTCAATCGAGCGATGATGAATCGCCTGTCCTCGGCATTGTTGTCCCGCCGCGATTTCCTGGCTCGGGCGGCTGGCCTTGCCGCGACTTGCGTTTTGCCTGGCGCCGCCTTCGCTCAGACCGGCCGGCGCATCCAACCGATCGACGCCACCTTCCTGTTCATCGCCGATATCCATGCCTGTCGCATGGCGAGCGGCTTGAGCCCGCATTGCGAGCAGGAGGGCAAGACCGACGCTGCATTGCTGCGTAATGTGGCGGCACTCAACGCAATCGACGACAAGGAGTGGCCGACCGAGATCAACGGCGCGGCCACCGGCCTGCGCTCGGCGGGCAGGCGCATCGGCACGCCGCTCGGCCTCGTCACCGGCGGCGACATCACTGACGACGGCGGCGGCCAGATCACGCTGCCGAGCGAGGGCACGCAACTTCTGCAGTTCAGCCAGCGCTATCAGCAAGGCATCGGCCCTGATCGCGTGCATATCCCGGTCTATGTCGGGCTTGGCAACCACGATCTCGACCAGAATGGACCGAAGCGCCATGTCGACTGGTACCGCCGCGAGATGCGCGATTATGTCGAGGTCAACCATCGCCCCGGCATCTTCTTCAAACCGCCGGTGCCGGCGACCAACTACGATGTCGGCACCGACTGCTATTCCTGGGATTGGGGTGGCCTGCATCTCGTTCAGACGCATCGCTTCGCAGGCGACACCGGCCATGGCGCGATAAGCAGCCTGTCCTGGCTCAAGCAGGATCTGGCGACCTATGCCGGCGACGGCCGTCCGGTGGTCCTCTTCCAGCATTATGGCTGGGACACCTTCTCCGTCGAGCGCTGGGATCCGGTGAAACGCACCTATGACGACGACGGCGCCGGCCGGCCGCACTGGTGGGGCGAGGCCGACCGCCAGGCGCTCATCGCCGCGCTGAAGGGCTACAATGTGATCGCGATTTTCCACGGCCATCAGCACGCAGCGCCGATGATCTACCAGCGCGACGGGCTCGATCTCGTCAAGCCGAAGGCCGCCTTTATGGGCGGCTTCGCGCTGGCGCGCGTGACCGACGACCACATGGACGTGGTCCTGGGCGAGGCGGCTGGAGACCACGGCGAGGTCGTCTTCACCAATGCCTTTGCAAAGACGTTTGAGGCGTGAGCGCGACGGCTTGCAAATCACATCGCCTTTTTGCACATGGCCTTCATATCGCCACAGGCCTTCTGCACCTTGCCCGTGGCCTTGTCCGCCATGCCCTTGATCTGCATCGGACGGTTTCCTGTAGCCTTGCCTAGGGTCTGCAGGACCGAGCCTCTGATCTGCTTGGCGAGACCCGCAATCTGGTCCATGTTCATCATCTCCGCATCTCCCGGAGATTCAATCGCCAACAAAACGTGCTGATGGGTGTCCGGGTTCCGCGTGGTCGAGTTGGGTTCGCGAGTAGTGTGGCGAGGGAACAGACATACGCCCAGCGAAGGATTTGTCGGCCGCTGCGCGATCATTAGGTGGCATCAAATCGGGGAACGCATTGCCTGACTTCACTCTGTTCATCGGCAACAAATGCTTTTCGTCCTGGTCGCTTAGGCCCTGGGTGGCGATGCGGCAGCTGGAAATCCCCTTCGAGGAAAGCTTCGTGCGGCTGCGCACGCCCGACACCGCGGCCAACCTCGCTAAGATTTCGCCGACAGGACTGGTGCCGGTCCTGAATCATAATGGCAGGATCGTCTGGGAAACCCTTGCCATCCTTGAATATCTGGCCGACCTTTTTCCGGAGAAGAAACTGTGGCCGGACGATCTCGGCGCCCGTGCCTTGGCGCGTTCGGTGGCGACCGAGATGCATTCCGGCTTCCGCGAGGTCCGCTATGGCTGGCCGATGAATCTGCGCCGGCCGAAGGGCCATAAGCCGCTCGATGCCGAGGGCGAGGCGCAGCGGGCGCGCATCGAGGCGATCTGGCGGCAATGCCGCGAGCAATATGGCCAGGGCGGCCCGTTCCTGTTCGGCCATTTCACCGCCGCCGATGCCATGTATGCGCCCGTCGTCACCCGCTTCGACACCTATGGCGGCGCGCTCACGCCCGTCACCCGCGCCTATGTCGATGCTGTGCTGGCGACGCCGGCAATGCGGCATTGGTACGCGGAGGCCGCCAGGGAACCTTGGCCGGAGCCGGGCCCGCACGAGCAGGATTAGAGCAATTCCAGGGCGCAGCGGTTTTGGCTGCAACTGCGTCAACTGCTCTGATGGCAGACTTCAAGAACGGGCTGCGCGGCCTATGTGGGGGGAAGGCGGGCACTTGGAGAAATCTCATGACATCCGCAAATTCCTCCCTCTCGGGTAAGGTCGCACTCGTCACCGGCGCCTCATCCGGCATCGGCGAAGCGACGGCCGCCGCACTTGCAGCCGCCGGCGCGAAGGTGGCCGTCGCCGCCCGCCGCATCGATCGCCTCGCGACGCTGGTCAGCCGTATCGAGAAGGCCGGCGGCACCGCGCTCGCCATCGAAGCCGACATCGCCAAGGGTGGCGACTTCACCGCTATGGTCGACAAGGTCGTTTCCGAATGGGACCGGCTCGACATCCTCGTCAACAATGCCGGCGTCATGCTGCTTGCGCCCGCGGCGGAAGCCGATCTGGACGACTGGCGCCGCATGATCGAGCTCAACCTGATCGGCCTAATGGGGACCACCAAGGCAGCGCTGCCACATCTCAAGGCTGCCAAGGGCCATGTCGTCAACGTCTCATCGGTGGCCGGCCGCGTCGCCAACCCCGGCGCCAGCGGCTATGCGGCGACCAAGTTCGGCGTCGTCGCCTTCTCGGAGTCGCTGCGCCGCGAGATTTATGCCGACAAGGTGCGTGTCACCGTCATCGAGCCCGGCCTGGTGCGCACCGAGCTTGGCGACCACATCACCAACGAGGAGTTCAAGGCCGGTTTAGAGCACCGTCTCGCCACGATGGAAGCACTGACCGCCGAGGATATCGCAAACGCCATCCTCTATGCCGTGAGCCAGCCGCCGCGCGTCAACGTCAACGAGATTCTTATCCGTCCGACCGACCAGGAGCGCTGAGCCATCGAGGAATACGTAGGATGCCGGTTGAGGACAATTGACCGGCACCATATTTCGGCATAATACGTAACCAAATGGATACGCATCATGCCGCAGGCTGAGCAGGACCGTTCCGTCTTCCGCGCCATCGCCGACCCGACGCGGCGCGCAATCCTCGACCGACTGCGGCGGGGGCCGGCGCCGGTCAACGAGCTGGCCTCCGCCTTCTCGCAGAGCCGTCCGGCCATTTCCAAGCATCTGAGGATCCTGCGCGAGCTCAACGTCGTCTCCGAGCAACGGCGAGGCCGCCAGCGCGTCTACCGGCTGGAGCCCGCCGAGTTGAAGGATGTCGCCGACTGGATCCTGCCCTACCGCGACTTCTGGCAGCAAAGCCTCGGCAATCTGAAATCCTATCTGGAGGACGAGTGATGGCGAGCAATGACAGGCCGCGTGCGATCGCGGACGTTTCGGCGGGCACAATCCTCGCCACGGTGACGATAGCGGTTCCACCTAAGCGCGTCTTTCGCGCCATCACCGCCGAGGATCAGATCCCCCTCTGGTGGGGCGCGGACAACATGTACCGGACGACGAAACATACCGCCGATGTCCGGCCGGGTGGCGCCTGGCGCTCGGAAGGCAAGGGCGCTGACGGCCAAGACTTCCATGTCGGCGGCGAATATCTCGAGGTTGCGCCACCGCATCGCCTGGTGATGACCTGGATAGCGCCGTGGGACGGCGACAATGTCACGACTGTGACTTACACGCTGGAGCCGGTCGAGAACGGCACGCGGCTGACGCTGCGCCACGACGGCTTCGGCTCGCGCAAAGATTCCTGCCGCGACCACGGCTCAGGCTGGGAGCGTGTGTTGGGCTGGCTCGGCGACTTCCTCGCCAAGGAGACCGCTGCCAAGCCGCTTTCGGTCTATCATTGCCGCTTGATCCCGCCGCGTCCCGACTTCGCCTTCACCCTGACGGACGAGGAGCGGGCGCTGATGAACGCGCATGCCGACTATCTGCGCGGCCAGCTTCGTGCTGGCACGATGATGCTGGCCGGTCCCGTCGCCGATCCCGCCGGGCCCTGGGGCCTGTTGATCCTGCGCGTCGGCAGCGAGGCCGAGGCCAAGGCGGTGACCGACGGTGACCCAGTATCGCGTTCGGGCCGCGGCTTCCGCTATGAAATCCTGCCGATGATGAGC
Source organism: Mesorhizobium silamurunense (assembly GCF_014843825.1). Classification (GTDB taxonomy): domain Bacteria; phylum Pseudomonadota; class Alphaproteobacteria; order Rhizobiales; family Rhizobiaceae; genus Mesorhizobium; species Mesorhizobium silamurunense. Next base: position 27,216 of record NZ_JHQR01000165.1, read on the forward strand.
ACCATCATGTAGGGCCCAATAGAAAACGCCTCTCGCGCTTTTTACGGCGCGGGAGGCGTCTTTTGCTGTCAACTCTTCCAGATTGCTCATGAATTGCTGACAGCAGGAATAAAACCTGCAGCCGGCGAAAAGGTTCCCGGCAAAAAGAAAATTTTTTTTGGCTGCTCCGGCGATTTGTCCCGTAAGGCGGATCGCGGCGGTAGAGAAGACTCCTCATGCGTTACCCGGCAGCCATGCGGCGCTGCGGCACCCGCCCACCAAACAAGAAATTTGACAGGCGATCAAAAGAAATCTACAAGAAATGTGTCGATATTTTTTTGACTGGCCTTTGTTATCTGCGCGCCCAGGCGCGCCCATGACGAACTTCTCCCATCAAAAATCGAGACAAACGCTGTTGTGCGGCCGCATGACGGCGAACGAATATTTGCCATGGAAAGGGGTTCGTTGTGAGCACTGGCACAGTAAAATGGTTTAACGCCACCAAAGGCTTTGGTTTTATTCAGCCTGACGACGGTTCGGCCGACGTTTTCGTTCACATCTCGGCCGTCGAGCGCGCCGGAATGCGCGACATCGTCGAAGGCCAGAAGCTCGGCTACGAGATGGTTCGGGACAAAAAGTCGGGCAAGATGTCTGCCGACCAGCTGCGGGCTGCCTGAAGCGGAATTCAGCCTCCCCGGTGAATGTACTGGCACCGGTAGAAGGCGAGAGGAGGGTCAGGCAATGCCTGACCTTTTTCGCTTTCGGGCACTGAATTGTGCGCCGCAGGCGGAATGCGATGTGCTAAGCACCATTGCGTCGGCATTTGAATGCTCCGGGATCAGGAGAAGAATTTGTCCCTCACTTCGAAGACAAAAGGCAACGAAGCTGAATCGCTTTTCAGCAGGGCCCGGACCCAGTCGATGTCGCTTGACCGCATCGCTTCCGAGCAGGATGCCGTCAGCCAGGCCCGCGAGGCCAAGACCGCGCGGCTGCGCGAACTGCGCCTGGAGAAGGAAGCCGAGGACAGGGCGGCCGCTGCCGCCCTTGCCGCCTCGCCGAAGCAGGTCGGGCCGAAACGCGTGGGCAAACGCTGATGGCTACCAAGCGCATGTCGAAAACGCCCATCGCCGAGGATTCGACGATTGCCGACATGGTCGATGTCCTGGACAAGCCGGTCGAATATGTCCGGCGTGTGCTGGAAAAGCTGGAGCGCTGCAGGCGGGCCCATGGCGATGCCCAGGTGCGCGTCGGCGTGCGCAGCCGCGCCGAATGTCCCAACTATCTGATCGAATATGTGCTTGAGGACGGCAAGACTCATGAACGGGTCACGCATCTGGATGCCGCCTACAGCGGCAGCACACACCGCGAATTGGCGCCGCATCACATCGCGGAGTCCAGGAACTGGTCGCCCGAGGAAATGAACATCACGGCGGTTTCGGCGCTGATCGGCCGCCTGCGCAATCCGCGGTCGCCGTCATCGCATCTTTACGACGAGGACTGACATGGCCATAAAGTTCTCTGCCAAGGAGGCCACGGCGGCCGCTGTAAAGCCGGCCAAGCCGCCTGCTGCGCCGAAAACCGGCGAACCGGTCGCGACCGATCTGTTCGAGACGCCGGCGCAAGTGCCGCCGCGCAAGGCAGGCAAGAAGAAGTAGCGCCTTGCCGCGCCAGGCCGATCGCAATCCCCTTGCGCCTGGGCTGGTCGCCGGCAGGGACGTCTTGTCCGCGTGGGAAAGCCCCCAGCCGGCCTTCGACTGCCAGAGCTGCGGCGCCTGCTGCGCCTATTCCGCCGACTGGCCACGCTTCTCGACCGAAGAGGATGCCGAGCTCGACCGCATCCCGGAAGCCCTCATCGCCGCCAACCAGTCCGGTATGCGTTGCGAGGGCAATCGCTGCTCAGCGCTTCGCGGCGAAGTGGGCAAAGGGACGGCCTGCGCGATCTACGACGTCCGGCCGCATGTCTGCCGCGCCTGCATGCCCGGCGGCGACGACTGCCTGATGGCACGGACGGTGTTTGGGCTGGCGGCAGGCTAATTCCGCGCGCCCTGCTTGCCCACCTTCACGCCTCCCGGTACCTTGCCGCGCGGGCAGGGCCGTGGAGGAAACCTTGAGCATCGAATTCCTGTTGACGTCGCTGATTGTCGTGGCCTCGCCCGGCACCGGCGTTCTCTACACGCTGAGCGCGGGCCTTTCGCGCGGCGCGCGTGCCGCCATCATCGCCGCTTTCGGCTGCACGCTGGGCATCATCCCGCACATGGCGGCCGCCATCACCGGCCTTGCCGAGGTGCTGCACACAAGCGCCGTCGCCTTCGAGACGCTGAAATATCTGGGCGTCGCCTATTTGCTTTACATGGCTTGGAACACGCCGGTCTTGCCGTCGACCAGAACGTCGCGCCACGCTCTGCCGGCAAGGTGATCACCTCCGGCATCCTGATCAACATCTTGAACCCAAAACTGTCGATCTTCTTCTTTGCCTTCCTGCCGCAATTCGTCAGCACCACGGAGCCGCACGCTTTTGCCAAGATGCTTGAGCTCTCTGGCATCTTCATGCTGATGACCTTCCTGGTCTTCATCGTCTACGGCGTATTCGCGGCCTCGGTGCGCAGCCATGTCGTGTCGCGGCCGATGGTGCTGACCTGGATGCGCCGCACCTTCGCCGGTGCCTTCGTCATGCTGGGAGCCAAGCTGGCGCTGGCGGATCGCTAGTCAGTTATGGCCGGTTCGCCTTCGGTTTCGGAAGCCTCCTCGTTTCCGGAACCGGGCGCGGGCCGAATGCCGATACGCCAGGCCGAGGGCGGGACGCCGATCATCTTCTTGAAGGCGCGGCTGAACGCCGCCTCGGACTCGTAGCCGATCTCCGCCGCGATGCTGGCGACGTTGCTGTTGCCGGCGCTGAGCAATTCCGAGGCAATCTGCATCCGCCATTTGGCGAGATAGTGCATCGGCGGCATGCCGACGAGCCTGGTGAAGCGTTCGGCCAGCACGGTGCGCGACAGCGCAGCCTCCTTCGCCAGCGCCTCCACCGTCCAGTTGTGCGCCGGCCGGTCGTGGATCAGCGCCAGCGCCTTGCTCAGATGCGGATCGCGCAGGCCCGCCAGCCAGCCGGTTTGTTGCGGCGGCAGCGACTCCACATAGCGGCGCAGGACGTCGACGAACATCAGTTCGCTGAGCTTGGTGAGCACCGTCTCGCTGCCCGCCCGCTTTTCCGCGACCTCCGACACCGCCAGCTTGATGAACTGGCCGAGCCAGCCGCCATCGCCTTTCACGTCTCCCGCCTTGATGACCGGCGGCAGCGCTTCGAGCAGCGGATTGAAGGGAAGCGCATCGCAAGCGAGATAGCCGCATACCAGCCGCGCCGACATCGCGCCGTCCTTGACGTAGTTGATGGGGAACGGCGTCTGGCTGGCGGCGGCGATTTCCAGTACATCCGCGGTCGGCGGGTCGGCCCTGAGATCGGGCGTACTCGACATGATATGCGGGTCACTGTTGGTGAACACCACGACCTCGCCGGCCTCCACGGGGATCGCCTCCTTGCCGACGATGCGGGCGAAGCAGCGGCCGGCCGTGAGCACATGGTAGGAAATCAGGTGATCCGCGCCCGGCAATATCCTCGGCAGTATCGAAGCGGGGGAGGGCGAGCAGACCGCCCATGGGTCCTGGGCCTCGATGTCGAAAAACGTCGCGCCGGTGAGGCGCACCGTTTTCAACAGGTCAGACAGAGCGTCCCCGGCCATTCCACCCAAGTCCCGTAAGTTGCGCGGCAACCCGGCACGACATCCCTTTCGAGTTCCGGACGCGCTGTCAAGTGAGGCGGACGCCGCGTCATTCCGTTCGTGGCCGGAAGCTTTAAACCCGCCAGGCGCTGAGCTTCGTCCCAAATCGGGCGCACAAGCGCAATCGAACTCAAGGAAGGATGTAAGTCATGACGGTACATAAGGGCGGGTGTTTTTGCGGCGCCGTGGAAATCGAAGTGCACGGATCGGCCGAGGCCATGGGCTACTGCCATTGCGGTTCCTGTCGGTCGTGGTCGGCGTCTCCCGTGAACGCCTTCACGCTGTGGAAGCCGGAAAACGTCAAGGTCACCAGGGGCGCGGAGTTCCTGTCCGGCTTCGAGAAGTCGAAGATGAGCGATCGCCGGTTCTGCACCAAATGCGGTGGTCATCTGATGACCGATCACCCGCCGCTCGGATTGGTCGACGTCTATGCCGCCACGATACCGACGGTGGAATTCACGCCGGGGGTCCATGTCAACTACGTCGAGACGGTCCTGCCGATGAAGGACGGCTTGCCGAAGCTGAAGGATTTTCCTGCCGAGCTCGGCGGCTCCGGCGTGAGCGTGCCGGAGTAGTTCCGAACGATGATGCACGATTTCCACGGACCACATTCAACGACAGGAGAATATGCATGGACATTGCGACTTTTCGCGCCACGCAGGAGCCGATCAAGGATCTATATCGCAAGGATGCGCGGGCGGCGCTTCTCACGCTGAAGGCCAAAGGCAGCGCCGACGACTCCAGGGTGACCTGCAAGGTCGAGACCGGCCGCGGGCTTGCGCTGGCGGGCATCCATCCGAAGGCCGGCGGCAGCGGGCAGGAGCTTTGCTCCGGCGACATGATGCTGGAGGCGTTGATCGCCTGTGCCGGCGTCTCGATGCGGGCTGCTGCCGCCGTGCTCGAGATTCCGATCAAGTCGGCGGAAATCTCCGCCGAGGGCGACGTCGACCTTCGCGGCACGCTCGGTGTCACCGAAGGCGTGCCGGTCGGCTTCAAGGAGATCCGTTTGCGCTTCGATATCGAAACGGATGCTCCGCAAAAACGACTGACAGAACTGCTTGAGCTCACCGACCGCTACTGCGTGATCTTCCAGACGATCCAGCGCAGCCCCAAGACCTTCGTGAAGCTCAACAGGGTCGCGCGGTAACCTTTGCCCGGAATCCGAACCTTGGCGGGGGATTCCGGGCCGGGGGCCTGAGCGCGGCCTGGCTGAATGCAGCTCGTCGCGCCAAGCCCTATTCCTTCACATAGCCCCCTATCCCTTCACATAACCCATGGCCTCGACGATCCGCCCGTTCGCGACACGCATCAGGTTGACGCCGCGCAGCGAATTGCCGTCGGCCATCCAAAAGCGCCAGCGGATCGTCGCCCGATCCCCGGCGACGAAGGTTTCCTCGATGTCGAAGCGCGTGCCGGGTCCGGTGGCGATCGCCGACCACAGCTCGACACAGGCGTCCTTGCCGGCGCGGCGGGCACCGTCCGGCGCCGGCGTGGTGTTCTCGATCACGCAGTCGTCCGCCACCAGTTCGTCCAGCGCCGACGGGTCGTGGCGCTGGAAGACATCGTTGTAGCGCCGCATGATCTCGGCCGTTTGGGCGGAGCGCTTGGCCGTGGTGGTGTCGATGATCAATTCGTGGGTCATTGGATTTTTCCCTTCATTTCAGCGGATTATGAGGCTCGCCTTCAGCGTGATCGCGGCGACGCCGGCCAGCGCCCTGGAGACGAGGCAAGCCGATTTGGCCGTCTGCGCCAGCCGCTCGAAATCGTTCGCCGCAAGACCGGCGACGCTGGCCTCTGTCTCCAGCTCGATGCGGGTGATCGTCGGCCCGGCCGTGGTGGCGCCGAGATGCACCTTCGCCACTGTGTGGATGCCTGCCGGGACGTGACCCTCGCGGCCGAGGATGGCGCTGAGCGCCATCGAGAAGCAGCCGGCATGGGCGGCCGCGATCAGTTCTTCCGGATTGGTGCCCGGACCGTTTTCGAACCGGGACGGAAAGGAATAGGCACCTTCAAAGACGCCGCTGCCGAGCCGCAGCCGGCCGGATCCTTCCTTGAGCGTGCCTTGCCATTCGGCCGAGGCGTCGCGAATTGTCATTGCTGTATCTCCTCGCTGGTTGGTCAGGCGCCGTCGACGACGACCTTGCCGAAGACGTCGCCCTGCTGGAAATAGCGGTAGGCTTCGCCCGCCTCGGCGAAGGGAAAGACCCTGTCGATGACGGGCTTCAGCCGATGCGTGGCGACGGCGGCAAGCATCGCGTCCAGACCGTTGCGGCTGCCGACGAAGACGCGGCCGATGGTGGCAAGACTCCGCTGATAGACGGAACCCGGAATCTCCACTGGCTTGCCTTTCTGGTCCTGAACGGTGAGCAGCACGATGCGGCCGTAGAGGGCGCTTGCGATCAGCGATTGCGCGAAGGTTGCCGGGCCGCCGGTCTCGACGACGAGGTCGATGCCACCTGTCGCTTCGCGCAGGTTCATGCCCCATTCCGGCGTCTCCACTGTTGCGATGACGAGGTCGGCGCCGAGCGCCCGCAGTCTGTCGGTCTTTTCGGCGCGCGAGGTGACGGCGGCCACGCGGCAGCCGGCGAGCTTGGCGAACTGCAGCGCAAACAATGCGACGCCGCCTGAACCGATGACCAGAACCCACTGTCCGGGCTTCGGAATCTCCGCGCCCGTCAGCGCGCTCCAGGCGGTCAACCCGGCGCAGGTGAAGGTGGCGGCCTCCTGCCAGGAGAGATGGTCGGGCAGCCGCACCGCCCATTGCTCGTCGAGCAAGGCAAATTCTGAGAGCATGCCGTCCAGCGTGCAGCCGAGCTGGTCGACGACGCCCGGATGCATGCGCCCATCGATCCAGCGCGCGAAATAGCTGCCGGTGACACGGTCGCCGACGGCAAAGCGGGTAACCGCATCGCCCACCGCGACCACCTCGCCGGCGCCGTCGCTCAGCGGAACGATGCCGGGCCGAGCCGTCAGCGGATATGTGCCGTTGAGGACCATCGTGTCTCGGCGGTTGAGCGAGGTGGCGCGCACCCGCACGACGATTTGACGCGGGCCTGGCTCCGGTACTGCCTCCTCGCGCGCCACCAGTTTTTCGATCCCGCCGAGCCCCTCAAGTCGATAGCTTTGCATTGCTGCCTCGCAAATATGTAGACCGATTTATATATTATGTAGACCGATTGTCATATTTTTGGCAAGGGCTATAATGCGCGCTCCTGACAGAGGTTGACATTGTGAGAGGTTGAGGTGGCGACGGACACACGTACCCGCATGATCGAGGCAACGGCGCTGCTTATCAGGCAGCGCGGCTATCACGGCACCTCGCTCAACGACATTTTGAGCGCCAGCGGCGCGCCGCGCGGCTCGCTCTATTTCCATTTCCCGGGCGGCAAGGACCAGTTGGTCGTCGAGGTGACGCGCGAAAGCGTGGCCGACGTGACCGAGCGTCTGGGCGCGGCGCTGGCGGCGGAAAGCGATCCCGCTGTTGCGGTCCACCACATCTACCAGTCGGTGGCGCGCATGCTGGAGGAGAACGAGTTCTCGCTCGGCTGCCCGATCGCGCCGGTCGTATTGGACGCGCCGAACGACGTGCCGGACCTTGCAGAAATCTGCCGTTCCGCCTTCGAGCAATGGATCGGCCTGCTGCGCCAGGCTTTCATGCGGGCAGGGGTGCCGGAGCGCCGCGCGCAGGCGCTGGCGCTGCTGGTCGAATCCTCGCTCGAGGGCCTGATGGTGATCGCCCGCGCCACCCGCGACCGCTCAGCGCTCGCTGTCGTGGCGGACGAAGTCGCAGCGCTGGTCGAGCAGGCGGTGCTTGCAGGCAAGGTAGCGCAGCGCGCCGACGTCGCGATATAGCAAAGGAAACGCTGGCGGGACAGCACCCCTCTGGCCTGCCGGCCATCTCCCCGCTGCGGGGGAGATCGGCAGTGTTGGTGGCGGCGCTCTTCTTTCAACGCTGGCGATTGGCGAAAGCCCCAGTGACATCCAATCTCCCCCTTGCGGGAGGAGATGTCCGGCAGGACAGAGGGGTGTGAAGGAACTCGACGGGCTTCGGCCAAGCTCCGTAGCATGCAAGCCACCTACACCGAGGAAGCAAGGTCGGTCGGTCTGCATGATCAACGCAAAAAGGGCGGCATCGCTGCCGCCCTTTCCATAATCTGAAAGCAGATGGAAGCGTGGATTGGAAATCCATGCCGCCACTCAAGCCCGCTTGCGGGCTTGAGCATTGTTAGTTGATGGGCGTGCTTATGGATTTCCTTAGAAATCCATGCCGCCCATGCCGCCCATGCCGCCGCCAGGCATACCGCCCGGCATGCCGCCAGCCGACTCCTTCTTCGGAGCCTCGGCGATCATGGCTTCGGTGGTGACCAACAATCCGGCGACCGAGGCCGCGTCCTGGAGAGCGGTGCGAACGACCTTGACCGGATCGACGATGCCCATGGCGATCATGTCGCCATACTCGCCGGTCTGGGCGTTGTAGCCGAAGGTCGCGCCCTTGTTGTCAAGGATCTTGCCGGCGACGATCGAGGCTTCGGCGCCAGCGTTGGCCGCGATCTGGCGGGCCGGAGCCTGCAGCGCGCGACGCACGATGTTGATGCCGGCAGCCTGGTCGGAGTTGGCGCCGGTGGCCTTAAGAGCGCTCGAAGCGCGCAGCAGGGCAACGCCGCCGCCGGCGACAATGCCTTCTTCCACGGCCGCGCGGGTCGCGTTCAGGGCGTCATCGACGCGGTCCTTCTTTTCCTTGACCTCGACCTCGGTCGCGCCGCCGACGCGGATCACCGCGACGCCGCCCGCGAGCTTGGCCAGACGCTCCTGCAGCTTCTCCTTGTCGTAGTCCGAGGTGGTCTCCTCGATCTGCTGCTTGATCTGGGCGACACGGCCCTGGATCTCGGCCTTCTTGCCGGCGCCGTCGACGATGGTGGTGTTCTCCTTGGAGATCGACACCTTCTTGGCGCGGCCGAGCATGTTGAGGCCGACATTCTCGAGCTTGATGCCGAGGTCTTCCGAGATGACCTGGCCACCGGTGAGGATGGCGATGTCTTCCAGCATCGCCTTGCGGCGATCACCGAAGCCCGGAGCCTTGACGGCGGCGATCTTCAGGCCGCCACGCAGCTTGTTGACGACGAGCGTGGCCAGAGCCTCGCCTTCGACGTCTTCCGAGATGATGAGCAGCGGCTTCGAAGTCTGCACGACGGCTTCCAGCACCGGCAGCATGGCCTGCAGGTTGGAGAGCTTCTTCTCGTGCAGCAGGATGTAGGCGTCTTCCAGATCGGCGACCATCTTGTCGGCGTTGGTGACGAAGTAGGGCGACAGATAGCCACGGTCGAACTGCATGCCTTCGACGACTTCCAGCTCGGTCTCGGCGGTCTTGGCTTCCTCGACGGTGATGACGCCTTCGTTGCCGACCTTCTGCATCGCCTCAGCGATCATCTTGCCGACCGACTCGTCGCCATTGGCCGAGATCGTGCCGACCTGGGCGACTTCCTCGGAGGTCTTGATCTTCTTGGCGGCCTTGCCGAGCGCCGTGACGACTTCGGTGACTGCGAGGTCGATGCCGCGCTTCAGGTCCATCGGGTTCATGCCGGCGGCAACCGCCTTGTGGCCTTCCTGGACGATCGACTGCGCGAGAACCGTTGCGGTCGTGGTGCCGTCGCCGGCGATGTCGTTGGTCTTCGAAGCAACTTCGCGCACCATCTGCGCGCCCATGTTCTCGAACTTGTCCTCGAGCTCGATCTCCTTGGCGACGGTGACGCCGTCCTTGGTGATGCGCGGGGCGCCGAACGACTTGTCGATGACGACGTTGCGGCCCTTGGGGCCGAGCGTGACTTTCACCGCGTCGGCGAGGATGTTGACGCCGCGCAGCATGCGCTCGCGGGCGTCACGGGAGAATTTTACGTCTTTTGCAGCCATTGTAAGCTCCTGTCAGGGGTTCGGGTCGAACCCGCAGATTCAAGATTCAGTTGACGGTGAGGCCGATGTTCAGCCGATGATGCCCATGATGTCGGATTCCTTCATGATCAGAAGGTCTTCGCCATTGAGCTTGACTTCGGTGCCGGACCACTTGCCGAACAGGATGCGGTCGCCGGCCTTGACGTCCAGCGGGACGAGCTTGCCGCTTTCGTCGCGGGCGCCCGAGCCGACGGCGATGATCTCGCCTTCCTG
>NZ_JHQR01000161.1 GCF_014843825.1 Mesorhizobium silamurunense
CTCAACAAATTAATGGGTCCTGACCCTAATCAGTTCCGGATCGTTGCGATGCGCGAAGGTGCCGAGCCCCGACAACTTGGCGTAAAAGTTGGGCGCCGCTGACAGCGTCTGCAAGCCTGCCTTCCACGCTTCGGTCGTTTGCGGCTCCATGCCGGTCAGCATACCGGCATGGGTGAGGATGAAATTCGTCTGAGGGTTTTCGCCGACCAGCGTCAGCCCGTCCTGCATCTGCGCCGGGAAGAGCTGCAGGTCGAAGGAAAGGCCATAATCGTTCAGCCGCGCTACGTTTTTCCGCACCTTGGGATCGATAACCTGGTCGGCCGAAGCGGCGAAGCGGAAAGCGGGGGTCTCGTGCCAGTGCAGCTGCATGCGCACGCCGCGCAGCAACGGATACTTTTTCAGCCGGTCGATCTGCGGCCGGACATCGTCGACCGTCATGTCGGCATAGCCGACGATGGCGTGCGGCCAGCCGGTCTCGTCGGCGGTTTTCTGCAGGAAGGCGACCTCCTTCTCGAAATCCTCCTTGGCCCAGTTGGTTTGGACATAGACGGCCTTCTCGACCCCGGAGCCTTCCTGGTCTTCGAGGAATTCCGTGATCGGATAGTCGCGGCGGATCGGCTCGTAAGGGCCGAAGATGCGCGGTACCATCGGTCCGACCAGCCAGGGCTGGTCCTGCTGGCGCCAGATGTGGAAGTGCGCGTCGATGGCTTTCTGCATCACGATACCCTTTTCCAGATGGCTTCGGCCGCCTGAGCGGGGCGGGCGAGCGACAGGATGAAATGGGTCAGGCTTCTGACCGACGAGCCATCGACCAGGTCGTCGAGCACCGGCAGGATGGCGCGCAGCGCCGCCGTCGCCGGGCGGAAGCGCGGATCGCCGGCGAGGGGTGTCGCCAACGAGAGCCGGAAGGCGCGGGCGCTCAGGCGGCGGATCGCTGTTTCGAGATCGGCATGGTCACCGCGCTCCAGCGCGTCCGACAGGATCACCACCGCCGCGCCGCGTGCGAAGGCGGAAAAGCGCGGCACCGATAGGAAGGCAAGCAAGGTCGGCCCCATGCGGGTGCCGCCATCCCAGTCGTCTACCAATGCTGAAGCGCGAGCCAGCGCCTGGTCGCGGTCTCGGATGCGCAGCGCCGAAGTGATGCGGGTAAGCCTCGTGCCGAAGGTGAATACTTCCGCGCGGTCGGCGCCTTGCACCGCCGCATGCGCGAGCTTGAGGTAGTCGGCGGTGTGCAGCTTCATCGAGCCGGAGACATCGATGAGCAGCAAGAACTTGCGCGGCACGGTCTGCCGGCGGCGCAGCAGCGGCGCGGGGATGTCGCCATCGGCGCTGACGATCTCGCTCAGCGAGCGCCTGAGGTCGAGGATGCCGCGCGAACGCGTGCGCGTGGTGCGGAAGGAACGGCGGGCGGGAAGGGCGGAGGCGAGCCGGCGGCGGAACGAACCCAGGCCATCGGCGTCGCGCTGGAAATCGCGGCTGCTCAATTGTTCGAGCGCCGAGGACAGCTCGCCGCCTTTCTCCTGGCGGACGGTCCGGCTTTCTTCTTCACGCGTGCCGCGATCGTCCTTGACGCGGGTTTCTTCGTCCTCTTCGCCTTCGATCGAAGGCTTGGCGTTGCCATAGAAATAACCGCGGAAATGCGCCTCGAATTCGCTGCGGCGGTCGGGCGAGGGCGCAAGCGTCGCAAGCGCCGCTTCGTGGATATCGTTCATCGAGCGCGGCCCAAGCAGCGTCACTGCCTGCATGAAGCTGGTCACCTGCTCGGGTGCGATGGCGAAGGCGTGGTGGCGCAGCAGTCGGGCAAAGCCGAGAAAGGGCGCCGCGGCGTGGGGCAAGCTTTCCCCATGCATCTGAGAGATAGGCGGACGATGCCAACTCGTCGTCAGCTCGGTGAGATCACGCATCACGCCAGCGCCTCCTCGACAATCCTTCCGAGTTCGGGCGCGATCGCGGACAGGTCCTCCTCGTCCTTGATCAGCACGCCGATGGCGCGGCGGAAGGCGTCCGACCACGGGCTGCCGCCTTTCTCGAGGATGGTCGCGGCATTCGCCCATTCGACGGCTTCGGCGATGCCCGGCGGCTTGGCCAGCGGACGGGCGCGGATCTGCTGCACGGCATTGGCCACCGCGCGCGCGGTCGCCTCGGCGACGTGGCCTGAGCGCAGCATGATGATCTGGGCCTCGCGCGCGGCGTCGGGATAGCCGATCCAGTGATAGACGCAGCGGCGGCGCAGCGCCTCAGCAAGCTCGCGGGTGCGGTTGGAGGTCAGGATGACGATCGGCTGCGTTTCGGCGCGGATCGTACCGCGCTCGGGAATGCTGATCTGGAAATCGGAGAGGAATTCGAGCAGCAGCGCTTCGAACTCATGGTCCGAGCGATCGATCTCGTCGACCAGAAGCACGCGCTGTTCCGGCGCCCGCAAAACCTGCAGCAGCGGTCGCGCAATCAGGAAGCGGTCGTCATAGATGTCGATCTCGTGCTCGCCGGCATGGCGGATGGCGAGCAGCTGGCGCTGGTAGTTCCACTCGTAGAGCGCATGCCCGGCGTCGATGCCTTCGTAGCACTGCAGGCGCACCAGTTCGCGGCCGAGCAATTCGGCAACCGCCTTCGCCGCTTCGGTCTTGCCGACGCCAGGCGCGCCTTCGAGCAGCAGCGGCTTGCCGAGCCGGATCGCGAGGAAGATCGCGGTCGCCAAGCTGTCGTCCGCCAGATAGCGCGAGGCGGCAAGGCGCGCCGCCACTGCTTCCGGCGAAGCGGCGATCTGTTCGGCGTCGGCGCGGGTCATCTTCTGCTCAGCCCGCGGCCTGCGCCTTCAGCGCGCGCAGGATGCGCTCCGGCGTGATCGGCAAAGTGTCGATGCGAACGCCGACCGCGTCGAAGACGGCGTTGGCGACGGCCGGGATCTGCGGGTTGGCGCACATCTCGCCCGGCCCCTTGGCGCCGAACGGGCCATCGGCGGAAGGGCGCTCCAGCACGATGATCTCAGTCGCCGCGAGATCGCCCGGCCCCGGCATCAGATACTGGTTGAAGTCGGTGGCGCCATGGTCTCGGTTCGGATAATAGGGCTCGGTCGTTTCGTAGAGCGCGTGGCTGATGCCCATCCAGGAACCGCCGACGAGCTGCTGCTCGACCATCTTCGGGTTCAGCGCGCGGCCGATCTCGAAAACGTTCTTCACGGTCAGCACCGTCACCTCGCCGGTCTCGTCGTCGACCTCGACCTCGGCCACCGTGCAGGCATGAGCATAGCAGGTCGAGGGCTTCATCGCGCCGGTCTCCTTTTCCGGATAGGAGCGCGGGATGAGAAACATGCCGCGGCCGGAGATCGAGCGGCCGCGCTTGAAGTGGGCAGCCAGCGCGACATCGAAGATCGAGATCGATTTCTGCGGCGCGCCTTTCACCAATATGTTGCCCTGGCCATCGGTTTCGAGGTCCGAAGCATTCACTTCCAGCTCCTCGGCAGCCACTTCCAGCATCACCTGACGGGCCTCCTTGGCCGCCTGAATGACGGCATTGCCGGCGCGGTGCGTGCCGCGCGAAGCGAAGGTGCCCATGCAGTGCGGGCCGGTGTCGGTGTCGGCGGTGTCGACGATGACGCGGTCGGTCGGCACGCCGATCGTCTCGGCGCAGATCTGCGCCATGATCTGCTTCATGCCCTGGCCGAGATCGACGCTGGAGAGCGTGACCATGAAATTGCCGGTCGGCGTCGAATGGACCAGCGCCTGGGTCGGGTCGCCGCCGAGGTTCATGCCGGTCGGATAGTTGATCGCGGCGACGCCGCGTCCACGCCGGATCGCCATCTCAGGCTCCCTTCCTGTAGGAGGACATCGCCATGTATTTTTCCGCTACCGGCCAGTTGGCGGCGCGCGAGGCTTCCTGCATGCACTCGATCAGCGCCGCGCCCTCGGTCGGCTGGCGATGCGCCTTCATGTCGCCGTCGCGATAGGCGTTGATGAAGCGGAATTCGAGCGGATCCATGCCGATCAGCCGCGCCAGCTTGTCCATCTGCACCTCCAGCGCGAAATCGCCGATGGTGACGCCGAAGCCGCGCATGGCCGAGGAGGGAGTGCGGTTGGTGTAGACGCAGTAGGTGTCGATCCAGACATTCGGGATCGTGTAGGGCCCGGGATAGTGCGCGGCGCCCTTTTGCGCGCCGTAAGGCGAATGGCGCGAATAGGCACCGGCATCGGTGTAGCCCGTCACCTTACGCGCTACGATGCGGCCATCCTTCATGACGCCGTCCTTGATGACGACCCTCTCGGCGGCGCGCGGCGAGGAAATCTGCATTTCCTCCTCGCGGCTGTAGATGAAAGAGACCGGGCGTCCGGTCAGCTTGGCGGCGAGGATGGCGATCGGCTCGACGATGACGTCGACCTTGCCGCCGAAGCCGCCGCCGACGGTGCCGCCGACGAAATGGAGCTTGCTGCCCGGCATCTGCAGGATGATCGAGGTGTTGTCGAGAGTGAAGAACATCGCCTGCGTGTTGGTGTAGCAGGTGAAGCGGTCATTGCCCTCCGGCGCCACCACGCAGCCGGTGGTCTCGGTCGGCGCATGCTCGATCGGCGAGGACTGGTAGCTCTGCTCGAGGATATGATCGGCCTCGGCAAAACCTGCCTCGACATCGCCGAAGCGCACCTTGCGGCACTCGCCGCTGTCATAGAGGTAGTAGTTCCGGCCGTGATATTCGTTGACGATCGGCGCGCCTGGCTTCAGCGCCTCCTCCATGTCGAAGACGGCCCGCAGCACCTCGTAGTCGACCTTGACCTTGGCGGCGGCTTCCTGCGCCGCGCGCTCGGTCTCGGCCAGCACCGCCACCACGGCTTCGCCCTTCCAGCGCAGCTTGCCGTCGGCCAGCACCGTCTCGTCCTCGGGGCCGATCTGGATCAGGATCAGGATGGTGTAGACGTTGTGCGGCACGTCCTTGGCGGTCAGCACCCTGACGACGCCGGGATGCTTTTCCGCCTCCGAGGTGTCGATCGAGCGGATGCGGGCATGATGGTGCGGGCTGCGCACCATTTTCAGATGCAGCATGCCGGGAAAATTGCGGTCGGCGAAATAGGCGGTCTTGCCGGTGACATGTCCGGGGGAATCGAGCCGCGGGCGCGGCTGGCCGATCTCGTGGAGGTCGTCCTTGCGGACATCGGCGAAATAGTCCTTGCGCAGTTCCATGGCTCGTTCCCTCAGGCGGCGTTCTGCGAATTGGCGCGCGCGGCGGTGAGCACCGCCTGGATGATCGGCTCGTAGCCGGTGCAGCGGCAGATATTGCCGGACAATGCCTCGACCGCGTCGTCGCGGCTGGGATTGGGCGTGCGGTCGAGCAGCGCCTTGGCGGCCATGATCATGCCCGGCGTGCAGAAGCCGCATTGGGTGGCGAAGGCATCGAGGAAGGCGCGCTGCAGCGGATGCAGCACGCCGCCTTCGGCAAGACCTGCCGTCGTCCTGATGTCGGCCCCGTTGCAGGTTTCGGCGAGGGTCAGGCAGGAGAGCCTCAACTCACCGTCGATGATGACTGAGCAGGCGCCGCACGTGCCCTGATGGCAGCCGCCCTTCGGCGAGGTGTCGCCGATCTTGTCGCGGAGCACGTGCAGCAGCGTCGTGCCGCTCTCGATGAATTCGGCTTTTTCGGAGCCGTTGAGCGTGAATTGAACAGGAACCTTCGCCATTCTTCCTCCTTTCGCGCCTGCCCGATGAACCGGACCGACGCGCGTCCCCCACGGACTTTTTTTCGTGCTTGTCGTTATCCCCAAAACCGCTGCTCGCTTTGGGCGACAAGCATTAACCGAGCAGCAGCCGACCGAGATGGACCGGCAGGACCTCCGCGCGATACCAAGCGCTGGCAATCGGATCGGTGATCGGCGAGATTCCTTCAGCCGCCGCGGCAAGCGCCGGTGCAATCTCCTCGGAAGTGAGCTTGCATCCGAGCAACGCCTCCTCCGCCGCCTTGGCCCGTATCGGCCGGTCGGCCATGCATCCGAGCGCGATGCGGGCGGACGTCACAGTGCCGTCGGTGGCGAACTGCAGGTGTGCCGCGATGCTCAGCACCGAGACGCCTTTCGGCTTGACCCGCGATACTTTGAGGAAGCGGAAGCTCTCCGCCTTGGGCAACGAAAAGCTGACAGCGGTGACGACGGCGCGGCTGGTGTCGCGGCCCGCCAGGAAAGTCTCGATCGGCATTTCGCCGGCCTCGGCGGCAACGCTGGCATCCAGCGCCAGCAGCGCAACCGTGAAGTCGCCGTAAGGGGCGGGGGCGAACAGGTTGCCGCCGACGGTCGCCATGTTGCGGATCGCCGGCCCGCCGACG
>NZ_JHQR01000014.1 GCF_014843825.1 Mesorhizobium silamurunense
TAGAGGGCCGGCATCCGTAACCCTTCACAGAAGCGGACGTTTGCCACCAATTCTCTGACGACCGAAGTGGGCTGATAGCGGACTGGCTTCTTTCGGAGGAGTAATCGTAACCGCGGACGTTCAGATCCGCCTGAGGCGGTGAATTGCACGAAGCATCGTCAACGGGTCGCAACGGCACATTCGGTGTCGCGCGCAAATTCATGCCGGTTACATAAATCCGTTGCGACGGTCTCGTACATGATGGGGACGGCTTTGTTTTGAGGCAGTCCCTGGAAAAAGGATGGAAAAATGTCCAAGCTCCCCGGCAAGACCGAAACGATCGAAAATGTCGAATCCCCCGCCTTCGACCCGTCCAAAGCTACCGAGCAAGTTCGCGCTGTTGTCGACCAGGGCGTTGAGCAGTCGACGCAAGCGTTTTCCAAATTGAGTTCGGACGCCGAAACGACACAAAAGGCTCTTGAGTCGACCTTTGAAATGGCCAAGACCACCGGCAACGAAGTGTCCCTGAAGATGATTGCGGCTCTGAGAGACAATGCCGAAGCCGGCTTCGCGCACCTTGAGGCTCTGGTTGCCGCGAAGTCGCTGTCCGAGTGCATCGAACTGCAGACCGCTTTCCTTCACAAGCAGATCGAAAAATCCGCTGAACAGGCCAGAGGCCTTAAGGCCGCGATGATGAGAGCTGGCGAGGACATGTCCAAGCCGATCAAGGATGCCTTTGAGAAGGCTTTGAAGGAACGCAAGACTGCCTGATCGCCTCAGGCATCCGAGACCGAAGTCGTGCCTAGTCCCTGGGGTTTATTGCGCCGGTCTTCTTCCATTTGGTCGGACGGGCTTTGGCCGCCCGACCGCGTCGGAGTGATATCGCTGGTTTCTCAGCCCGTCCGCGATAAGTTGCAGAGTGTTCGGCAATCATTAGGACGCACGGGCTCGCCTCACTAAGCGTCGCCGCTCACTCGGCCTGCGATGGCGAATGCCTGTAGGTTTTTGACCTTTCCGTGATCCTGGTCGGCGTTAGCGATAATCGAAAAGAACGCCGCGCGGGCGATGTCTTTCTTTGACGCGTCCGGGTGTTCCCTCCTTGCCGCCTTCAATAGTTGTTTCGGCGTCATATCCGGCGTCACAATCCGCATCAGAGTGTCGCTGATCGTCCTTAATTCCGTTGCATCCATTGGGAAACTCCGTCCCTGGCTCCCCACTAACAATTTTAGCAGAGCGCCTTCGTTAGCTGAAACTAAATTCACGTTACAATGGGAGACGAGCCAGCGCGCGTTCCGGGCGGGTCGGCTGTCTCATTTAGGGCGAAAGCGCTTCGCCGCAACGGCGCAACCAGCCGGCCGGCCGGTGCCGCTCGGAATGGGGAAGCTGTTCCGACAGTTCAGTCTTCCTTCAAATCTTCAGCTTCGTCCTTGAGCTTGGTCCAGTCGGCACCATGCTTCCGCAACAAGGCGCGCGCCTGTTTCGGCGTGACGTCGGCAATTTCCGTCAGGTGCTCTACCTCCAGCTCTTGCCCCTTCACAACGCGGCTCGCCTTCTTCTTTTTTTCTTTGGTAGCCATCACATTTGTCCTTCTCTTGCATCATCGGGTGAACGAGGACCGAGAAGTGTGGTTCCGCTTCGCGCATTGTCGTGTGCCGGCTTGAGGTCCAGCCACAGTTGGTCGAGGCGGGCGGTTGTTTGTGACAGCTTTATGACGCACCATGCAGGTGGGGTCCCTTCGATTGCCGTGAAGCGAGGCGGCGCCGAGGACATCATGCAGGAAACGGAACTGAAGCTCGAGCTTTCGCAATCGGGTGCGCGGTCGCTCCTCAAGAAAAATCCGTTCGCATCCTCGCCCACCATTCTTCAGCAGAGATCCATCTATTTCGATACCTCCGGATGGGACCTGTCCAAGCGCGGCCTATCGTTTCGCATTCGGCAATCGGGAAATGAAAGGATACAGACCGTCAAAGTCGGCGATGGCGCCGCGGCCGGATCGTTCACACGCGAGGAATGGGAGCGACCGGTCGCCGGCGACACACCGGTACTTGACGATCCGCAGATCCGAGACCTGCTTGCAGGGGATGGCCCAAAGCTCGCGCCCTTGTTCGAGGTTCATGTCAAACGGCATCGTTGGAATGTGATCGATGGCGACGATACGGTCGAGGTCGCTCTGGATCTTGGCAAGGTCGTTGCAGCCGATCGCGAGGCGCCGGTCTGCGAGATCGAGTTGGAAAAGAAGGCGGGCTCACCGACAGCGCTGTTTGCGCTCGCCCGGAAAGTCGACCTGATCACGCCGGCGCATCTCGGCGTGCTGAGCAAAGCGGAACGGGGCTATCGTCTGCTTGGTTCGGCTCCTGGTGCCGTGAAATCCGCCGCGACCCCGCTCACTTCCGAGATGAGCGCGGCAACGGCTTTCGCGCGTATCGCAGCGGCATGTCTCAGACAGTTTCGGCTCAATGAAACGGCGCTCGGCTGGTCTCGCGATGCCGACGCCCTGCACCAGGCTCGCGTGTCGCTGCGACGGCTGCGCTCCCTATGCTCGATCTGCAAGTCGCTATTCGACGACAGCCGTTTTGACTACCTGCGAGAAGAATTGAAATGGCTCGCCTCGGAACTTGGCGATGCACGCAATATCGACGTGATGATCGGTCGCGCTTCCAGCGGGGCTCTTTCAAGCCGTCTTCAAGAATCGCGCGACGACGCCTATGCGGCGGTCGAAGCATCGTTCTCCTCAATACGCGCCCGCTCCCTGATGATCGATGTCACTGAGTGGATTTCCATCGGGGACTGGCGAACCCATTCGGACGAAATGTTGCACGAACAGTCGTCAAGGGATTTCGCCTCGGATGTATTTGATAAACTTTGGAAAAAGGTGGCGAAGGGCGGCAGCAATCTCATCGATGCCGATGACGAGACCCGCCATAAAGTGCGCATCGCCGCAAAGAAACTGCGCTATGCGGCCGAGTTCTTCGAGCCGCTTTACAACAGCAAGGCGGAAGCCAAACGCCATCGACGGTTCATCGAGGCGATGAAGGGCCTGCAGGATCATCTCGGCGAACTCAACGATATCGCTACCGCCCCCGATATGCTGGCAGCGCTGGAGCTTTCGGACGTGGCTGGTGCGAAGGATCTCTTCAGCGCCGACGACAAGTCCAAGCTTCTCAAGGATGCCGCGGAAGCACACGACGCCTTTGTCAATACCAGGCGCTTCTGGCGTTGAGGCAGCATGCAGAGGGAGCGACGAAGCTCCAATGCCCGCTTCTGGCGCAACCTCAGCGCAATCCGGGCAGTGTCCGCTAAGCGGCGAAGTCGCACCAGCGGAACGCAGCTGGGGACGTCGAGTTCGGACGCGGCGTACGACCGGACGTCGCTGCGTCCACCTCGTGACGTCTTTGGCGGCAAACAAGAGAAAGCGCGCTCTGTCACGCCACGGCGCGGCTTGGTGAAAATCCGTAACGAAGGCGGTAGCCGTAGGCGCGACGTCGTCGGATCAGGCGCCGCGCGGTGCGGCCGGCAGGTCCAGCAGCCTGGTCACCGCCTTGGCACCCTTGCCCGAAACGCGCGCCGATCCGTCGTCACTGACCTCCACCGTGGCGCCGTTGGAGAAGCTGAGGGACCAGCCGTCGCCTTTTGCACTACGGCGGCGGTCGGTGAGCTCGATGCCGTCGGCAGTGACCAGGGCGACAATCCTGTCGACGTCCATCTTCGTCCTCCGGATACGGCCCTTCAATTGAGGTCGAGCCCGCCGGTAAGATCGCCGAGCGGCGGCTCGCCATGCGCGGCCACGGCCTTGTCGCGCACCACGATGCCATGCAGTACAGGCAGTTCGAAGCGCTCGGTGATCAGGCGCAGGATCGACGTCGTGTCATAGGGCGTGTGATCGACATAGCCGTGTTTGGCGAAAGGCGAAATGATGATCGCGGGGATGCGCGTGCCCGGTCCCCAGCGGTCGCCCTTGGGCGGAGCGACATGATCCCAGATGCCGCCGTTCTCGTCATAGGTGACGACGACCAGCATATGCGGCCATTGCGGACTTTTCTCCAGATGGGCGACGACATCGGCTATATGGCGGTCGCCGGCCTGGATGTCGGCATAGCCGGAATGCTCGTTGAGATTGCCCTGCGGCTTGTAGAAGGAGACCTGCGGCAGGGCGCCGTCGTCGATGGCCTGGATGAAGCTCACGCCGCCGAGCCCCGCGTCGCGCAGATGCTCGCGCCTGGCCTCGGTGCCCGGAGCATAGTTGGCGTAGTAGTTGAACGGCTGGTGATGATACTGGAAATTCGGGGTCGGTGTGTGATTGCCGTGGTCGAGCGAGTATTGCCAGGCGCCCGAATACCACGCCCAGCTGACGTGCTTGAGACTGAGCATGTCGCCGATCGTCGGCTCCGTCTGTGGCGGCAATGTCGTCGGCTTGGCCGGATCCGCCATGCGCGGATCGCCGCCAGGCGCCGGATCGTTGCCGCTCGGCTGGTAAGGCGGCTGCATCGTGTTGACCGCATAGAAATCCGGCGTCAGATTGCCGTCGGAGACGAATTTCGGGATACCGTCGCGCGCCGATTTCGGCGAATTGTCCGCGATCTTCAGCGCTGTGCCGCTATCGTCCGTCACCGAGATCGACGGCTTGGCCGGGTTCTTGTCGGCATCGGGGTAATAAGGCGCGCAGGCGCAGACCAGCCACTGGTGATTGAAGAAAGAGCCGCCGAAGCCGCCCATGAAGAAATGGTCGGCCAGCACGTATTTCTGCGCGACCGCCCACATGTCGGTCTTGGAGGCGTCCCAGTTGCTCATCGGCATGGCGCCTGAATCGGCCCAGGCGACGAACATGTCGTTCTTGCCGCCGTTGATCTGCATCTGGTTCTGATAGTAACGGTGCCATAGATCGTGCGTTGCGACGCTGAGCGGAACGTTGAAACCTTTCGCGTCGTTCACGGTGAAGGG
The DNA here is from genome assembly GCF_014843825.1 of Mesorhizobium silamurunense. GTDB lineage: Bacteria > Pseudomonadota > Alphaproteobacteria > Rhizobiales > Rhizobiaceae > Mesorhizobium > Mesorhizobium silamurunense. Next base: position 4,918 of record NZ_JHQR01000014.1, read on the forward strand.
CTCGTTTGGAAGGTGCTCCGTCATCGCCTGCGTCACCGGCGGCGTGACGCCCTTGGCGGTCAGTCCGTCCCAGACCGGCGGCAATTCGGACAGCACCGAGCCGTCGCGGTCACGCTGCTCTAGGCTTTCCTTGCTCGCCTTGTCGATGCCCTCGGCACCGGGGAAATGGCCATAGAGATTATCGAACGCGCGGTTCTCGGCGAAGATGACGACCACCGTTTCTATCTTGGCGATGCCGTCCGGCGGATCGCCGGGCTGCGCCGCGAAAGCGGGAGCCGAAGCGGCAGTGCACAGAGCGAGAGTCGAGGAAAACAGGGCGAGCCCAGAAGATCGCTTCATCGCCATACCTCCCTAGCGCAAAATGAAATGACACCAGCTTCGGTGCATCTTGGCAATAGCCACCGCGCTGGACGGGTAATGCCATTGGGATTACCTTTCCTTCAACCGCAGGATGCGCGGCCAGATCTGGAGGGAGATGCGACCATGACCTTGCAAGATGCGATCGGACGGACGCGCGACAAATGGGGATGGTTCGTGGCACTCGGCGTGCTGCTCCTGATTTTCGGCGGCATCGCCTTCGGCAATCTGTTCATCGCCACCGTCGCTTCGGTCTATGTCGTCGGCTGGCTGATGCTGATGGCCGGCGCCATCGAGATCATCCATGCTTTCGGGGTCAAGACCTGGGGGCGCTTCTTCTATTGGCTGGCGAGCGGCCTGCTCTACGCCGTCGCCGGCTTCTTCGCCTTCGACAACCCGTTGCTTGCCTCGGCGGTGCTGACGTTGCTGCTCGCCATCGCCCTCGTCGCTTCCGGGCTGCTGAGGGCGTGGGTCGCCTTCAATCACCGGCCGGAGCAAGGCTGGGGATGGCTGCTCGCGGCCGCCATCATCACAATCCTGCTTGGCCTGATCATCGCCATGGGCTGGCCGGTCAACAGCCTGTGGGTGCTCGGCATGTTCCTGGCCATCGACCTGATCTTCCAGGGCTGGAGCTTCATTGCCATCGGCCTGGCGCTGAAGAGGTAGCAGCCCGTCGGTTGTTTTTTACGCAATTCCGGACGGAAAACCGCTAAACACTTTTCCTGGAATTGCTCTAGAAGCAGATCGCGGCGTCCAGCTCGGAAAGCGGGCGAACGCCGGCGAGCAGCGCCCTCGCCTCGGCCTCGTCGAGCTTCATCTGCGCCACCAGCGCATCGAGCCCATCAAACTTCAGCTCGGGGCGCAGATAGCCGAAGAACGACACCTGGCAGATCTCGCCATAGAGATCGCCGGAGAAGTCGAAGACATAGGTTTCGAGCAGCGGCGCGCCATTGTCGTCGACGGTCGGGCGGCGCCCGAAGCTGGCGACGCCATCGTGAAGCGTGCCGTCGGCGCGGCGGAAGCGGACGGCGTAAATGCCTTCCTTCAGAGTGGCTTCCGGCGAAAGCCTCATGTTGGCGGTCGGGAAGCCAAGCGTGCGGCCGAGCTGCTGGCCGCCGATCACCTCGCTCTCGACGGTGAAGCGGTAGCCGAGCAGGCCGGCGGCCTCTGCTACCTCGCCTTCGCAAAGCAAAGCGCGAATGCGGCTCGACGAGACCACCTCGGCGCCCTCGTCGCGGAAGGCATCGACCAGCGTGACGCCGAAGCCGTGGCGCTCGCCGGCCGCCATCAGGAAGGCCGGGCCGCCCTGGCGGTCCTTGCCGAAGTGGAAGTCGAAGCCGGTGACGGCATGGCTGATGCCGAGCCTGTTTTCCAGCACATCGGTTACGAAAGCCTCGGCCGAGAGCGCGGCGAAGTCGCGTGTGAACGGCTGCTCGACGAGGGCGGCAAAGCCGAGCCTGGCCAGGAGCCGCGCCTTCATCGGCGGCGGCGTCAGCACGAAGAGCGGCACCTCCGGCCTGAATACCTTGCGCGGGTGCGGCTCGAAGGTGAGCACCAGGGCCGGCACGCCGCGGCGGCTGGCCTC
>NZ_JHQR01000179.1 GCF_014843825.1 Mesorhizobium silamurunense
GCTCGGCGGTCGACGCCGCGGCCGGGCGGATCCTCGACCTCATCCGCACGCGGCATCTGAATGTCGGCGACGTGCTGCCGACGGAGCGCGAGCTCAGCGAGATCACCGGCGCCAGCCGCAACACGGTGCGCGAGGCGTTGCGCACCATCCGGACTTACGGGCTGATCGAGCCCAAGCCCCGCGTCGGCGCCGTCCTGGCCGACGGGCAGAGCATCGCCATCCAGAACTTCTTTGCCGCGCATATGGATGTCTCACGCTCGTCCTTCGCCGACATCCAGGGCTTCAGGCGCATCATTGAAGTCGGCATCGGCGACCACATCGTGCTCAATGCCACGAACGAGCAGATCGAGGCGCTCGACGAAATCAATGCCCGGATCGTCGAGAGCCGCTCGATCGAAGAGGCCGCTAAGAACGATTTCAATTTTCACATGGCGCTGATCGGGCTGGCGGACAATCGTATGCTGACCGACATGTATTCCTTCCTTTCCCCGGTGATCCTGCGGATCATGACCATCGGCAAGGAAATGCGCCCGGTGCTGGCCGACACACGCGCCGCGCATGGCGAGATCATTGCCGCACTTCGCGCACGCGACAGGCTGGCCTACGCCTATCTGATGAGCCGCCATCTCGATTTCGCCCTGCGATTCCTGCCGGAAGAACCGGCTTCCGACAGTGACTGAAGGAGTTCCCGCAATGACGGATTTTGACGGCAAGGTCGCGCTGGTGACCGGGACGACCGGGATTGGTCTGGCAACCGCTATGCGCCTTGCTGCCGGGGGTGCGGCGATCGTTGCCTGCGGCATCGACCGCGCGGCCAATGCCGCGTTGAGAGCGAAGCTGCAAAGCTCCGAGGCCGGCGTGCTGGTTGTCGACATCGACGTCTCCGTTTCCGACCAGGTTCGAGACGCCGTAGCCGCCGGAGTCGAGCGTTTCGGCGGCCTCGACGTGATCGTCAATTCGGCGGCGGTCCATCCCTATGGAACCGCGACGACGACTGACTGGGAAACCTGGAACAAGGCGATGACGGTCAATGTCGGCTCAATCTATCTGACCGCCCATTTCGGCATCCCGCAAATGATCCGCCGCGGCGGCGGCGCCATCGTCAATGTCGCCTCGGTGCAAGGCTTCGCCTGTCAGCAGAACGTCGCCGCCTATGCCACGACCAAGGGCGCCATCCACACGCTGACGCGGTCGCTGGCGCTCGACTACGCGGCGGCCGGCATCCGGGTCAATTCGGTCAGCCCGGGCTCGATCCGCACGCCGATCCTGGAGAAGGCCGCGCGCGGCGAAAACGGCAGCGATGCCGACGTCGAGGAAGCCTACAGGCGCTTCGGCGCGGCGCATCCGCTTGGCCGCATCGGCGAACCGGAGGAAGTGGCGGAGCTCATCGCCTTTTTGTGCTCCTCCAAGGCGAGCTTCTGCACCGGCGCGGACTACAAAATAGACGGCGGCCTGACCGCCGGCATAGGCGTCAAGTAAAGTGATGAAGATCGGTCTTGGCCTTTACCGGGAATCGCTGACTCAGGACAATTTCCGCTTTGCCCGTCAGGCAGGCGCCACGCATATCGTTGCGCACCTCACCAAATATTTTCGCGGGCGCGATCCTTCGCTGTCCGCCGGCAGCGAGAAGGAAGGCTGGGGCGATTGCTCCACCGATGAGCTCTGGGACTATGCGGACTTGGCCGGCCTGGTGAAGACCGTGCGCGACAACGGGCTGGAAATCGCCGCGATCGAGAATTTTTCGCCGCGTTTCTGATCCGATGTCTTGCTCGACGGTCCCGATCGGGCCAAGCAGATCGAAGGCTTGAAGCGTCTGGTCCGTGACGCCGGGCGCGCCGGCATCCCCCGCATCGGCTATAACTTCTCCATCGCCGGCGTCTGGGGCTGGTCGCGCGGGCCGTTCGCGCGCGGCGAGGCCATGTCGATAGGGCTCGACCTTGCGGCCATCGATCCCGATCTGCCCCTCCCCGACGGCGTCGTCTGGAACATGCGCTACCGCGTTGGCCGGCCGGACGCCAGCCCGGTGACGGTGAGCAGCGACGAGCTTTGGCAGCGGCTTAGCGCCTTCCTGCGGGAAGTCGTTCCGGTGGCCGAAGAATCCGGCGTGGTGCTCGCAGCGCATCCCGACGACCCGCCGGCCGAAGCGCTGCGCGGCACGGCGCGGCTCGTCAACCGGCCGGAGAAATACGACCGGCTGATGGACATCGTCGATTCGTCGTCCAACGGGCTGGAGCTCTGCCTCGGCTCGCTGCAGGAGATGCCGGGCGCCGACGAGATTTACGGGCATGTCCGGCGCTTTGCCCGAAGAAAGCGGATCGGCTACATCCATTTCCGCAACGTGCGCGGCAAGGTCCCGAACTATCACGAGACCTTCGTCGACGACGGCGACATCGACATGGCCGAAATCGTTCGCATCCTGCGCGACGAAAACTATGACGGCGTCATCATCCCCGACCATACTCCGGAAATGTCCTGCGATGCGCCATGGCATGCAGGAAAGGCCTTCGCGCTCGGCTATATGCGCGCGCTGGTCCAGAACGCCGCGGCGCTGGGACCTTCCCGCACCGCCCAAGCCGCCAACATCCGGGTAGAAGCCTGAGGACTAAATCGACGCGCCTCTATGCCGACGTTCGGCATCATGTGACAGGTATCCGCAGGCGCGCGGCTGCTGTGCAGCAGCAATCCTCCCGCGGATACCGCATCAATCGTCTGATGGGGACCAGCAGAGCCGCCTCGTCCTAATCCGCGCGCCCGATCACAATCAACCGCCAGCCAGCGACCGCCGCATTGCAACTCTTCTGGAAAATGCAACGTGAAACCGACAAAAAGCAAGTTGTAGTTAGGCTCAGAAGAATTCAATTAATTTATATTTCAATTCAAATTTTACATATTAACTAACTATTAACATATCACTTAACTTTTTGATTTTTTTACGTATGGTGCCCATGAAGGGGGTAGTTTGAATATCGGAGAATGGGGCGACTTCTCCTATGCGAAAAGTTTTAGAAACTTCAAAAAGAGATTTTGAACAAGACTGCGTTACGACCAGCGGATCGGATCCGCTCCATTCCAGCCAACCTTTGACGCCCGCAAACCATGAGACCTCCCGTTTTCCCCGGTTGCAGCATCAGACTTCGACCGGGCACCCGGGCGTGAGCGCCGTGGCGAAGCTGGAAGCAGCGCCTTCCCGGCAAGACCTGCCTGCACTGCCGACGGTGCAGCTTGGCGGGCTGCCCGTCACCGTGATCGACCGGCAAGGCGCCGCCCGGCTGATGATCGCCGCTGCGCGGCAACACCGCCATGGCAGCCGTCCGTATTACTTCACCTCCGCCAACGGCGAGGTCATCGCCCAGGCTCGCGCGAAGCCCGAGATAGCCGCACTCTTCCGTCAGGCCGACCAGATCTTCGCCGACGGCCAGCCGCTTGTCCTTGCCTCGCGCCTTTTGTGCCGCACGCCGCTGCCGGAACGGGTGGCCACCACCGATCTGTTCCACGACGTGGCAAAGCTAGCCGAAAACGAAGCGGCGACCTTCTATCTGCTGGGATCGACGGAGGCCGGGAACGCCAAGGCCGTTGCCGCCATCAGGGCCCGTTATCCGCGCCTGCGCATCGTCGGCCACAGCCACGGCTATCTCACCGGCGACGCGCTCGAGAAGAAGCTCGATGAGATCAACGCGCTTGCGCCGGACATATTGTGGCTGGGTCTCGGCGTTCCGCGCGAGCAGATTTTTGTCCGCGATTTTGCGTCGCGACTCTCGAATGTCGGCGTGATCAAGACCTCCGGGGGACTCTTCGATCATATCGCCGGCAAGGTCCGGCGTGCGCCGTTCTGGGTCCAGAAGGCCGGCTTCGAATGGCTGTGGCGCATGCTGATGGAGCCGCGCCGGCTCTTCTGGCGCTATTTCACCACCAATCCCCGCGCCCTCTATGCTCTCCTGAGGTATTCGCAATGACCGCCGAACATTCACTTCGTCCGCTGCCGGCGGGAACCGATACGGAGATCGCCATCGTCGGCGGCGGGCTCTCCGGGACGCTTGCCGCGACCTTGCTCGGCCGGTCGGGCTACCGCGTCACGCTGATCGACCGCCACCCCGTTTTTCCGCACGAGTTCCGCGTCGAGAAGATCGCCGGCGACCAGATCGACAAACTGCGCCGGATCGGTCTCCTGGACAGCCTTTCCGCGGCGGCCGCGGCATTCGACGAGATCGTCAACGTGCGCAAGGGGCGGGTGCTCGACCGCACGCGCGCCCGTCACTACGGCATCTTCTACGACGACCTCGTCGCGGCGATGCGGGCCGAACTGCCCAAGACCGTACGCTTCGTCGCCGGCAGGGTGAGCGCGGTGGAGGCCGGGCCAGAGCGGCAGCGTGTGTCGATCATCGGGCAGCCGGATGTGACGGCTCGCCTCCTTGTGCTCGCCACAGGCATGGGGGACATCCTGCGGCGTGACGTTGGCATCGAGCGCCGGTTCGTCCACCAGCGGCAATCGCTGACTTTCGGGTTCAATGTCCGGCCGGCGGACGCAAGTGCCTTCAAGCATCCGGCACTGACCTATTACGGCGAACGCGTCTCCGACGGGATCGACTACCTGAACTTTTTCCCGGCCGGCGGTGTTACCCGCGCCAATCTCTTTGTCTTCCGGGAGCACACCGACCCCTGGGTCAAGGCGCTGCGCGACCGCCCTCGCGAAACGCTCGTCGAAACGCTTCCCGGACTTCTCAAGACATTCGGCGACTTCGAGGTCATCGACCGTGTCTCGAGCTGGGTCACCGACATCACCGTCGCCGAAAATTGCAAGCGCGACGGCGTAGTCCTGATCGGAGACGCTTACCAGACGTCCTGTCCGGCCGCCGGAACAGGGGTCAGCCGGCTGCTTACCGATGTGGAGCGCCTGTGCATGGTGCACGTGCCGCAATGGATGGCCTCGCCCGGCATGGCGGCGGCAAAGATCGCCGCCTTCTATGATGATCCCATGAAGCTGGCGATGGATGAGCGGGGGCTCGAGCTGGCGAGTTTCCGCCGCAGCCTGACCATCGACACCGACCTGCGCTGGCGCGCGCGCCGGCAGGCTCACTTCAGCCGCCGCCGCATCCTGCATGAGATCGACAAGTTCAGCCCGAGCTTTGCCGCCAGGCTGCGCGGTCTCAAACGGCCGACGGTGGAAGCCGTCACCTGATCGCGGCCGATCGGCCGGCTCATAGCGGTCGAAGGCCGTCCTTGCATCGACCTGCGCGGCCCGGTTTGGGACCAGCAACGAGTATTTTGAAGCGGGTCAGGGATTCGGTGCGCTTCAATCTTTCAGATGTCAGGACGACTCTGCGGCCTCATCGGGGGCCGGCTGCACCATAACGGCAGAAGGCTTGGCCTTCCTGACATGCGCCGCCTCCAGGATACGCCGCGCCAGCACCTTGGCTGCCGGCATTTTCTCCACCGTCAGATGTGCCGCATAGCCGAGCGGACTCCCCGCCCGGTAGATTTGCCACATCGGTGAAGGCCGGCCGCCGAAGACGCGCTTGTAGGGCTCGTCGCCGATGGTGAAATCGAGATGGTGATCGCCGCGCTCGATGCAGTCGCGGGCGATCTGCTCGAACATCAGGCTGCCGATCGACTGCTTCCTGTAGCCGGCCTCGTCGAAGCCGCCGAGAATGACCAGCAGCGAGCCGCGGTGCTCAAGCCCGAGCGCGCCGGCGATCGGCCGGCCGTTCATCCAGAATGCGTAGGTGCGGGCGAAGCCGCCGCATCCTTCGTTGGCAACGGCCAGATAGAAATCGAAATACGAGGGCAGTTGCAAAAGATCGGCGGGGCCGTTGCTGCCGTCGAAGCGTTTGCCGCGATAGAGCTTGAGGGCATCGAATGTCGTGCTGATGGCGGCCGGGCCGTCGACGCATTCGAAACGCGCCTCGCCCATCCGGTTGAGCTGCCGGGATTTCTTGTCGAGTTCCTTGCGATAGGACTGGTCCAGCCGATGCTCGCGCCAGCCGGCGAATGTCGGCTCCAGCTTGCTGGAATAGGCGCTCATGCCCATGCTGTCGCGCTTGTCGACGCCAAGCAGGCGCTCCATCGCCAAGGAGCGGTCCGCCAGCTTGCCGATGCGCAGGAGATCGTATGGCTGCAGATACTTGCGAATGGCGGCGACCGTGCGGTCGTCGGCAAGGATGCGGGAGAAAGTTTCCTCGTCGGCGACCGGCGAGACATAATCCGAAACCCGCATGTCCGCGAATTCAACGACCTTCAGCAGCGTGTACCGGCGCCTCACCAGAGGCAGGACCATCGCGAGCTTTCCGCTCGCACGCACGCGAACGACGATGACCAATGGCGTGGCGGCGCCTTGCCGCACGAGCCTCTCATCCAGTTGCGCGAGCCAAATCGGATGCTGAAAAGCCGTCGCCGCCGAACTGGCGAAGAGCTCGGCGTATTCCTTCGAACGGAAATCGAACGCATCCTCGGCAGTGACTTCAAACATGTGATCCGAACCGGCGGGGCTGCGGCTTATCGACGACGTCTTGCGTCTCAGGTCAAGATCGATCGCCGGGATTGTTGGAATCTTGGTATATGCGCAAAATGCTAATGTTGCGTTGCACAGGGATCAGGCGCGTCCGCCGAAAGACCGGTTCGGTATCGCAAGGCAGGAAATTCCCCTGGCAGGCGAAGTCGAACTTCGCACGTAACCTCGATGTAAGCATTTTCGGCCAGTCTCTCGTTCCTCATTGTTGGAAATCCGAACAGGACATAGTCGCGCAAGACATGCTGGCGATCGAGGTCATCGTTCCGCAATCGGCGCCCCGCCATTGGCAGCAGGTCGCCATCGAGCGGCTGGAGGCGGACGGCCACGATGTCGCCGTTCTGCATCAGCCCGGGCCCGCAAGCTGGCCGGCCGCGGCAAAGGCCGCCTTCCGGTTCGAGCAACGTCTTTTCCGCCGGCGAGGGCCCCTTCTCGGCTCCGCGGTGCAAGCGATCCAGGCCCGGCCCGGCAACCGCCCTGCCGCGCTGAGGCTCGATCTTGCCGGCGATGCGGCCCTGTCGAATGTTCCGACCATCGGCCTTCGCTTCGACGGATCCAGCGCCGATCTCCAGGCAGCAATTGCCGTCGCGGCCGGCAGGCTGCCGGTGATCGAGGCCGTGCTCGACAGGAAGAAGGTGGTGGGCCAGGCGCGACCGATGGTCGACAAGCGCGAATCCACGGCGCTCGGCACCGAGGACGTGTTCGCCCGCGCCATCACTCTGGTCCAGTCGCTCACTCGCGCGTTCGCCGCGGACCGGCTGCCACCGGAGACAGTTGCTGAAATCCGGGGGCGTGGCGAGCGAGGCCGGTTCACATCCGCCTATCTCGGCGCAGCGCTTCCGCGGCTCGGCCGGGAAGCGCTTCGGCGCGCACGCTTCCGCCACGCGCATTGGCGTGTCGGCTATCGCTTTACCGATGCGCCGGGCGTCGCCGACATGGGCAAGCTCGGCACCGACTGGTCGGTGCTGCCGGACCCGGGCGATCATTTCTATGCTGACCCGTTCCCCTTCTGGTGGCAGGGCCGGCCCTTCGTGTTCGTCGAGGATTATCCGCACGCGACCGGGAAGGCCGTCATCTCCGTTGTTCCGTTTGATTCAAGCGGCGTTCCTGAAAAGCCTCGGGTCGTGTTGGAGGAAGCCCACCACCTCTCCTACCCGCAAGTGTTCGAGCGCGACGGCGCGATCTGGATGCTGCCGGAGGCGAGCGCCGGCGGCAGGCTCATGCTCTACCGCGCCTCGGACTTCCCGGACCGTTGGAGTCCTGAGACGGTGCTGGTCGAGGGCGAGATTTCCGATGCCACCTTGTTCGATCATGAAGGCATGCTCTGGCTGTTCGCCACGGATCGGGACGGTCATGGAAGCTCTTCCGACACGCTGGTGGTTTTCTCGGCTCCCGCGCTCGCTGGCCCGTGGCGGCCGCATCCGGTGAACCCGATCCTGATCGACCTTCGCATGGCCCGCCCCGGCGGAGCCTTCGTCCGCGACCGCGAGGGCCGCGTGCTTCTTCCCGTCCAGGACGGGACGCTGGGTTATGGCGGCGGGCTGGGCTTGTCCGAACTGCTGGAACTCAACCAGCATGCGGTGCGGCTGTCGGCGCCCCGGCCGATCGATGCCGCCGGCGACTGGCCCTATCCGAAGATCCACACGCTCAACCGGGCGGGCCGCCTGGAGGTGATCGACGGGATCGCCGCCGCGCGGAAGTAGCCAGAGACCGTTTCGAAACTCGCTCTGCGAGTCATATGAAGGTGTCTTTCGAGAACCGGAGCGGAGCGTACCTTGAATACGTGAGCACCGGCCTACGCCGGCCGTAGCCTTAACTGCCACGATCACTCATGAGTGCTTCGGCCGGCGAAGGCCGGAAGCGCAGAGAACGCCTGCAGATGGCCGTAGGAGTAGAGTTTCCAAATGGGCTCTCAGGCAAGAAGTAGCGCCTCGTAGCCTGCGCACATCCTGGCCGGCGAATATTTGTCCCGCAGCCGCCGTCCGGCCGCCGAAAGCCTGGCCTTGAATTCCGGCCGCGCGAACAGATCGCCAAGTCCCCTGGCCATGCCGGCGGCGTCGGCCTCGACGAACAGCGCGGCAGGTGAGCCGTCCTCCGCGGTCAGCACCTCTCGCATGACGTCGAGGTTGCTCGCAACGACCGGCAGCCCCGAAATGGCCGCTTCGACGCAGGCGAGGCCGAAGGTCTCGGTCATCGAGGCAGACGCGTAGGCGTCGCCGGCCGCAAGAAATTCGAAGATGCGCGCCGGCGCAATCTCGCCGACGAGATGCAGCCGGTCGGCGACGCCGCGGCTTTCGGCAAAGGCGACGAGCGCCTCGCGCTCCGGCCCGGCGCCGGCGAGCGCCAGATGGACGTCGGGCAATCGATCGAGCGCCCCGACTAGCGCAATCTGGTTCTTCATGCGCGTCAGCCGGCCGGACGAGACGGCCAGCGGTACGTTCTGCGGCAGGCCAAAGGCGGCACGTGCCGCAGCCTTGTCGAATTCCTCATCAGGTGAGGGAACGCCGTGATCGATGCGGTGGAGACGCCCCCGATAGGATTGCGGATAACGATCGAACTGCGCTTCGGTCCAGCCGGAATTGACGACATTGGCCTGGTAAAGGCCGACCATGCCCATCAGCTTGTCGATCTGGGACAGCAGACCCATGACGCCCTTGCTGTGCGGGGCGCCGCTCTGGTTTGCGACGATGTGCTTGACGCCGGCCAGCCGGGCCCCGATCGTGCCGAAGATGTTGCCATAGTGCTGATAGGTAATCACCGCATCGGGACGTGCCGCGCGCAGATATTGCGTCAGCCCTATGGTCGCCCGGATTTGCCCGGGCAATCCGCGCGGGCGTTCCGTCAGGATGAAATCCGCATTGGGATCGCGGTCATAGGCATCGGTCTTGCGATACATGAAGACCGTGCGCACCGCGTGCCCGCGCGCCCGCAATCCTTCGCCCACCATGTCGGAGATACGTTGCGCGCCCGCGGCTTCAGCCTGGGTCTGCACCTGGATGATCTTCACGTGCGCCCTCTCAGGAGCAGGTGGGGCACGAGACCGATCCGGTCAAAAGACAAGCCGAGGATCGATGGGTTGATGCCGATTCTGCGCCGGGCGATCAACACCCCGAACGCCGTCCAGGCGATGACGGTTCCGGCAATGCTGAGCGCAGCGCCCACAGGCCCGAGGTAATAGGTTGCCACCGCGGTCACGCAGAGCCCGACGACGTTGACGACGACAAGCACCTTGAACAGCGCGTGCTGGAGACCGGTCAGCTGCAGCAGGATTTCGATCGGGCCGCAGGCGGTGCCGAAAGTCGCGCCTATGCCAAAGATGACGAGCGTCGCCCTCATGGTCGGCGTCGCATAGGCCGGATTGAAGATCGACAGGATGAAGTTGCCGAATATCCAGAAGGATGCCAGCACGCACAGCGCGATGACCGAGCCGCCAAGCGCGGCGAGGCTGGTGATGCGCTGAACGTGGGCCCTGTCGCCGCTGTAGAAGGCCCCCGATATCTGCGGCGCCAGCGCCTGGTTGATGCCGTTGAGGGCAAGGGTCACGAAGCGCGTGGTCCGGTCCGCCACGAAGATCGCGCCTGCTGCCTCGGGCCCCAGGATCATCGCCACGAGCAGCGTGCTTACCTGGCCGAGAGCGGGTGGCAGCGAGGTGACGCCCCACAGGCCGAGCGTCACGGTCTTGAATTCCTGCTTTTGCCCTTCCGTGAGACCGCCGCGATCGGCACGCGCCGTGTCGCGCACCAGGACAATTGTTTGCGGGACGACCGAAAGGATGAGCAGCAGTGCCGTCAGATATGTCGCGGCGACCGCATCGATCTTCACATGCATGAGGTGCAGCGCCGCAACGGCGGCAATTGTCGCCGCGCGCCAAATGATGTCCCGCGGCAACAGGCCGGATATCAGCGCGTTCTTGGCCCTGAAAGCGCCGGAGGTAAACTCCGACCAGCCGAGCGAGAACGACAGCACCGCGGCCGCCACGCACAGCGGCAGCCATTCCGGCGTTCCCCTGCCGATGAAGGGCACGAATCCTACCACGATCATGAGCATGCTGGTGCCGATAAGCCCGGCCAGCGCCACGAGAATAGCGCGCGCCATCAGCGCGTGAGCCGAGCCGAGATCGCCCAACCCGGCATATTGGGGCCAGAACCTGAGCACGGTGCTCTGCTGGCCTACCGAAGCGAAGAAAGAAACCAGGCTCGCGCCGGCATAGGTGGCGCTGTAAAGGCCGAACTCGCGTTCGTTCGTCACCATGGCCACGGCCACGAACATCAGGAAGGACAGGCCCGCGCTGGCAAGCTTGATGATGCCGGCAACGGCGCCACTCCTGGCAAGCGCCGTGATCGACATGCGCATGTCGGTCGCCGGGCTGGCCGCTGCCCCCGGGGCGGCCTCGCGGTTCCCTGTATTGTCCTTCAACGTCGCCTCCTGAGACGATCGGCGATGGGCCTACCCCGCACCTACGACGACGCTCAAAACCCGATCCTGCATAAGCAAAATGCCGCAATCGCGCCAGCGCGAACGCTTCGCATGGTTACCGGCACCGCCCGCGCCGAACGCATCGTCACGCCACCACCCTTAACGGATGGCTAACGATAATCCTTAATAATGTGGAGACGAGTGAGGTCGTGAGGTCGCGGCTCTCAACGAGGAACATTGATGAAGCCAGCCAGGATCGACGAGCGCACTCTTCCGCCGCTGTTCGACATAGGTGCCGTATGGGCCATTCTTTGGGCGCGTCGCTTGATGGTGCTTGCCATCGCCGGCGCGGCATTGCTGTTGGCGCTATCCTATCTTGCGGTGACCAAACCGAGCTATACGGCGACGGCCTCGATACTGATCGACCCCCGCGACACGCGCGCGACCAATTTCAACAACGTGCTTCCGGGGATCGGCTCCGACAGCGCCGCCATCGCCAGCCAGGTCTTCGTCATCCAGTCGCCTGACCTGCTCGGCGCCGTCTTCAAAAGCCAGAAGCTCGACAGCGATCCCGAATTCTCCGGCGTCGGCCTGACGTCGCACCTGTTGTCGCTGTTCGGAGTCGGCGCGACCTCGTCGCAGGACGCTGCCTTCAAGCGCTTCCAGGGCAAGGTGTCGGTGGAGCGCGAAGGGCTGACCTACGTCATCAATGTCAGCTTCACGTCGCCGTCGCCGGAAAAGGCCGCGCGCATCGCCAATGCCATCGTCGACCAGTACCGGGCAGGTCTCGTGGGAGAACGCGAGACCGCCAACAGCGACGTGAATACGCTGCTCACGGACAGGATCTCCGGCTTGCAGAAGGACGTCAGCGTCGCCGAGCGGGCGGTCGAGGATTTCAAGACGAAACATAATATTGTGAATTCGACGGATGGCGGCACGCTGCAGTCGCAGCTCGATCAGCTCACGTCGCAGCTGATCGCCGCCCAGGGCGACGCCGATCAGGCCAAGGACCGCTACAACCAGGCGCTGGCTGCGGGAAATTCGCCGGCCGGTCTCGCCAAGCTTGCGGACGTTCTTACCTCCACCTCGGCCATCAAATTGCGCGACGACTACAACCAGCGCGCCACCGAGCTTGCCAGCCTGCAGACCATGTACGGGCCGCGTCACCCGACCATCGGACGGCTTCAGTCCGAGCTGGAGCGGTTGAAGCGGCTGATGGCCGCCGAGGCGGATCGCATAAGGCAGCAGTTGAAGGCCAGCTACGACCTTGCCGTGCAGAATGTCGGGAAGCTGCAGGACAAACTCGAAGCCCTGCGCCAGCAGTCGACGAACTCGAACGTCGCGCAGGTGCAGCTCAGGCAGCTGGAATCGAAGGCCCAGGCGACCCGCGCGGTGCTCGATGACTACCTCAAGCGCGCGCAGGAAACGTCGCAGATGCAGGGCGTGCAGACCTCCGAGGCGCGCAAGATCGGCGTGGCATCGCCGCCTGTACAGCCGACATGGCCGAAGCCGGTCCTGCTTCTCTTGGTGAGCGCGGTTCTGGGGCTCCTCGCCGGATGCGGCCTCGCTCTGGCGCTTGGTCCGCTCCCGCGGCCGCAAGAGGATCCGCTGGCACCGAAGGATGTCGCGTCGGAGCCGGTCGCGGACCGCAAGGAAGGCTCGCCTGCCAGCCCCCGGCCATTGCCGATGCCGGCCAATTTCGGCGAATACCGTCTGCCCGGCGTCGCCGGCGGGACCGCCTATTCCAACATCAAGGCGATCAGGAAGCAGCTGTTCCAGACCGGAAACGAAACGCTGTCGCTCGACGTGTTGAAGATCATGCGGCAGATGGTCCTGCACCTCAACGACCATGGCAAACCCTTTGTCATCCTCGTGTCTTCGATCCGCAGCAGTTTCGAGGCACGGATCGCAGGCGCGATGCTGGGGATCGGCATGCAACGGGCCGATCAGAATGTGCTGATAGTGGAAATCGGCGATCATCTGTCCAACTCGACGACAGACGGAGCCGGATTGTTCATCGATGGCGCGACCGGCCTGCAGACGGTCGTGTGCAGCTCCGTGACGGAGAAAGGTCCCGGCGTTGTGGATCGCAGCACCTTCCCCGGCATTCTGGCCGAGGCAGGGAGCGCGTTCGATTTCGTGCTCGTGATCGCGCCTTCGTTCAATGAGAACGGCTGGAATCCGGAACTTTTCGCCAAAGCCGACCTTGCGCTTCTGGCACTCGGCCAGTCCGAGCAACCTTCGGAAGCCGCCAGGCTGCTCGCGCAAAAATTCGGCGCCGGCCAGATCGGCCGCAGCGCCACTCTTGTCGTCGCTCCGGACAGCGCGAAGCCGGCCGGGGCGACCGACGGACCGCGAGCGGCCGGCGAACAGCGCCGCAGCGCCGCCCGGGGATAGACAGTGGAGGCGGTGGACCGATGACATGGCCGCCCAACGTGTCGCGGCGGCATGCGCTGGTTCTTGCCGCCGGAGCCGTTCTCGCCACCTCCCCTCTGCCACGGTCCGCCGCGCTGGCGGCGGCCGATGCCCGTGTACCATCGCGTGGCTTCAACCTTCCGGGATGGCTCGATCGCGACGGTGGGTCTGCTCCCGCCGCGGCCACGCTTGAAAAGCTGCGCCAATCGGGGTTCGAAACGATCCGGCTGCCGGTAAACGCCGATTTCGTCTCCAGCGGCGACCCGGCAACGCTTCGCCGCATCCAGAACGGGATCAGGGACCTTGTCGGCTTCGGCTTTTCGGTCCTCCTCGACATGCATCCCTCGGGCGAGCTGGTGGCGGCTTTCCGAAACGATCCCGAAGCCGCGGGCGAAAAGGTGCTTCAGGCCTGGACGGCCCTGCGCGTCGTCGTTGCCGATCTGCCGGCGCAATCGGTCTATCCGGAGCTGCTGAACGAGCCACCGATGGAACAGACCAACTGGCTGGCGTTGCGGGAGCAGATCGCCGCGACGCTGCGAGCAAGCTGTCCGCTCCACACGCTGGTCTGGGGACCGGCACGGTTTCAGGGCATCTGGGAAATCGCCGACACGCCGCCGCTCGCCGACGACAATCAGATTGCCGCCGTTCACTACTACGCGCCCATGGCATTTACCCATCAGTGCGAGAACTGGGATGCCTCGCCGCTCGCCCGTATTGCAAACCTGCCCTTTCCCGCAAGCAAGGAAACGGCGTCGGTGAACCGGCTGCTTTCCAAATTGCGCGCGGCGGGCGACGAAGAGGCCGCCAAGCTCGTTGAGGACGAGTTGTCGGCGCCTTGGACGGAGGCGCGGATCGCCCAGGATTTTGGCGGTCTGGCGCGCTGGTCCACGACCCACGGCTGTCCGGTTATGCTCAACGAATTCGGTGTGCTCAATTTCTGCGTGGATGTCGAAAGCCGCGCGTCCTGGGTGCGCGCCGTGCGCAAGGCGGCGGAAGCGAACCATGTCGCATGGACCTACTGGGAACTCGATCAGGGTTTCGGCTTCATCAGGAGCAGGCAGAGCATCGAAGGGTTCGACGGCGCGATGATTGCCGCGCTGCTCGGAGGTTAGCGGGACGTGGACGACAGGCGCCATAAACGCTTGCTGGGGCAAGCAATGACCGGAGCGGGCCAGCGATGAGCATGACGCAGGCCTATTCGCCTGCCCAACTAGGCGCGCCGCGCCGCGATACGCCCGAAGCCCGGCTGCATGTCGGCACGGCCTTGCTTGTCGTTGCGCTCGCGGTCTCCTCCTTTGCCGTGTGGACCCCGTTCGGGGTAGCCGCGACCTTCGTGCTGACGCTGATGATTGCGAACGCAATGCCTTCGGGCGTGCCCGTGCTGATCATCTGCGCCTTCCTCTACCAGAACCTCGTGGTCGCCTGGTTCACCCCATACATTCCCGACAACGACACGTTCGACGCGCTGCGCGGCACCAACTTCATCATCCTGATGACCGCGTTCGGCATCTTCCTGGCTGCCTCGTTTCAGTACCGCGTCCGCGCGCTGACCGAATTGCGCCCGTGGCTGCTGCTGAGCATGGTGCTATGCGGAACGGTTTGCTTCTATTTCGCGCTCGGCGTCGTGCATGGCGGCCCGAAGGACGCGGTCGTCTATTTCCGCAATACGGTCACGCCGCTTGCCTGCTTTCACGTCGCGGTCCTCGCCGCCAGCCTCTATCCCGTCGACCTGCGCAAGAGCATGCTCTGGCTCGGCGCCGGCGCGATCGTCTATGGTTATGCGGAACTGACCTTCACGATGGATTTCCTCGGCCTCTTCCATGGTGACCAATATGTCGAGCGCAGCATATCGCGGCAGGTCGAGACCGGCGTGTGGGAAAAGGCGCTCCAGGAAACGGGTTTCGTTTACCGCGGGATCGAGGACGTGATGACCACGACCTTCTTCAACACGCCGCTGTTCAAAGACATCCTGCCCAGCGTCTTCCGCATCGGCGGGCCGAACTTCCATCCGATCAGCTACGCTTACGCCTTGAGCATCATTTCGGCCTGGCTCCTCTTCAAGGGACGATGGTTGCTGCCTCTCGCGGCCTTGCCGCTGCTGCTCGTCATCGGCTCCAAGGGAGCGACCTTCACGCTCTTCGTCGCGATTGCCGCGCGGCTCATCTACCGCCCTTCCCGCGCCGGTCTGGCGCTCCTGGCCGTGATGGCCCTGGCCGTGGTCTGGACGACCGCGGCGATCGCCTATGGCGCCACGCATGGCGACTATCACGTCCTCGGCCTGATTGCCGGCATGCGCGACTTCCTGGCTAACCCGCTAGGCCAAGGACTGGGTCTCGGCGGCAACCTGTCGAGCACCAGCATCAATCTCAACTGGCAAACCGCTCAGGCCGAGGGTGCCGCCTCCGTGCCGGTCGAGAGCGCGGTCGGTGTCATGCTTTACCAGATGGGCGTAGGCAGCCTCGTCTTCTTCGGCTTCCTGGCGGCGCTGGCCGTGGCATTGCGGCGCCAGCTTATCCAAACCGGCGACCCGGATTTCCTGTTCTGCTTTGTCGGCATCGTTACCATATCGGCCAACGCGGTGCTGCAGGAGGAGGCGTTTTACTCCCCTCTCGCCCTCGCCTTCTGCCTTTTGCTCGTGGGCGTCTCGCTGGGAACACGCTGGCGCATGGCCGCGGCTGCAAGAGCCGAAGCAGCGGGCTGAGTATCGGATCGGCTGGATTCAAGGCCAGCTTCGCGACTTCGTTCAGGAACCGAACAGCACCATCTCGGTGAACGTCAGGTCTCCCGGCGAAGGCGATTTCGGGCCCTTGAAATACTTGATGCCCTTCTTCGGAAAATACCTGCCGGACAGACCGGGAACCGGGGCCATCGCATCGACGAGGCAAACCAGCTGCCCGCGCCGCAGGAGAAAGCGCCCCACGGCCCCGGCGCAACGGACCAGATCCGCGTGGGAGCGGCAGTAGACGACCTGGCAGCACGGAATGAGACCATGCAATATCCGGCGCGGCTTCAGCACAAGGGGCAACGCCAAGCCGTCGCAGATGCAGATCAGCGACAGGCAGCCCAGCGCGGCATGCTCGAGCAGTATGTATCTTTCATTGTCGGTGAGCTCAGCCATTTCGGCGAGGTCCGCACGGGCATCCAGCACGCGGTCCGGGCGCAGCATCGCGTTCAGGACGGGAAAGAAGGCGACCTGTCCACCGGAAAACAGGCGAAACCCGAATGCCTTGTTGAGCCTCACTGTCCCCGGCGATGGCGAAATATTGGTGTAGACCACGTCCTTGCGCATGATGACCGTCGCGATCATCCTGCTGGCATAAGGTCGGAACTCCGCATCCACGGACCAACTCGATAGATTGCAGCGGATTTCGTCGCCGTCCACACTCCTGTGCCTGGCATAGAGCGTAAGCACGGCGCCGACGACCCGGCCCGACTTCTCGAGGACGAAACCATAGCGCGGAAAATCGGCGACCGCGGGCCGCCGTGACAGGCGGGTCAGCGCCTCTATCCAATAGCCGTGGCTGCGTTCCGGAAAGCCCCTGTGCAGGCAGTCCGCCACGCCTGCCCAATCTTCCTCGTCGAAGGGTCGGCAGCCGACACCGGGAGGAAATGCACCGAGAACCGCCATGGTCGACTCAAGAAAAAAGGCACACAATATGGTCGAGGTCCGTATTATCCTGACGATCGATTACTAACGAATTACACGGCCATCGACGCGAATTTTATTGGCCGTATTCGGCGATGCCGTATCGCGCCCCTTGCGTACAACCATCAGGCCAAGCTTTACAACCTTTCCAGCGGTTAAGAGTTGCAGAATTAACCGATGTTTCTTCCTGCGTGATTTCTGGACAGAACCGTCGCACGGTTTCCTGGATTGCCCGAAGGCAGGCCCTTCGCGACCAAGCTTCACGCGCCGGCGCAACGGCCTGCACCCTGGCGCCGGAGCCCGACTGCAGTCGACCCGAGGAGGGACCGGGGCCTTCGCTGAGCTTCGCGCAGCCGAGCAAGCCGGTTCGGCCCGACGGACAAAATTTCTACCCGGCCCCGCTTGTACCGAAATCTCATATGTGAATATAATCTTCACAAGAGAAGATTTGGGGAGGATCGACCGCGTCTGGCTCCGGCCTTGTCCGGATGGCGCGGCCCATTCTCCGGCAGCGGACGAACAGGATAATGACCAGCTTCCCGCCCACCGTCGGCGTCGCTTCGACACGCCCTTCCGACATGCCGGCCGATCACGCCGAGCTGCCGGTGTGGAACGCCGAAAACTGGTTCTATGAGGATTGGCCGGTCGGCCAGAAGATCCGCTCGCTCCGGCGCACCATGGCCGAAGGCGACTGCCATCTCTTCAACACCCTGGTGCTCGATATCCACCCCTATGTGCAGGACCAGATGTTCGCCGAGCGCGAAGGCATTTTCGGCAAGCGTCTGGTAGCGGGCGCGTTCGTCTTCTCCGCCGGGCTTGGACTCGTCGCCACCAATTGCGTCAACGCCTTTTCCTACGGCTACGACAAGCTCCGCTTCATCAAGCCGGTCTTCATCGGCGACACCATCTATTCGATCCGCACCAACATGGAGAAGCGGCCCCGCTACAAGGACATGGGGCTGATCCGCGCCAGCTACGAAGTGTTCAAGGGCGAAGGCGAGCTGGTGCTCTACTGCGAGCACTTGCAAACCGTGAAATACAAGAACCCGGCCGACTTCGCCGGCAAGACGGAGAAATGATCATGGCCGCCGACCTGCCGCTGTCCGGCCTTGTCGTTGTCGACATGAGCCAGTTCCTGTCGGGACCTTACTGCTCGCTGAGGCTGCTCGATCTCGGCGCCCGCGTCATCAAGATCGAGCGGCCCGATGGCGGCGACCTGTCGCGCCGGCTCTATCTCAGCGACACCGAGATCGGCGGCGATTCCACCATCTTCCACGCCATCAACCGGGCCAAGGAAAGTTTTGCCGTCGACCTGAAGAACGAGGACGACCTGCAAGCGTTGCGCGGGCTGCTCGCGAAAGCCGATGTGCTGATCCAGAATTTCCGGCCCGGCGTCATCGAGCGGCTCGGCCTCGACTATGAGCATGTGCGCACGCTCAACCCGCGCCTGGTCTACGCCTCGATCAGCGGCTATGGCGAGGAAGGCCCGTGGGTGAAGCGTCCGGGCCAGGACTTGCTTGCCCAGGCGCGCTCTGGCGTGATGTGGCTGAACGGTGACGAGGATCAGGGTCCGGTGCCGTTCGGCCTGGCGATCGCCGACATGCTGGCGGGTGCCGCCTGCGCGCAAGGCATCCTCGCAGCACTTGTCCGGCGCGGCATCACCGGCCAAGGCGGCCATGTCGAAACCAGCCTGTTCGAGGCGCTGATCGATTTCCAGTTCGAGGTGCTGACGACCCACCTCAACGACGGCCGACGGCTGCCGCGCCGCTCGTCCTTCCGCAGCGCCCACGCCTATCTGGCGGCGCCCTACGGCGTCTATCCGGCGAAGGACGGTTTCCTGGCGATCGCCATGACGCCGATCCCGAAACTGGCCGACCTGCTCGAGATCGAGGCGCTGGCACCCTACCGCGACCAGCCGTCGACCTGGTTCACGGCGCGCGACGAGATCAAGGCGATCATCGCGCAACGCATCGCGCAGAAGCCGGTCGACGAATGGCTGGCGATCCTCGAGCCCGCCGACATCTGGTGCGCGAAGATCCTGAACTGGAAGGAGGTGCTGGAGAGCGACGGCTTCAGGGCGCTCGACCTGTTGCAAACCGTGACGCGCGAGGACGGTGTTGCGATCCACACCACCCGGTCGCCGCTGAGGGTCGACGGCGTGCGCGCCAAAGTCGATCGGGCAGCGCCGCGCGTCGGCGAGCACAGTGCAAAAATCCGCGCGGAGTTTGGTCTGTGACCGCGCTCAAGGGTATGACCTGGAACCATCCGCGCGGCTACGATCCGATGGTGGCCTGCTCCAGGCTTTGGCAGGAAAAGACCGGCGTTTCGATCGAATGGGAGAAGCGCTCGCTGCAGGATTTCGAATCCTTCCCGGTTGAGGAACTTGCCCGCGCCTATGACTTGATCGTCATCGATCATCCGCATGTCGGCCAGATCACCGGCGAAAAATGTCTGGCGCCTCTCGACGTGCCGGGCCGCGAGAAGGAGCGCGAGGCGCTCGCGAAGGCAAGCGTCGGCCGATCCTTCCCAAGCTACACCTGGCAGGGGCGGCAATGGGCTTTTCCGATCGATGCCGCGACCCAGGTGCAGGCCTGGCGACCCGACCTGATCGAGGCCGCGCCGACGATCTGGACCGAGGTGCTGGAGCTTGCTGAGCAGGGCCGCGTGCTCCTGCCGCTCAGGCCGCCGCACTCGCTGATGTGCTTCTTCACGCTTGCCGCCGATCTCGGCCGGCCATGTGCCGTCGAAGGATCGGGCGATCTGATCGATGCCGAGACCGGCGAAACCGTCGTCGAAATGCTGCGTGAGATCGCGGCGCTCGTCGACCCCGAATGCCTGACGATGGACCCGATCGCGGTGTTCGAAAAGATGGCCGAGCCCATCTCGCGCATCGCCTGCGCGCCGCTGATCTACGGCTACGTGCCCTATGCGACAGGCGGATTCCGCCCGAACCGGCTTTTCTTTTGCGACATGCCGTCCGTGGGCGGCAATGGCCCGATCGGCTCCGCCCTCGGCGGCACAGGCATCGCCGTGTCGGCCTTCTCCGCCGCCAGCAAGGAAGCGACCGACTTCGCCTACTGGATCGCCAGCGGCGATGTGCAGCGCGGCCCCTATGCCGCCGCTGGCGGCCAGCCCGGCCATGCCGCCGCCTGGGAGGACGAGGCCGTCAACGCCGCGACAGGCGACTTCTATCGCGCCACGCGGGCAACGCTGGAAGGCGCCTGGGTGCGCCCGCGCCACGACGGCTACATGGCATTCCAGCAGGCCGCCTCCGACCGCCTCAACGATGGTCTGGCCGGCAGGCAGGACGCAC
>NZ_JHQR01000172.1 GCF_014843825.1 Mesorhizobium silamurunense
GGCTCGTGCCGCTCGAGGTCGGCAGCGACGCCGGCGGCTCGATCCGCGTGCCGGCCCATCTGTGCGGCGTCTATGGCTTCAAGCCAACGCAGGCGACGGTGCCGATCACCGGCAGCTATGCCGATCCGCCCGACATGCCGCGCTCCTTCCGCCTCCTGTTCGACATTGGGCCTTTGGCCCGCGACGTCGACGACCTCATCCTTGCGCACCGCATCATCGCCGGCGCCGACGGCCTCGACACCGAAGTTCCGCCGGTGACGACGGACGAAGCGCCGGAGCCGCCGCTGGGTGCGCTCAGAGTGGCCTTCGCGCCCGAATTTCCGGGCGTGCCGACCGCGCGCGATATCGCCGACGCGATTGCTGGCTTTGTCGGCGCGATCGAGGTCGGCGGCGCGCGAGTGGGACAGGCCTTGCCTTCACATGATTTCGACGCCGAGCGGGCGCTGTTCTCCGATCTTATCACCTGGTACTCGCAGGCCTTCCGGCAGCCGCGCGAAGCCTCGCCCTCCTTGGCCGCCTATCTTGAGGCGCTCAACCGGCGCGACGAATTCATCTTCGCCTGGGAGCGCTTCTTCGACGACTGGGATGTGCTGATCTGCCCGGCGATGATGTGCACCGCCTTCCGCCACCGCGAGATGGGGGCGCCGATCCCCGTCGACGGCATCGAGACGCCCTACTGGAGTGCGCTCAGCCACGCCTGCCGCTTCAACCTGACCGGACATCCCGCAGCCGTCATTCCGATCGGCCTCGACCGCGAGGGCCTGCCGATCGCCGCCCAGCTCGTCGGCCGCCGCCATTCGGATATGAGGCTGCTGGCAGTCGCCAAGGCGCTGGCGCGACTTACCGACGGCTTCGTCAGACCGCCGGGATTGTGATCGGGTGGAAAGGGCTGCTGGAAGATGAAGGCTGACGCCTCCGGCTCACACATGCACGTCGCCGAACGACAGCTCGCCGTCGTCGGCGCGTATCAGGAAGGCGGCGGCAAGCATCGCGAGATAGAACACCACGACGCCGCAAACCACCACGACGCCGGGGATGGGACCCAGCGTCGCCACACGGAAGGTGTCGAGGAGCGAGGCGCCGAAGCCGATCGGCGAGCCTTCGCGCGACAGGCTGGGCGTGGTGATCTTCAGCACCCAGGCGAGCATCAGGATCGTGTACATGAAGACGTAGTTGCGGCGCAGCCGCCTGATCAGCGCCGCGCGCTGCGTGATGAGGAAGCGCGGCGAGCGCAGGCCTTCGCCGAGGATTGCCAGCCAGTTGGAGGCGAAATCCGGCTGCGGCGAAAAGATCTGTGCGAAGTAATAGCGCTCGAACTGGCGCACCCGCGCCCGGTAGACGTCGAAGAAGCGATAGCGTCGCGCCTCGATCCAGAGCAGCAGCGTGATCAGAAGCATGGCGAAGAGCAGCACGCCGTGATGGGCGGAAGGCGTCGACAGCGACACCGACAGCATCGCCGCCACCACGGTGATCGCCCAGTTGCTGGTGCGGTCGAGCCGGTCGCGCCAGCCGGCCATGCGCGCGATCTCTGCGCGGTGGAAATGCGACATGGTAGTAGCGAATTCGGAAGACGTCAGCTTCAGCGCGAACGCGTCAGACCCGCGCGGCGCCGCAGCCGCCTCGGCCGGCTTTATGGTCTGGACCTGCGACATCCCCTTGCCACGCGCCTCCCGCCGTGGCCGGCCGAAACGAACCGGCCACACCCCATGCGCTGTAACGTGCGGCCGGCAAAAATGTTCCCGCCTTTCAGGCGGATAAGTCAGGATGCGATGGGAGGCAGCGCCCGCTTTGAAGCCGCCGGAAACGGCACCACTTCGGCCTCGGGCCGGGCATATTGGGCGGTCGCGACCGCCTCGATCACAAGGTCGAGCGCCGCAAGCGCCGTGCGGCTGGTCTCGTCGTCGCCGCGAAGATAGTGGCAGGCCCTGTCGAGGTGCAGGTGGGCGGCGGCAAAGTCGCTTTTCATTAGCTTCTCCTTATTGCCCGCCTTGTCTCGACCATGCGCGAGTCGCTTTACCCAAACGCAAACATCCACAATCGCATTTGAATAGAATTGTGGGCAGTCTTTCGTCGCCCCGCAAAGCGCGGGAGAGCTGTCCGCGAAGCGGACGGAAAGGGGCCGTCATAGGGCGCTCCCCCTCTCCGTCTCGGCTTCGCCAAACCACCTCTGCCCCCACTATCGTAGGGGCAAGGAAACGAGGCCTGTCGTGCAACCGATGCATATGCCAAACCGTTATGCGCAGACTTAATCGAGGGGTGCAGAAATTGTCCTTCATGTCTAATCGGCGCTGGACGATCGCGCTGAGTGCGGCGGCGCTTGCGCTGATGCCGGCCGTCGCCTGGACCGCCGAGAAGAGCGGCATGTCCAGCGAAGGTATCTTCGTTCTCGAAGTCATCCTGCTGCTCGTCGTCGGCCGCGGCATCGGCGAATTGCTGGAGCGCCTCGGCCAGCCAGCGGTGATGGGGCAACTGATGGGCGGCATCCTGCTCGGGCCCTCGCTGCTCGGCTGGCTGTGGCCCGCAGCTGAGCGCGTGGTCTTTGCTGGCGATGCCGCGCAGAAGTCGATGATCAACGCCATCGCCCAGCTGGGCGTCTTGATGCTTTTGCTGCTGACGGGCATGGAAACGGATCTGAGGCTGGTGCGACGGGTCGGCCGCGCCTGCTTTTCCATCTCCGCCGCCGGCGTCGCCGTGCCGTTCGTGCTCGGCTTCGTGGCGGCGCAGTTCATGCCGGACACGCTGCTCGCCGCGGGCAGCGAGCGCGTCGTCGCCGGCCTGTTCCTCGGCACGGCGCTGTCGATCTCCTCGGTCAAGATCGTCGCCATGGTGGTGCGCGAGATGAACTTCATGCGCCGCGACCTCGGCCAGATCATCGTCTCCTCGGCCATTATCGAAGACACGATCGGCTGGGTGATCATCGCCATCACCATCGGCATCGCCACCCACGGCCGCATCGAGGCCGGCAGCTTGGCCTTCACGCTGGCCGGCGTCGCCCTCTTCATGGCCTTTTCCTTCACGCTCGGCCGCCGCATCGTCTTCGACGCCATCCGCTGGACCAACGACACCTTCCGGAGCGAATATGCGGTCGTCACCGTCATCCTCGCCATCATGGGCGCCATGGCGCTGATCACCGACCTGATCGGCGTGCACACGGTGCTCGGCGCCTTCGTCGCCGGCATATTGGTCGGCGAGTCGCCGATCCTGTCGCGTCACATCGAGGGGCAATTGCGCGGGGTGATCACTGCACTTTTCATGCCGGTGTTCTTCGGCGTGGCGGGGCTTTCGGCCGACCTCACCGTGCTCATGGACCCTCAGCTTGCGCTGCTCACCGTTGCATTGGTGGCGATCGCCAGCCTCGGCAAGTTCGGCGGCGCCTTCATCGGCGCGGAAGCAGCCGGCATGAGCCGCGCCGAGGGCATCGCGGTCGGCTGCGGCATGAACGCGCGCGGCTCGACCGAGGTCATCGTCGCCTCGATCGGCCTGTCGATCGGCGTGCTTTCGCACAACCTCTTCACCATGATCGTCACCATGGCCGTCATCACCACCTTGGCCATGCCGCCGACGCTGCGCTGGGCGCTCGGCCGGCTGCCGATGGGCGAGGCGGAGAAGAAAAGGCTGGAGCGAGAGGAGGTCGACCTGCGCGGCTTCATCACCAATCTGGAGCGGCTGCTGGTGGTGGTCGACGAGGGCGTCGTCGGCCGCTTCGCCGCCTACCTTGCCGGTGTCATAGGCGCCGGCAAGCCGACAACCATGCTTCATACAAGCGGCGAAAGCGAAGCCGAGCCCGGCGAGGCGGCGCATCTGGACGAGATCGAGAAGGGCGCCGAGGAGGGCCGCGAGGCGGCGAAGGAAGCCGACGAGGAGTCCGCGCATGAAGTCCCGCTCACGCGCCGCCGGCACGATGCTCCGCTCTCCGCGGAGGCGGTCGCCAAGGAGGCGCGCAAGGGCTACGGCATGCTGCTCATCGGCCTCGGCCGAGCGGTGACCCCGAAGGGCGGCTTCTCGCGCCGGCTGAACGAGGTCGCGGGCGCCTTCGAGGGCCCTCTCTGTCTGGTGCTGAAGCCGGCCGGCGCCGGCCGGCAGATGCCGCGCCTTGGGCCGGGATCCGGCAAGATCCTGGTGCCGGTCAACGGCACAGCGAACGCGCGCCGCGGCGCGGAACTCGCGCTTTCCATCGCCTCTGTCACCGGCGCGCCGGTCAAGGTTCTCTATGTCGCGCGCCCCGGTCGCGACGAACCGCGCGACACCGTCTCGCATCGCCGCAGGGAGGCTGTGCTGAAGGACATTGTCGCGCTTGCCGACCGCTATGGCGTCGAGATCGAGACCGCCATCCGCAGCCGGGCTGCTGCGGCCGATGCCATTACCCGCCAGGCGGGCAGGAGCGCGGCTTTGATCGTCATGGGAGTGGCCCGGCGGCCGGGCGAGGAGCTCATCTTCGGCGAGACGACGAGCGGCGTGCTGCGGCGCTGCCCATGCCCCGTAGTGCTGATCTCCGACGCGCGGCTCCGCCGCGACGACGAGGGCAGGGAGGCGCTGCGTTCGGGAACGGGGTGACGGGTGATCTCCGCCTCGAGGGGGAGATACCAGCTTTCGCTTCAAATCGGTTATCCTCGCCGCCGGAGGAGGTGGCGATGAGCTTCAGTATTAAGCCTCTCGATATGACCACCTGGCCGCATTTCGCCGCGCTGGTCGAGCGGCACAATGGCGTGTGGGGCGGCTGCTGGTGCATGGCCTTCCATGCCAAGGGCGTCGGCGCCGCCGGTAACCGCGACGCGAAGCAGGCGCTGGTGCGCGAGGGCCGGGCGCATGCTGCGCTCGTCTTCGACGGTCCAGCCTGCGTCGGCTGGTGCCAGTTCGGCCCGACCGCCGAATTGCCGCGCATAAAACACTATCGCGCCTATCGCGAGGGGCTGGTGGCGCTGCCGGATTGGCGCATCACGTGCTTCTTCTCCGACAAGGCTTTTCGCGGCAAGGGCGTGGCCGCGGCAGCCCTTGCCGGCGCGCTGGTCGAAATCGCCTGTCTCGGCGGCGGCACGGTGGAAAGCTACCCGGAGGATACAGAAGCGCGCGCGGCGGCCGGCGCCTTCCTGCACAACGGCACGCTGGCGATGTTCGAAGCCCAGGGTTCCAGCCGCAACCGCCAGATCGGCAAGCATCGCTGGGTGGTCAAGAAGACGGTGGCGGCCGGCGGCGATTAGCGATCTCCCACCTTCCGCAATTGCAGCGCTGCCCGCGAAAAAGCCTGGCTGCGCTCCGGCTATTTATTGTCGGACGCAGGGCCCACTGGCCGCGATGATGCGCACCAGCTCCGCCTGTCGCCGCGTCTCGGTTTTTTCGAATACGTGCTGCAGGTGAGTGCGCGCGGTGGTCAGGCTGATATCGAGCTGATCTGCGACCGCCTGCAGCCCTTCGCCGCGTGCGATCGCCATCGCCACGGCGGCCTCGGCCGGGGTCAGCCGATAGAGATTGCGCAACTGGTCCGGCGCACTGTCCGGATCGGCCACGAACACGATCGCGGCGGGGCGGCCGGTCGCGAACCATGTCGACTCGATCATCAGCGGCGCTACCAGCACGCGTTCGTCGTCGCTGAGCGTGCACGATGGATCGCCATTCTGTCCCCGGGCGGTCTCGAAAGCTTTTCCCGACAGTTGCGGCGCAAGGGTTGGAGATTCCGCGCGATCTCGCAGAAATCAAAGCGATCGCGGCCCAATTCGATATGGAGATTACCGGGCCACCCTTAGGCGTCGGTGGATCATAGGCGCGGCACTGAACACTGAGGGCGAGGAACTTTGATCCGGTTGACACCGTCGCCCCGCCAACAGAATGTCGCCACGCCATCCGATCCCACCTCTAAGGACTCCACGCCAATGACATTGTCGGGCTTTGCCGCCTATTCCGGCGCGCTGGCGATCGCCGCCATCATCCCGGGGCCGCAGATCGTCGCCATCGTGGCGCAGGCGCTGCGGAGCGGCTACCGGCAGGCGGCCTGGATGACTGCCGGCATGGTGCTGGGCGACGTTCTCTACCTTGCCGCGGTGCTCGCCGGGCTTGCCTTCGTCGCCGAGACCTTCAGCTTTCTCTTGATCGTCATCAAGTGGGCGGGCGTCGCCTATCTCTGCTGGCTTGCCGTCCAGTTCTGGCGGGCGGGCGAGACGTTCGAGGCATCTGAGGCCGGCGCTGTGAAAAGCGGCGGCAACGCTTTCCTGTCCGGCGTGCTGGTCACGCTCGGCAATCCGAAATCGGTGCTGTTCTACATCTCGATCCTGCCGACGGTGGTCGACATCGGCGCGCTGTCCGCGCTCGACGTGCCGATCCTCCTGGCCATCACCGCCATCATTTTGGCCGCGGTACAGTTTCCCTTTGCGGTCGCCGGCGCCGGCACGCGGCGCAGCTTGCAGTCGCCGCGCACCACGCGCCTGTTCAACCGCGGCGCTGCCGTGTGCATGGGCGGCGCGGCGGCGACGATCGCGCTACGAAACTGAAGTCGGTTGCTCACTTGCCATCGAAGAAAGCGTGGATCGCGGCATCCAGCTTCCCGATGAGCTCAGCGTTGCGCGCGCTGCCGGCCCAGATCAGCGCGTTCAGCCGCATGTCCTTGTTGAGGAAGTTCACCTTCCGGGAGTCAAGCAAATATTCCGCGACTTCGTAGTGCCGTCCCTTGATGGCCTCTATGAGCGCGCTGTTGCGCCCCGTCTTGTCGGCCAGATTGACGTCCGCGCCACTCTCGACGAGCAGCTTGACAATATCCAGGTGCCCATTTCTTGCCGCCTCGATGAGCGGCGTTCTGCCGTAATAGTCGGCACGGGCATCGACATCGATCTGTGGGTGCCTCACCAGCGCCAGTATGCAGTCGAGATGACCCTTGGCGGCGGCCAGGCTCAAGGGCGTGCCCTTCCATTTGTTTCGAGAGTTCACCTCGATTGCGGGGTGGCCGATCAAGGTTTCGAGCACGGCAGTATGGCCATTGTGCGCGGCGAGATGCAGCGCCGACCAGCCATCTTCGTCGGCCTGGTTGATGTCGGCGCCCGTCGCCAGTTCCACGCCGACGGCCTTGGCGTCGCCCTTTTCGGCCGCGACCAGCAGGCTTGACCAGTTCCTGGCTTCTGCGGCTTCAATACCTGCGGCCACTGCAATTCCCCCAGACCAAGGCGCCGGCCTGGCCGGCATTTCAGGTGCAGCGTTGGCTCAGAGTTTCACACTCGCCGCCGTCCGGCAAATGGATTTCGCGCCAACCCTGTCAACGCGAAGTTCCATCCGGCTTTGATATGAGTGTGTGCTAATATAGCGTGTATCCTTTCAACCGCGCTTTGGCGAAGATAAGGAGGGACAAAGAATGGCCGCCTATCTGATTGCCGATGTCGATGTCACCGACATGGCCGTATTCGACGAGTACCGGCGCGAGGTGCCGGCGACCGAGGCCCGCTATGGCGGGCACTATCTGGCGCGGGGCGGCGCGACGCGGGTGCTTGAAGGCGACTGGGAGCCGCACCGCCTGGTCATCATCGAGTTTCCCGACATGACCGCGCTCACCGCTTGGTACGACTCGCCGGAGTATGAGAGGCTGAAGCAAATCCGTTTCCGCTGCGCCCATACACGCATCATAGCCCTCGAAGGGGTGTCGGCTTAGCCGTCGCTCGCCCCCGAGACAGCGGAGGCGAGCAACCCGGCTTCTGCTCACGCCATCTGCAGCCGCTGCCTGTTCGGCTGCGGCGGGAAGGCGATGGCGATGCCCGCGGCGCCGAGGCCGACCAACGCCGAGCCGATGAACAGCCAGGAATAGCTGGCATAGGCGTCGTAGATCATGCCGCCGGCAAGCGGCCCGAACGACATGCCGAGGCTGGAGAGCATCGTGGCGGCGCCGAAGACCGTGCCGATAATGCGGGGCCCGAAATATTCGCGCGCCAGGACCGCATAGAGCGGCATGACGCCGCCATAGGTGGCGCCGAAGATGACGGCTAAAACGTAGAACTGCTCGATCCGGCCGACCGCGAGATAGGCGGCGATCACCGCGGCCTGGATCGCAAGGCCGGTGATCAGCACCGGCTTGACGCCCAGCCGGTCGCCGAGGACACCATAGAGCAGGCGGCCGCCGAGTCCGGCGAGGCCCTCGACGCTGTAGATCGAGACGGCGGCCATCGGCGCCACGCCGCAGGCCATGGCATAGCTCACCATGTGGAAGATCGGGCCGGAATGCGCCGCGCAGCAGGCGAAGAACGTCATGCCCAGCACCAGGAATTGCGGCGAGCGCAACGCCTGGCCGACGCTCATGCCGGGATCGTCCGTGACAGGCGCCGGTGCACCATCGGCTGCCGCAAGCGCCGCTGGCGGCTGGCGCACCAGCAGGACGGCCGGGAGCAGAAGCACCCAGGCCATCACGCCGATGTCGAACATGGCGGTGCGCCAGTCATAAGCCGAGATCAGCCAGCGCGCGAAGGGCGAGATGGTCATCGGGGCTACGCCCATGCCGGCCGAGACCAGCGACACGGCAAGGCTGCGGTTGGTGTCGAACCAGGCGGTGGTGAGCGCGATCATCGGCGCGAAGAAGGCGCTGGCGGCGAGGCCCACGATCACGCCGTAGCTGAGCTGGAAGATCAGCAGCGAGTTGGCGCGGCTCGCCACCACCAGAGCCAGGCCAAGCAGCACCGCGCCGGCAAGCACGACGGGGCGGGCGCCGAGGCGATCATAGATTGAGCCCCAGGCGAAGCCGCCTACGCCCATCACGAGGAAGTTCAAGGTCATGGCGCTGGAAATGCCGGCGCGCGACCAGCCGGTGTCGAGCGACATCGGCTCGAGAAAGATCGCCAGCGAGAACATCGCGCCGAGCGCCACACAGGTCATCAGCGCGCCAGCCGCGACGATGACCCAACGATAGGAATGATTCATGGTTTTCTCCCATGCCATAAGGCATATCCTGTTTGATGCGGAGCACGGTTTTTCCAGGCTCACCGTGCCGCTTGCGTCCGAAGGACGCCGGAGGAGAAACCGATCCTACAATCTGGTTGCATTTTTTATCCGGATTTTCCGGGCTGATGGATATTCGGCCAGAAGGGTCGCGTTCCTTCGCGCCCCCCTCTGGCCTGCCGGCCATCTCCCCCACGGGTGGGGAGATTGGCAGCTTCGACCCGGGCGCTTTTTCCTAGCGACGTTGGAGATTGGCGAAAGGCCGCGTGACGGCTGATCTCCCCCCAAGTGGGGGAGATGGCCGGCAGGCCAGAGGGGGGCGCTGTCCCGCCGACGTCCCCAAGTGTCAGCAGACCCCGACTCCCCACATTGACCGCGCACCAGTCCCATCTAGATTTGACCCGTCAACAGGAGGCACCCCTATGGAACTCTATCGCGGCCGGCTCATCGACCATATCCAGCTTGTGGTGCGCGACCTCAAGGCGAGCCGACGCTTCTACGGCGCGGTGCTCGAGGTGCTTGGCATCGCGATCGGCGGCGAGGCCGAGGATTATTTCTGGGCGGACGAACTTTTCATCTCCAGCGCCGACAGCCGCGCGGCCCTCGGCGTGCTCACCGGCCGGCACCATTTCGCCTTCCAGGCGAAGGACCGCGCCATGGTCGATGCCTTCTACGAGGCGGGGCTTGCGGCCGGCGGCAAGGACAACGGCGCACCCGGCGAGCGCCCCTACCACCCCGGCTACTATGCCTGCTTCCTGCTCGACCCGGACGGCAACAACATCGAGGCGGTGTTCCACGGCGAGGCGAAGCGGAGCGCCGATGCGGTGGAGATCAGCTTTTAGAGCATTTCCGCTCTCATTCCTTCACCGCGCCCGTCATCGACGACACATAGTGCTCGACGAAGAAGGAATAGAGCACGCCCACCGGCAACGAGCCGATCAGCGCACCCGCCATCAGCGCTCCCCATTCATAGACGTCGGAGCGGACGAGCTCGGTGAGCACGCCGACCGGCACAGTCTTCTTCTCGGACGATTGGATGAAGGTCAGCGCGTAGATGAACTCGTTCCATGACAGGGTAAAGGCGAAGATGCCGGCCGAGATCAGGCCCGGCACCGCCAGCGGCAGCACGATCTTTGTGAGGATCTGCCAGCGGCTCGCTCCGTCGATGAGCGCGCATTCCTCCAGCTCGAACGGGATCGAGCGGAAATAGCCCATCAGCAGCCACGTGCAGAACGGGATCAGGAAGGTCGGATAGGTGAGGATCAGCGCGAACGGCGTGTCGTAGAGGCCGAGGTTGAACACCATCACCGACAGAGGGATGAACAGGATCGAGGGCGGCACGAGATAGGCGAGGAACACGGCGAGGCCGACCTGCCGCGCCCCCGAGAACCGCAGCCTTTCGATCGCATAGGCCGCAAGCACCGCGGCCGCCAGCGACAGGAAGGTTGCGGCGGTCGAAATGATGACGGTGTTGAGCAGCCAGCCCGGATAGGAGGTCTCAAAAAGCAGGTAGCGAATGTGCTCCAGTGTCGGATGCACGACCCAGAACGGATTGTAGTTCACATAGTCGGTCATCTCGACATTGGGTTTAACCGCCGTGATCGTCATCCAGTAGAACGGAAACAACAGCACGATCAGAAACACCAAGAGCGGCAGATAGACCGTCACCACTCGACGCGGCAGGCTCTGAAGGTAGCCCATGCCGCCTTCGTCGATGTCCGGGCGCTCGACTTGCTTGATCGCGGCCATGTCAGTCTCCGCCGCCTTGCTGCCACCTACGCCGTTGCAGGCCGAAATAGCTGAACAGGATCGCCGCCAGCAGGAAGGGGATCATGGCGACCGCGATTGCCGCGCCTTCGCCGAGCTGGCCGCCGGCAATGCCGCGCTGGAAGGACAATGTCGCCATCAGATGGGTGGCGTTCACCGGTCCGCCGCGGGTCAGCACATAGATCAGCTGGAAGTCGGTGAAGGTGAACAGCACCGAGAAGGTCATGGTGATGGCGATGATCGGCGTCAGCAGCGGCAGCGTCACATGGCGGAACAGCTGCCAGCGGCTGGCGCCGTCGAGGGTGGCGGCCTCGTAGAGCGATTGTGGGATGGTCTGCAGGCCGGCAAGCAGCGTGATGGCGACGAACGGGATGCCGCGCCAGACATTGGCCGCGATGACGGAAGCGCGCGCATTGGTCGGATCGCCGAGGAAGTTGATCCGGTGGTCGATCAGTCCCATCTGCTGCAGCGCCCAGGACAGGATCGAGAACTGCGAGTCGTAGATCCACCAGAAGGCGATGGCCGACAGCACCGTGGGCACCACCCAGGGCAGTAGGACGATCGCGCGGAAGAACGATTTGAAGGGCAATTTCTCGTTGAGGATGAGCGCCAGCCAGAGGCCGAGTATGAACTTCAGGATCGACGCGCTTATCGTGTAGAGCAGGGTGTTGAAGACGGAGAGCCAGAAGACGCCGTCGCTCCACAGATATTGATAGTTCTCGATGCCAATGAAGATGCCGGGACGGCCGATGCGGGCATCGGTGAAGCCGAGCCAGACACCGAGCCCGAGCGGATAGGTGAGAAACACCAAGAGCAGCGCCGCCGCCGGCAGCATGAAGCCGAAGCCAAGCGCGTTCCGGCTTTCGGCCAGACGCGCCAGAATCGAAGAACGCGGCTGAACGGCAACGGATGGCACGGCCATGGAGCGGCTCCTTACGAGGTCTCGTTGATCGGCCGAGCGGCCGCCCTGCGCTTCCGGAAGGGTCGGACAGCGCGGGCGCGGCTGCCCGGCCCAGCGGTGATCGATATGATCAAACGCGGTAGTACCGGTTGGCGCGCTTCTCCGCCTCTTCCATCGCCTCCTGCGGTGTGGCCTGGCCCGTCACGGCCTTGGCGAACATGTCGACCAGAACGTAGTCGGCCATGGTCGCCGCCGAGGCGTAGCCGAGCGGCCCGGCATAGCCGTTGGGACGCAGCGTCGCCGAGGCTTTCGCGTAAGCCGCATTGTTCGGGTCGGCCTTCCACACCGGGTTGTTGTCGAAGGCCTTCAGCGTCTGGCAGCAATAGCCGGCCGACGACGTGATCCAGTCCGACATCTGCGGGTCCTCGAACATGAACTGCAGATAGGCTTTGGCCGCGTTGGGGTAGGGCGTGTAGTTGAAGATGACGGCCGTGGTCACCTGGAACAGCTCGACCGATTTCCCGACGGGACCGATCGGCAGG
The DNA here is from genome assembly GCF_014843825.1 of Mesorhizobium silamurunense. Taxonomy (GTDB): domain Bacteria; phylum Pseudomonadota; class Alphaproteobacteria; order Rhizobiales; family Rhizobiaceae; genus Mesorhizobium; species Mesorhizobium silamurunense. The sequence goes on from NZ_JHQR01000172.1 coordinate 12,112, forward strand.
TTGGTCGTGCGCATGTCCTTGGCGATTTCGGTCAGTTTCGGATCCTTGTCCTTGTTGACCTTGGCCGTGTTGTAGACGGAAATGCCGTTGGCGATGACGCTCACTTCGCCGGCCAGGAAGGCGCGGTTGTTGTTCACGTCGAGCCAGCTTTCGGTGCCGGGAATGAAGGTCTTGTAGAGCTCCTGCGCGTATTCGATCGCCTTCAGCGTCTCGGGGCTATTGATCGTGACCTTGCCCTTCTCGTCGACCATCTGGCCGCCATGGCTCCACAGCAGCCAGTGAGCGTAGTTGTTGCCGTCGCCGACGCCATGGCCGTGCGTGAAGCCGGCCGGATGCCCCTTCGCCTTCAGCGCCTTGCAAAGCTCGAGGAAGCCCGCCGTGTCCTTCGGGAATTCCGAGAAGCCGGCCTCCTTCACCCAGCTTTCGCGATAGACGATGGCGTTGCCGATGGTGGCCAGAGGCAGGCCGAGGAATTTGCCCTCGCGCGTCGCATACTGCTTCGGGCCGTCGTGCCACCCGCCATACTTCTTGCCGAGATAGTCGCCCAGCTCCGTCACGTCGAGCAGCTTGTCGGGATACTGGTGCGGGTCGTCGAACCAGACGAGCATCAGGTCGGGGCCGGAGCCGACATTGGCGGCGACCGCCGCCTTGGGCCGGATGTCCTCCCAGCTCTCCTTGTCGACGCGGACCTCCACGCCCGTCGCTTCGGTGAACCGCTTCGTATTTTTGAGCCACTGGTCCTCGTCGCCCTGCACGAAAGGCGACCAGCGCAGCAGCCTGAGCTTCGCGCCTTCCTCCGGCTTGTAGGTCAGGCCCTCTTGCGCGAAGGCGCTCGAGCCGACGAAACGGCTGCCCAAGGCTCCGGCGGCCGCGCCGGCGGTCGTGCGGATCACGTCGCGTCTGGTGAACTTCATGCTCGTTTCCTCCTGTTTGTTTCCTTGTTGCGTAGCTCTAGCGCGCCGCTTCGATCCGCTGGCCCGTCTCGCCGTGGAACAGATGGATGGGGCCAGGCTCGACCGACAGCCGGATGGTTTCTCCCGGCGCGAAGGAATGGCGTTCCCGGAAATTGGCGACGATGTCCTCGCCGCCGGCCGTCCGGCCGATGATCTGCACTTCCGAGCCGGTCGGCTCGATCACCACGACCGTGACCGGAATGCCGTCGTCGGCCAGCCGCAGGTGCTCGGGCCGTACTCCGAGCACAATGGCTTCGCCGTTGCCGATCGAAGGTGGTTTCGGCAAAGACAGGGAAACGCCTCCCGCGCCCCGGAAAGAAGGCGCGCCATCGTTGGCGAATGTGCCCTTGAGCATGTTCATGGCGGGCGAGCCGATGAAGCTCGCGACGAACAGGTTGTTCGGCCGGTCGTAGAGTTCGAGCGGCGGCCCGATCTGCTCGACGACGCCGTCATGCATGACCACGATCTTGTCGGCCATGGTCATGGCCTCGATCTGGTCGTGGGTGACATAGACCGTCGTCGTCTTCAGCCGCTGGTGCAACTCCTTGATCTCGGCGCGCATCTGAACCCTGAGCTTGGCGTCGAGATTAGAGAGCGGCTCGTCGAACAGGAACACCTGCGGATCGCGCACGATCGCCCGGCCCATGGCGACGCGCTGGCGCTGGCCGCCCGAAAGCTGGCGCGGATAGCGCGACAAAAGCGGAACCAGCCCGAGGATTTCGGCCGCCCGCTTCACCCCGGCATCGCTTTGCGCCTTGGGGACTCCCTTGAGCATGAGCGAGAACGCCATGTTCTCGGCGACCGTCATGTGCGGATAGAGCGCGTAGTTCTGGAAGACCATGGCCACGTCGCGCTCCTTCGGCGCAACGTCGTTGACGATGCGGCTGCCGATCGAGATATGGCCGCGCGAGATTTTTTCCAGGCCGGCAATCATCCGAAGAAGCGTCGATTTTCCGCAGCCCGAGGGCCCCACAAGCGTGACGAACTCGCCGTCTTCTATATCGACGCTGACGCCATGCAGGATCTCGGTGGCCCCGAAAGATTTGTAGACATTGCCAATCGCGACAGACGCCATCGAATTCCTCCCGATGGTCCCTGCGAGGTCTCGCCGGGAGCCGTTTCTATCAGGCGTGGCTGAAACGGATGCCGGCAGGCATCCACCACTGGCGTCGGCGACGTTTGCCCCAGCTCCCCCCGGGTCACGCGACTGTGAAACGGTAGCGCTACCAAATCCGCCTGTAAAGCGGCGGCGCGCAGGCTTATACTTTCGTCGCTGATGACAGATGAGCCAAGCCTGTCTCAAGGCGAAGTCAAGCCGGGCCGTGCGCCGACAACTCGTCGAATGGCGGCCGATTAAACATTAGCGATTACTAAGATACTAGATCTGCACCTGCCCGAGAAATTCTGACTCGTCGGCGGAATGGAGATTGGCTGCTCGTGCTTCCGTTGTAGCTCTGCTCGCCGCGGCGGGTAGGCCGCCGCAGCCGCTTGGTCCCTCTTACCCGCCGATCAAAAACGCTGCGATCAGCTTCTGCAAATTCCCGCCCTGGCCGAACTCGACGTTGTCGAAGTCGCGGCTGGCCTGGCGCTGCGCTTTGGAGAGCTGGTCGAGATATTGTGTCAGCCCGACCCTGATCTTCTTGCAACCGGGGTCGTCGGCGACGGTGAGGCCAATGCTGAAAGCGACGATCTTGTCCACCATGTCGACGATGCCGGCGCCGTGCACCTTCTCATGCGCGGCGAGCCCATCGGCAAACGCATTCCAGCGCGCCTGCACGCCGGGGGCAAGTTTCCCGGCGGGTTTGGGCAGCGTATAGGTGATGATGAGTTTTGGCCGCGCCGACTTCAGCACGCAGGCGCCGCCCTGCGGCCGGTAGTCCCGCTGCCAGGTCAGCTTGAAGAAAGTGTGCGCGATCGCCCGCCGCTCGTTGCCGGCCGAGTCCTTGCCGATCACCGGACCTTTCTCGCCGATCGAGACATAGAGCTCCTCCACCGTTTGCCCCGAGATTGCATAGGTCTCGATTTTCTCGACCGGCTTCCAGTCGGCGGAGGCCGGCGTGGCGAGCAGCAGGGCGGAAAGCAGCAGGGCGGGTTTCATGAGGACTCTGTAGGATCGCGGGCGAGGCTTCGTGCATAGCGGTTGTCGGCGCGGGAGCAAAGATGGCGGCGGCGTCGGACCCCGCTCCACCCGCCCGCCGTTTCCTTGGCATCGTTCCGACCCAGGGGAGACAAGGATGACCCGCAACGAGATCATTTCCGTTCTTGGCCCGGTCGATGAGGCCGTGATCGCCGACATCGCGCTCACCGGTGCCAGCCTCGAGGAATTGCGCGAGGCCTTTGCTTGGATCGGCGCCGACGAGGCGCTGGTGAACGAGGGCCACGCGATGCCGGGCGCCAGGGTGGCACGGCTGATCGAGATTCTGGAACCGCCCGAAGACGAGCCCGAGGTGCCTAGCGGGATGCAGTAGCGCCGGCGCCCGTGGGGAGAAAGCGATTTCAACATTTTAGCGAAGCTGGTGTTGGAAATCGCAAGAGAGGGGGCTGGGCGGTGACCCTGGAGGGTGGCGAGATAACACCGCCTCGCTCGGTCCGGCATCTTCGCCGTCGAGAGAGAAGGATAGGTGATTTCCCCTACTTGCTCCTCCGTCACCTCGGGCATAGCTTCTTCCCGCCTTGGGGGAGGAGGCTATCTTGGACACCAACGTCGTCATTGTCGGCGCCGGGCCGGCGGGTCTGGCCGTCGGCGCCTGCCTGAAACAGGCAGGGGTTGATTTCACCATTCTGGAAAAGGCCAGCGAGGTGGCGCCGGCCTGGCGGCGGCATTACCGGCGGCTGCATCTGCACACGGTGAAGTCCTTTTCGTCGCTGCCTTTTGTGCCGTTCCCCAAAAACCATCCCCGCTACGTTCCGCGCGAAAAAGTGGTCGCCTATCTCGATGCCTATGCCGAGCGTTTTGGCCTCAAGCCACGTTTCGGCGTCAGCGTGAAATCGATCCGCCGCGCGGGCGAAGGACTCTTGATCGAGACCGATGCCGGCGAGATCACCGCCCGCAAGGTCGTCGTCGCCACCGGCAACAATGCCGAGCCCGTCGTGCCGACCTTCCCCGGCATCGAGGTGTTCAAGGGAGAGGTGCTGCACAGCGCCGCCTACACCGAAGCGGCGCCCTATACGGCCAAGAACGTGCTGGTCGTCGGCATGGGCAACACCGGCGCCGAGATCGCGCTCGACCTTGCCGAAAGCGGCGCCCGTCCGACGATCTCGGTGCGCAAGGGCGTCCACATCGTGCCGCGCCAGCTCTTCGGCGTGCCGATCCAGATGGTCGACATCGCCAGCCGGCCGATGCCGCAGGCGCTGAACGACTGGATGTTTCCAAAAATCCTCGACCTGGCGTTGGGCAGGCTCGACAGATACGGTATCGTCCGGCCGAAGGACGGCATCCTCAAGCAGATCGACGCCGGGCGTATTCCCGTCATCGATGTCGGCACGGTGGCGGCGATCAAGGCGGGCAGGATCGGCATCCTGCCCGACATCGTCCGCTTCACCGGGGATGGCGCCAAGTTCGCCCACGGGCAGGAGAAAAATTTCGACGCTGTGATCTTCGCCACCGGCTACCGGCCAGGCTATGACGGCTTCCTGCCGGCGGAGCTCAGGCCTGGGAAAAGCGGGGTGAATGCCGGCGCCTCGCAGCTCGGCGTCTATCTCGTCGGCTTCTACAATCCGGTCACCGGCCTGCTGCGCGAGATCGGCATCGAGGCACAGGCCGTGGCGAAGGATATTGCGGGGCGGTGAGGGCGGCTGCGGCGCAAATGGCATAAGCCGAGTTCCTTGATCGCCGCGCGGCATAAATCGGGTGGCACCCCTCATCACTCCATGCCAATCCAATCCCAGTCAACCGGGGACCTAGCCATGCTCACGCTCTACGATTATCTGCCGTCGCAAAACGCCTGGAAGGTGCGCGTCTTGCTGGGGCTGCTCGGCATCGCTTACGAAACCCGGCAGGTGTCGATCTTCGAGGGCGAGAGCCACACGGAGGACTTTCTCAAGCTCAATCCGGCCGGCGCCGTCCCGGTGCTTGGCCTGGAGAATGGCGAGGCGATCGCCGAGTCCGACGCCATCCTCGTCTACCTCGCTGAGGGCACGCCCTTTCTGCCGGCGGACCGCTTTTCCCGCGCCAAGGTCATGCAGTGGCTATTCTTCGAGCAGTATCATGTCGAGCCGGTCATCGGCTCGCTGCGCTTCTGGACGCTGACCGGGCGGCTGGAGCGCAACCAGGCGATGGTTGCCGGCAAACGCGAGGCGGGCGCCCGCGCGCTTGGCGCTCTCGAACGCAGCCTGCAAGATACGCCGTTCCTCGTCGGCGGCTCGCTCACCGTCGCCGATATCGCCGTCTATGCCTACAGCCACCGAGCCGAGGATTGCGGCTTTGCGCTCGCCGATTATCCGGCGGTCAGCGCCTGGATCGATCGGGTGAGCGACGCGATTGGCACGGGTTATCCGGCGCATCCCTATAGCGTCGACCCGCATTCGGGCGGCTGAGCCATGCAACCGGGATCCGGCACAGTCAATGCTTGCTCTTGCCGGAACTCGGGGCGGCGCCGCTGATCGGGATGCGCTTGGCCTTGGCCTGGGCGCGCTGGCTCTTCGGCAGCGTCACCGTGAGCACGCCGTTGTGGAAGGCCGCGTTGACCTTGTCTTCCTCGACCTCGGCGCCGATCGGAATGCGCCGCTCGAAGCGCCCGTAGAAGCGCTCGGAGAACTGCCTGTCCTTGTCCTCGCTCTCCGACCGCTTCTCGCCGCGCAACGTCAGCACGCCGTCGTCGAGCGTCACTTCGATGTCCTTCTCCTCCATGCCGGGGACTTCCGCCATGACGCGGATTTCGCTGCCGGTATCGGAGATTTCGAGGCTCGGCCATCCGGGACGCCCGCCATAGGCGCCGCCGACCGAGGGCAGTCCGACGCCGAAGCCGCGGAACGCGTCGTCGAACAGGCGGTTCATCTCGCGGTGCAGCGCCATGAACGGATCGCGATCGCCCTCGCGATAGAATCCGGGAACCTGATTGCCTTCCCTGGCCCAGGGAATGAGATCACGAATTGCCATTTCAATTCCTCCTTTTTGGCACGGCGATGCGGGTGCGACGGTGCCGGACAGCCTTTGGCTGTGCGTTTCGCCGGACCGGTTGTTCAGCGCGCCGGCGGCGCCCGGAATGCAGCCTTGCATGTCTGGCGCTCGCACGAGATCGGCAAAAATCGATCTGGAGGCCGTCCGGCCGAAGTCAAGGCTCGCCTTGTCGGCGCACCCCGGGTTTTTCTCCATGCCCGTTACGGCGCCGCCGGATGCCTGGAACGGAAGCGCGGGGCACGCGTTTCGGAATTGCGTGAAAAACATGACTAGAGCAGCGTGCCGGCGCCGTCCCGGCGCCGATCTTTGCGGCCTGCTTTCCGGCAACACAGGCAAATGGAGACCAGGAAATGGTTCGCACCGTCGCCATAGCAATCCTCGCCGCCGGCTTCATCGGCCTTCCCGCCATGGCAGCGGAGGAATACTGGGTCGCCAGGGATGCCGTCTCGAAGCAGTGCGAGATTGTGCCGAAGAAGCCCGACGGAACGCTTGTCATCGATCTCGGCAAGAAGAAATACGCCAGCGAGGGCGAGGCCAGAAAGGCCATGGAGGCGTTGCCGGATTGCAAGAAGAAGTAGCGCCGATTTCCCCCTTGAGGGGGATTAGAGCCCCCTACCGGTCCACCATCGACATCGTCCGCTCGTTATACCTCGGCCCTGACACCTTGTCGGGCGAGAGCGCCATGTCGAGCCCGAGCATCTCGGTGGCGTCGAGCTCGATGTCGGCCGCCGCGACATTTTCCTCCAGATAGGTCCGCCGTTTGGTGCCGGGGATCGGCACAATGTCGATGCCGAATTCCGGACCCTTGGCGAGCAGCCACGCGATCGCCACCTGGCCGGGCTTCACGCCCTTGGCGTCGGCGATGTCGCGCACGGCGGTGGCCGCGGCGACATTGGCGTCGAAATTCTCGCCCTGGTAGCGTGGGTCGCCGCGCCTGAAATCGCCCTCCGGATACTCTTCCGCGCGCTTGACGTCGCCGGCGAGGAACCCGCGGCCGAGCGGCGCGAATGGCACCAAGCCGATGCCGAGCTCCACAAGCGCCGGGATGATCTCGGGCTCGAGGTTGCGCTCCCACAGCGAGTATTCGCTCTGCAGCGCCGAGACCGGATGCACGGCATGCGCGCGGCGGATGTTGGCGATGCCCGCTTCCGACAGGCCGAAGAAGCGCACCTTGCCTTCCGCCACCAGTTCGCCGACGGTGCCGGCGACATCCTCCATCGGCACCGCGGGGTCGACGCGATGCTGGTAGAGCAGGTCGATGCGGTCGGTGGCGAGCCGTTGCAGCGAGGCATCCACCACCTCGCGGATATGCTCCGGGCGGCTGTCGCGCCCCGTTCCATCCTGCTTGCCGTCGACGATGCGGAAGCCGAATTTCGTCGCGATCGTCACCTGATCGCGCCGCCCTTTCAGGGCGCGGCCGAGCAATTCCTCGTTGATGAAAGGCCCGTAGACCTCGGCCGTGTCGAGGAAGGTGCAGCCGAGCTCGATCGCCCGGTGGATCGTCGCGATCGACTCCGCCTCGTCTGCCGGCCCGTAGGACTGGCTCATGCCCATGCAGCCGAGGCCGATGGCCGAGACGACGAGCCCCTGGCTCCCGAGTTTCTGCTTGCCCAGGCTCATGCGTCTTGCTCCGGCCGAATTTGCAACCCGGCTAAATTATAGGGCCGTGACGGAACACGTCCAGCGCCTCAAGCCCTCGGCAGCAGCCGGCGCATGATCAGCGAGGCATGACCGCCGACGCCATGCGCGGCCGGGCGGCGCTCGGCCACCTCGAAGCCGTGCTTGCGGTAGAAGGCGACCGCCCGGTCGTTGCCCTCGATCACCTCCAGCGCTATGCTGGGAATGCCGGCATGAGCGGCAAGCACGGCATGCAAAAGGTCGACGGCAAGCCCGCTGCCGAACTCTTCCGGTTCGATGTGGAGGCGATCGAGCACGACATCGCCTTTCTCGTCCATCGCCGCCATGGCGTAGCCCGCGATCGAGCCGTCGGTCCGCTCGGCGACGAAAGACATCTTGTTGTCGTCCTCGAGTTCGGCCGCGAGTTTTTCCGGCGCATGCTTCTCGTCGGACAGCCGGGCCGTGTTTTCCTCCCCCATGATCGGCGCATAGGTCCGCCGCCAGGATTGGCCGAGCAGCCGCGAGACAGCGGCCAGATCCTCTTTCGCCATTGCCCTGATCTGGACCATTGCCATCTCCCTCATTCGCCGGCGCAACGTGACGCGGCCCACTACTGCAGCCCGCGCGCCTGCCTGGCAAGGGCCGGTCGACAATTGCCGGGCCCATCTGAACGAGCTGATGAGGCGAAGTGTTCCGATACTGCGCCGCACGAGTCCGCCCGCTCTCGAAATCGCCCGTTCTTGCGCCCGCGCGATCCTGAATAACGCCGTGATTACAGTGCGTTGAAGTCGGGCAGGGTCGAAAAATTCCCGGCTGCCGCCCTTGAAACCCCTCGGTGCCAAGCTAGTTCGATAGAACATGCGAGCCCTTGCAGGAGAAGGCTCGCGGAGGGAGGGTTTCAATGGCTGCCAAGGAAGTAAAATTCCACACCGAAGCTCGCGACAAGATGCTGCGTGGCGTCGATATTCTGGCCGACGCGGTTAAGGTGACGCTCGGCCCCAAGGGTCGCAACGTCGTCATCGAGAAGTCGTTTGGCGCGCCGCGCATCACCAAGGATGGCGTGACCGTGGCGAAGGAAATCGAACTGGTCGACAAATTCGAGAATATGGGCGCGCAGATGGTGCGCGAGGTGGCGTCGAGAACCAGCGACATTGCCGGCGACGGCACCACCACCGCCACGGTGCTGGCCCAAGCCATCGTCCAGGAAGGCAACAAGGCGGTTGCCGCCGGCATGAACCCGATGGATCTGAAACGCGGCATCGACAGGGCCGTCGAAGTGATCGTCGCCGAGCTCAAGGCCAATGCCCGCAAGGTGACCCGCAACGACGAGATCGCCCAAGTCGGCACCATCTCGGCCAACGGCGACGCCGAGATCGGCCGCTTCCTGGCCGAAGCGATGCAGAGGGTCGGCAATGAAGGTGTCATCACCGTCGAGGAGGCCAAGACCGCCGAGACCGAGCTCGAGGTCGTCGAGGGCATGCAGTTCGACCGCGGCTATCTTAGCCCTTACTTCATCACCAACCAGGATAAGATGCGTGCCGATCTCGAGGAGCCCTATCTCCTGATCCACGAGAAGAAGCTGTCCAATTTGCAGGCGCTGCTGCCGATCCTGGAGGCGGTGGTGCAGTCGGCCAAGCCGCTTCTGATCATCGCCGAGGATGTCGAGGGCGAAGCGCTGGCGACGCTGGTCGTCAACAAGCTGCGTGGCGGCCTGAAGGTCGCCGCCGTCAAGGCGCCGGGATTCGGCGATCGCCGCAAGGCGATGCTGGAGGACATCGCCATCCTCACCGGCGGCCAGGTCATCTCGGAGGATCTCGGCATCAAGCTGGAGAATGTCACGCTGGAGATGCTCGGCCGCGCACGGCGGATCACTGTCGAGAAGGAGAACACCACCATCGTCGACGGCGCCGGGGCCAAGCCCGAGATCCAGGGCCGCGTCGCCCAGATCAGGCAGCAGATCGAGGAAACCACCTCCGACTACGATCGCGAGAAACTGCAGGAAAGGCTGGCCAAGCTCGCCGGCGGCGTCGCTGTCATCCGCGTCGGCGGCTCGACTGAGGTCGAGGTTCGGGAGCGCAAGGATCGTGTCGACGACGCGCTGCACGCCACCCGCGCGGCGGTCGAGGAAGGCATCCTGCCCGGCGGCGGCGTGGCGCTGCTGAGAGCCGCGAAGGCGCTCGACGCTGCCACCGCCGACAATCCCGATCAGAAGACCGGCATCGAGATCGTGCGCCGCGCGCTGGAAACGCCGGTGCGCCAGATCGCCGAGAACGCGGGCGCCGAGGGCTCGATCATCGTCGGCAAACTGCGCGAGAACGGGCAATTCTCTTTCGGCTGGAACGCGCAGACCGGCGATTACGGCGACCTCTACGGCCAAGGTGTGATCGACCCGGTCAAGGTGGTGCGCACCGCCCTGCAGGACGCCGCCTCCATCGCCGGGCTGTTGGTCACCACCGAGGCGATGGTGGCGGAAAAGCCGAAGAAGGAGACCCGTTCCGCAATGCCTCCGGGGGCGGGAATGGACTATTAGGGCAGCGGCCATGGCTGGCTAAGCAGCCCGCGCCTCGCGGATTGCGAAGCCGGGAGGCTTCGCAATCTATCGTGTTGCAGGCGTGATCGCCGCCAGCTGCGCCAAATTGACTCATTCGCCGCTCTCCGCCATCCTTATAGGCGCCGCCTTTGATCGGCAGCGTGTACAGAGTGAGGCCATGGCCAGTCCCGTCGCCAGAGAAAATTCCCGCCGCGCCGCGGTGAAAAAGGCGCTCGACCGCCACAAGATCTATGTCACCGCGCAGAGCTTTTCCGGCGGCACTTACAGCGCGCGCGTGCTGGTCGATGGCGAGGCCTATTGGGTCGATGAGTTCCGGCTGGCGCAACTCAGGCAAGGGCTTTCGCCCGCCGAGCTGGAACTGACGCCGGCTGCCGACGATTGAGTATTTGAGGATGACAACTGAGAGGCTGGCGGGACAGTACCCCCCTCTGTCCTGCCGGACATCTCCCCCACAAGGGGGGAGATCAGATGTCGCCGCCGCTTTCGCCCATCGCGAACGTTTTAGGGGGAGTGCCGGCGTTCGAACTGCCAATCTCCCCACTAGAGGGGGAGATGTCCGGCAGGACAGAGGGGGGCGCGAAGGAACGCAGCCTTTGCGATTGTCTGCTCTGCGCTTTGGCATCTGACCCATGCCCTCCAAACTCAAATCCTACCGTGCCAAGCGCGAATTCAGCCGGACACCAGAGCCGGCGGACGGACTGGCAGGCGAGGGCGGCAACCGCTTCGTCGTCCACAAGCACCATGCCACGGCCGACCATTACGACCTGCGCCTGGAGGTGGGAGGTGTCCTGAAAAGCTGGGCGGTGCCGCGCGGCCCCTCGCTCAACCCCGCCGACAAGCGCCTCGCCGTCGAGACCGAGGACCATCCGATCGAATATATCGACTTCGAGGGCGTCATTCCCGAAGGCGAATATGGCGGCGGGCCGATGATCGTCTGGGACACCGGCACCTGGGCGCCGATGGAGGATGTCGAGAAAAGCCTGCGCACTGGCGCCTTCAAGTTCCGGCTGGCCGGGCAGAAGCTCAACGGCGGCTGGATGCTGACCAGGCTGAAGCCGAAGCCCGGCGAGGACGAGAACAAGAAAAACTGGCTGCTGTTCAAGGAGCGTGACCTCGCCTCCGACACCAGTCTCGACATTCTCGAGGCGCGCCCGGAAAGCGTGAAGTCGGGCCGCCGCATCGAGGAGCTGGTGGCGCCGCCGAAGAAGCCGCAGCGCCTGCCGCCGAAGCCTGGCTCGCTGAAGCCCGGCGCGCTGC
>NZ_JHQR01000163.1 GCF_014843825.1 Mesorhizobium silamurunense
CACATGCTTAGCCATTTTCCCTCCCTATGAGAAAACGAGACGGAACCATCCGAGTAGCCATATTGGCTTGGATAGGCCCGCTCCATTGATATTTGAATAGACAGATTTGGTGAAAGTGAACCACTACAGATGGACACCGGCAATTTCTCCGGGGTCAGTGCGGATACCATTTGTTAGCGCCGATCGGCCATCACGGTCACTTTGTTCAAGGAGGCGTTGAAAGCGATGGAATGGACATACCTTTGTGGTCAAGAAGTCCGCATCCATAAGAGCGAGGAGCAGGTTCGCAATCCAAGATGGATGCTGTGTCGGGATTGCCATCCGGGAATGGACGGCGCATTCGCTTCGCTCAAGGCAATCTGCCCCGATTTGCGAAGGGCTTAATGGCCAGATCATTGAAGAAACCCGGCGAGCAAGATTGCAGGCCGATGAACGACGGCAGCTCGAAATGCAGCTTCCTGGCGATCGCCGGAAAGAGTTTGTTATCAGCATCGACACGGCGCATGTTCGCGGCGCCGAGGGGAATTCAGCACGGAACTTCGCGGTCAGATAGCCGTCAAGCCCATCCATGCTGAAGACCGGCCTGAAGACCGGCGGATTCGGCCACCGCTTGTACAGGAACGCCTCAAAAGGTGGCATCGTCCAGCATCAGGCGCGAAGGCGGAAGCGAGGAAGCCGCGGCGGACCGAGCGGCGACGGGCCCCTTTGACCGAACGAGCGATCTGCCGCCACACCCTCCATTTGCCCCGTGCTCCCGGTCTGCCTTCCAATTCCACCGCAAGAGCTCGTCGAGCCAATTGACCGGAATGGAACCGGAGACGATCTGCTCGAGCACGTCGGCGAGCCAGGTTTCGGGACCGCGACCATTGAGCCGTGCCGAGTTGAGCCCCATGTCTCGCCCCGCAGGCGGATCCGGCGAAGAGGCTATTCTTCCTCGTCAGGCAAATTTGGTTTGAGCGAACGCGCTATCGACTTCGATCCGTCCGTCCTGGAGGAAGCCTGACAGCTTAGAGCGCCTCTGCGTCTTTTTTGATATTTGTCGACGAAGCCGTTTCGGTCAATCGGGAGTTGCGTCTGTGACTGGCAGGACTTTGTGCTTGCGCATGCTTTCGCCGGAAAGTTCGATGCGATAGGTGTTATGAGCAAGGCGGTCGTGAACGGCATCGGCGATGGTGGGATTGCCGATCATGTCATACCAGTGATCCACGGGAATTTGACTTGTGACGATGGTGGAACGCTCTCATAGCGATCGTCGACGATTTCCAGGAGATCGCGGCGTTGTTCGCCGTGAGCTTCTCCGGCGCCCAATCGTCTAAGCAAGTCGGTCTTGGCCAGGCTCTTGAGCAGCTTCCCGTAATGGCCGTCTCCGCGGGCAAGGGCGAGCGTTGCGAAGAGGCGCGGCAAACGGTGGTATGCGACTGACAGGTCTACGCGGCTTGCCTTTTGGCCGAGCGCGCAGGCCAGCGCTCTTCCCGACGCCGGCCGGACTGTTATCGGGGTGCCGAAGAATCTGCGTGGTCTGGAACTGGCGTGGCATCATGCCAACGCCACCACCATGACGCGCAAGCGAATCATCGGGACCGTGATCCGCGAGATCGTCGTCGCCATCGAGGACAACCAGATCAAAATGCTGGTGCATTGGCAGGGCGGCGACCATACCGCGCTTTCGGTTCGGAAGAACAAGACAGGCCATCACCGCTGGGGCGCCAAGCCGGACATCGACGAGCTGATCCGCACCCTGTACGCAGTCACGCGTTTGCACCTTCCGCAACCAGCATGATATCGCCGTCGAAAAAAAAGAACGAACGGGCCAAGCGCGGCGAGTATACCCTGCAGGAAACGGCTGCGAAGCTCGGCCTGCGGCCAATGGCCGTGCTGCGCATGATCCGAACCGGTAATCTGAAGGCGGAGCAGTATTCCAAGGGCACGCCCTGGATCATCCGTCACGAAGATATCGAGCGAGCCGATATCCGGACCATTCCGGCAGGGCGGATAAGGTCCAATATCACATCGCAAGATCAACAGACCAGATTTTTCAATAACATAGGAGGCAGGTGTTATGTCATGAGATCGGCGGCGCCGATCAGGAGCGGGCTATGGCGCTGTCTGATCCAGTCGCATCTTCCCAGCTTCATGAAGAGAGTGCGATCGAGACCGCGAGTGGCACGGAAATCGCGTTCTCGATCTGGGCGTTATGACGTAGTCTGGCGGCTCGCGCTCTGGCCTCGAAGCGCTTCTGACGGCGCGTTGTCGCCTCCCGTTCCGGGCCGAAACGGCTTCTGCCTGCGCCGTGTCGACTTTGAGAACGCCGAGGCATGTTCTGAATCCCTGTTCCGGATGCGCCCGGCTGGCAAGGATGGCGATGACGAGCCCCTCGGTCTGTGGACCGACCGGCGACCATCCGCGTAGCGGCGGTGCGAACTAGGCATGTGGTCCGGATCGGTTCCGAAACGGGCGCCACCGCAGCGGCGCTGATGCGCAGCTACCCGCTTGCCCTTTCCTCGCTTAGTCAGGATGGCCCTGGCCCCAGCCGTTCGGGCCGGACCGCATTGAGACGATCTCAAGTTTTGCCGCCATCCACGTTCCCCAAAGGGAGCTGGCTAATCTTCGGCTTGACTGCGCAGTCAGACCTACGGTCTGATGGTCATCACCGTCCGATTGTCCGGTGCATCATCTCTCCCAATTTCGCCAAAAAAGTCTCGTTCTGAGGGGTCCATGGGAACGAGAAGTTGAGCGCTACGAAATTTCGGAAGGAGGCCTCGATTGAGAAGATAGGACCTGGAAGAAAACTGAAGTCGGATTGTATTGCCTGAAGCAAAGCGTCTGTAGCATCGAAGCCGACTGGTCCTCGCACCCAGCACATAAACCCACCGGCGGGAGGCGATACAACACATTCACTGGGGAAATATTTTGCGATTAGCTCAAGGCCCCGTTGCATCCTCGCGGCAAGTGTGCCGCGCAACTGCCTCAAATGTCGATCCTGACTACGGACAGCCAGAAACGTGGCGATCGCGCGCTGGACGATACCATCACCGCTGTTCAGTCCATGTGTATACTGATGGATCATCAAACGTCGTGTGTGGGTCCCGGCAATGATCCAACCAAATCCATACGCTGGCGGGAGCGAGGCCATGAAACTCCCGAATTGAACCACGATATCGGACGGATCGTGTTGTTTAAACGAAGGCTGTCTGCTGCCATTGTAGTTCAGGTCGCTGAACATGTCATTTTCGAGGATAAGCACCTGGTGTTGGCGAGCAATTTCCACGACACGGCGCATAGTTTGTTCAGAATAGGTCACGCCTGTGGGATAGTGGTGGGAGCCCATCAGCAATGCCACGCGAATGGAATTCGAGCGGACAAGATGCAGGAATTGTTCGGGATTGATGCCAGAGCGCGGGTGAGAATAAATTTCCACCACGGAGAGGCTTTTGCGGTTCAATCCGGCCAGCATTGGAAGATAAGAAGGACTTTCGACAAGAACGACGTCTCCTGGCTTTGTAAATGCATTGAGGCACATGTCGAAACACGACATACCCGTGTTGCCGACAATTATTTCCCCCTGCGTTACGACGCATCCTCGCTTTGAGACGCGGCGCGAAATTTCATGTCGCAGCAGCACGTCACCTTGTGGTGAATCGCACCCAACGAGCCTGCTCTCGCCTTGCCGCAAGAGCTGGCGCAACAGGCGGTCTATCTCGCTGCGGTCGAATAAGTCCGGACTTGGGTAGAAGCTGCCGAAAGCGCCAAGCTCATTTGAATAACAAATATGGAGCAAAGCCTCAGGCAGATTTTGAACGGTCTCTCCATCGTCATCGTGGCCGCCTGAGCCCGTCATTGGCACCGGCAAACCGACGACATAAAAGCCCGACCGGGGCCGGGCGTCGCAAACACCCTCAGCCTCCAGGAGCTCGTATGCATGATGCACTGTCATCGGACTATAACCGGTATCTTCGCTTAACTGCCGGACGGACGGCAGGCGATCACCGACCCTCAGAGTCCCTGTGCGAATGCGGCGCTTGATAAGGTCAACGACAATTTCGTAGCGGCGCATGGCCGACGTCTGGGGACCATGGGTCATAAGATTCGAGTTCCGATCGCAATTGGCACCTGCTGTGTCTGCACAAGAACACCGTTCCACCTTAGACGAATAATGGTTCGCAGTCAGATAGTTGCAGTGCTTGAGCCTTCTGCAGCCTGCAGCCTCCAGCGCCGCCGACCCAACAATATTGATCCTTTCTGACCGGTAAAATGCACAAAAGCCACCAATTCCGCGGAGCACAGTTTTTGGCGAGCAGGCGCTTCGAGGTTTCGAAACCGGGCCGTCTGTGCTGAACGAATTCGCCGGA
>NZ_JHQR01000164.1 GCF_014843825.1 Mesorhizobium silamurunense
CGTCGACGGCCTGCCGCCCGGCACCAGGGGGCCCTCGAGCTTCGGCGTCGCCGCCCGCAGCGGCAATGAAGGGCTGGCGCCGCTGATGCGGCGCGCCGACGAGGCGCTATACAAAGCAAAGAGGAACGGCCGCGACAGTGTCCGCCTCTCCTACGAGCGCCCCGAAACCGCCTTCGCGCCTGAAACGGTGAGCGTCGGCTGAGGATCGCCCGGCTCCGCGCGCCGGCAGTTCCCGGTGGCGGTCAGCGGCAGGGGCTGAGGTTGGGCATCTCGCCGTCGGAAAGCCCGTACATATAGGAGCGGCCCTTCACGAAGACCGGCGGCTGGTAGCAGCCGGGCGCGCCGGTATCGTCCGAATCATAGATCACATCGGGCTGGCCGGCGCCGGTGTAGTCGGAAAGCTGCTTGGCGTGCCTGCCTTCGCCGACGATGATGCGCTTGTAGCCGGCGGCGCTGTCGATGACGAGATTGCCGAAGGAGTCGGCATAGACGCGGTCGTGATGGCGCAGGCCTGCTTCGGCCGGCGCGGCAATTGCGGTGGCGAGTGCCGCCAGCGTGACGGCCGCGAGGCTTACCCGCACTGAATTCGAACGCATGTCGCTCTCCCTTGGACGGTGCGACCCTTGGGATCGCCTTGCAAAACGTCGTTCGAATCGGAAATTAACCCTTTCTTAACCTTTGTTAAGGGCGGACGGCCCCCGGCGCGCCGGTTCTTAATGATTATGGTTAATTTTCGCGGGCGTCCTCTTCGGTCCGTCCGCAAGCCCCGATGGGCCGCCGCCCTGCATGGCTGACTCAAGGTGAACTTGATCTTGGCGCGGCGCGTGGTTAGCGTGCCGCGCGAAGAAAGGGGCAGCACATGGCGTTTGGCCGCACGGTTCGGATGTCGCTCGTTGTTCCGCTGGTTCTTGCAGCCGCGGCTTGCGTGCCGCAGGACGGCGCGCCCAAGGCAGCGAACACGGCATCGCCAGCAGTCTCGTCTGCTCCAACCGAGCAACTCGCCGCGCCCGCGGCTGGAGCCGCTGCAACGCCCAAGACACCTGCAACCGCTGCGCCGCCCGCAACCAAGATCATCACCGACCTAACCGTACCGCGATCCGGTGTCGGAACGGCCACGTACAGATGCGGCAATGGCGGCATGATCTCCATCCAAAATCTCGGCACGTCGCTGCGCGTGGCAGGGCCGGATGGCTGGACCGAGGAGTTTGCGGCGTCGCCCGCCAACCAGAGCAGCCGCTACCAGGCCGCGGCGACGCATGACGCAGTTGTGATCGACGGACGCGAGGCGCTGCTGATGAAGAAGGGGTCGACGCCGCTCACCTGCAGAAGGTAGCAATCCTCGTCGGCATACCGCACTGCAGCGACGCTGCGCCGGCTTCGCGTCGCCCGCTAATCGATTGAAGCGGAATTTCCCCTTTTTGTCAGACTAAATGACGTTTCCAAAACGATTTTCCGGCTTTGACGCGGTGCAAAAAGCGCATTAGAAACCGCCTATCCGAAGCCATATATGGAGGCGGCAAAAGCCGCATCCTTCGCGGCTCCGGAACGCCGAACTGGGGGAGCCATGAGCAAATCACCAGCCACCCGCGCAGTTGCCAGACATGAGCGGCCGCTTTCGCCGCATCTGACGGTCTACCGGCCGCCGATCACGATGACGATGTCGATCATCCACCGCATTACCGGCGGCGCGCTTTATTTCGGCACGTTGCTGGTGGCGGCATGGCTGATCGCGGCTTCGACGTCGCAGGCCGCGTTCGATCTCGTCAACTGGGCCTTCGGCTCCTGGCTCGGCCGGCTGGTCCTGTTCGGCTACACCTGGGCGCTGATGCACCACATGCTGGGCGGGCTGCGCCATCTCGTCTGGGATACCGGCGTGGGACTCGAAAAACACACCGCCTCGAAGATCGCATGGGCAACGCTCGCCGGCTCGATCGTGCTGACGCTGCTGATCTGGATCGCCGGCTACACGGCGCGGGGAGCCCTCTGATGACCGCAAAGAATTCGGACATGCGCACGCCGCTGGGCAAGGTTCGCGGCCTGGGCTCGGCCCGCGAAGGCACCGGCCATTTCTGGCGCCAGCGGCTGACGGCGATCGCCAATATCCCGCTCATCCTGTTCTTCGTCGGCTTCCTGATCGCGGTCAACGGCCACGGCTATGCCGACGTGCGGGCTTCCCTTGCCAATCCGTTCGTGGCGCTGGTGCTGTCGCTGGTGCTGATTTCCGGGCTCTACCACATGCGGCTCGGCATGCAGGTGATCATCGAGGACTATGTGCATGGCGAAGGCATGAAGCTGGCGCTGATCGCCCTCAACACATTCTTCTCAATAGCAGTGGGCGTCGCCTCGCTCTTCGCCCTGCTCAAACTCGCATTCGGAGGCTGAAGTCTTGGCCAACGCAAATACAGCCGGCACGTCTTCCGCCTACACTTTTGTCGATCACAAATTCGATGTGGTGATCGTCGGCGCCGGCGGTGCCGGGTTGCGCGCCGCGCTCGGCATGGCCGAGCAGGGGCTGCGCACCGCCTGCATCACCAAAGTGTTCCCGACCCGCTCGCACACGGTGGCGGCGCAAGGCGGCATCGCCGCCTCGCTTGCCAATATGGGCCCCGACAATTGGCAGTGGCATCTCTTCGACACTGTCAAGGGCTCGGACTGGCTGGGCGACATCGACGCGCAGGAATACATGGTGCGAGAGGCGCCCGCGGCCGTCTACGAGCTCGAACACTACGGCGTGCCGTTCTCGCGCACGGAAGAGGGCAAGATCTATCAGCGGCCATTCGGCGGCATGATGATGAACTTCGGCGAAGGCCCGCCGGTGCAGCGCACATGTGCCGCTGCCGACCGCACCGGCCATGCCATGCTGCACACGCTCTACGGCCAGTCGTTGAAGAACAACGCGCAGTTCTTCATCGAGTATTTCGCGCTCGACCTGATCATGGAGCCGGACGGCACCTGCACCGGGGTCGTGGCCTGGAATCTCGACGACGGCACCATCCACCGCTTTTCGGCCAAGATGGTGGTGCTGGCGACCGGCGGCTACGGCCGCGCCTATTTCTCCGCCACTTCGGCGCACACCTGCACCGGCGACGGCGGCGGCATGGCCGCACGTGCCGGGCTTGCGCTGCAGGACATGGAGTTCGTGCAGTTCCACCCGACCGGCATCTATGGCGCCGGCTGCCTGATCACCGAAGGCGCGCGCGGCGAGGGCGGCTATCTCGTCAATTCCGAGGGCGAGCGCTTCATGGAGCGCTATGCGCCGTCGGCCAAGGACCTTGCCTCGCGCGACGTGGTCTCACGCTGCATGACGATGGAGATCCGCGAAGGTCGCGGCGTCGGGCCGAAGAAGGATCACATCTTCCTGCACCTCGACCATCTCGATCCGGCCGTGTTGCACGAAAGGCTGCCGGGCATTTCGGAGTCGGCAAAAATCTTCGCCGGCGTCGACCTGACCAAGGAGCCGATCCCGGTGCTGCCGACGGTGCACTATAATATGGGCGGCGTGCCGACCAATTATTGGGGCGAGGTGCTCAACCCGGCGGCTAAAAGCCCGGATCGCGTGCTGCCCGGTCTGATGGCCGTGGGCGAGGCCGGCTGCGCATCCGTGCACGGCGCCAACCGGCTGGGCTCCAACTCGCTGATCGACCTCGTCGTGTTCGGGCGCGCCGCGGCGCTGCGCGCCGGCCAGGTCATCGACCGCAAGTCGGCGATCCCGTCGCCCAACGCGGCCTCGGTCGAGAAGATCATGGACCGCTTCGACAGCCTGCGCCACGCCAACGGCTCGACGCCGACGGCGGTGCTGCGTGAGAAGATGCAGCGGGCGATGCAGGAAGACGCCGCGGTGTTCCGCACGCAGGAATCGCTCGAAAAAGGCTGCAAGCGCATTTCCGAGATCTGGGGCGAGCTGAAGGACATCAAGGTCTTCGACCGCTCGATGATCTGGAATTCCGATCTCGTCGAGACGCTGGAGCTGGAAAACCTGATGGTCAACGCCATCACCACGGTCTACGGCGCGGAAGCGCGCAAGGAGAGCCGCGGCGCGCACGCGCGGGAAGATTTCGCAAACCGCGACGACGCCAACTGGCGCAAGCATACGCTGGCCCGCGTCAACGAGGACGGCAAGGTGACGCTCACTTACCGGCCGGTGCATACCGAGACGCTGCTGGCGGAAAAGGACGGCGGCATCAACCCGGCCAAGATCGCGCCGAAGGCCAGGGTCTACTGACCATGGCATTGGCGGCCGCAGGATATTCCGGCACGCCCCTTCCGGCCAAGCTCGGCCTGAAGGATGGCATGGTCGCCGCCTTCATCGCGCTGCCGCCGGAGCTCGACGACCTGACCGACGCCGTGGCGTTTGCCGGGGTCGATCGGCTGTCAAAGTGGTCGGCGATCTCGGGCAACCGGAAATACGATGCCGTGCACGCCTTTACCCGGCAGCGCGCCGAGATCGAGGACGGCCTGGCCGGCATCGAGACGGCGATCAAGCGCGACGGCATGGTCTGGGTGTCATGGCCGAAGAAGGCATCGAAAATGGCGACAGACGTGACTGAGGACGTGATCCGCACGCAAGCGCTCAAGCTGGACCTCGTCGACGTCAAGGTCGCCGCCGTCAACGAAATCTGGTCCGGGCTGAAGCTCGTCATCCGAAAGGACCGCAGGTAATGGTCGAACTCACGCTTCCCAAGAATTCGAAGGTCCAGCAGGGCAAGACCTGGCCGAAGCCGGAGGGCGCCACGAACCTGCGCGAATACCGCATCTATCGCTGGTCGCCGGACGACGGCGAAAACCCGCGCATGGACACCTATTTCGTCGACATGGACGATTGCGGGCCGATGGTGCTCGACGCGCTGCTGTGGATCAAGAACAAGATCGACCCGACGCTGACGCTGCGCCGCTCCTGCCGCGAAGGCATTTGCGGCTCCTGCGCCATGAACATCGACGGCTCCAACACGCTCGCCTGCACCAAGGGCGCCGAGGACATTTCGGGCGCGGTGAAGATCTACCCGCTGCCGCATATGCCGGTGATCAAGGACCTTGTGCCCGACCTCACCAATTTCTATGCCCAGCATGCCTCGATCGAGCCGTGGCTGAAGACGGTGTCGCCCGAGCCGGCCAAGGAATGGCTGCAAAGCCATGAGGACCGCGAGAAGCTCGACGGGCTCTACGAATGCATCCTGTGCGCCTGCTGCTCGACCTCATGCCCGAGCTATTGGTGGAACGGCGAGCGCTATCTCGGCCCGGCGACGCTGCTGCAGGCCTATCGCTGGCTGATCGATTCGCGTGACGAGGCAACCGGGGAGCGGCTCGACAATCTCGAAGACCCGTTCCGGCTCTATCGCTGCCATACCATCATGAACTGCGCGCAGACCTGCCCCAAGGGCCTGAACCCGGCCAAGGCGATCGCCGAGATCAAGAAGATGATGGTGGAGAGACGCATCTGAGACGAAGAGGGTTTGGTGACAGCAACCGCAGGGTCGCGTTCCTTCGCACCCCCTCTGTCCTGCCCGTCCTCCGCAGCAACTGCGCTGCAGCTACGGAGGGTGGACCGGACATTTCCCCCGCAAGGGGGGAGATTGGCCACCACCTCGGCTTTCGCTAATCTTCAACGTGGCAAGACTGGGCGAACGGCGCTGAAGCTGCCGATCTCCCCCTTGCGGGGAGATGGCCGGCAGGCCGCAGGGGGGGCGTGCTGTCCCTCCAACCTGAAAGGATAGCCAACCCAATGAGCGAAGACCTCCCCGTCCTCTCCGCCATCGAAGTGCGCGTCCTTGGCTCTCTGATCGAGAAGAAGGAGCTGACACCGGATGTCTATCCGCTGACGCTCAACGGCGCGCATGCCGCCGCCAACCAGAAGACGGCGCGCGAGCCGGTGATGGCGCTGGAGCTGGCGGAGGTTCGGCGGGCGCTCAGCTCGCTCGAACAGAAGGGTCTGGTGCGCCAGGCCTTCGCCTCGCGCGTCGAACGCCACGAGCATCTTATGGCGCAGCGTTTTTCGCTGACCACGCCACAGATCGCCATCGTCGGCCTGCTGCTCCTGCGCGGCGCGCAGACCGCGCATGAGCTGCTCGCGCGCTCGGAACGCATGGCGCGCTTTGCCTCGATCGAGGAGCTTCACGACAATCTCGACCTGATGATCGGCCGCCGGCCGCCGCTGGTGCAGCTTCTTGAGCGCGCTCCCGGCCAGCGCGAGGAGCGCTATGTGCATCTGCTGAGCGGCCCGGTGGAAATGACGGCGGCTGCAGCGCCCTGGGAGCCGCCGTCATCATCGGACGGCGATCTTGAAGCCCGCGTACGGGCGCTCGAGGAAGAGGTCGCGGCGCTGCGCGCGAAAATCGAGGCGCTGGGCGGGTAGTAGTACCTTAGTGCGATAGTCTCGCATCATGGCCCAAGCCGGCGCCGCCGCTCATTGCCCTGCCGGGCATTTCTCCCCGTAAACGGGGGAGAAAGAGGCTGGCCGCGACTTCGGTGCCGGTCTTGCAGCGTTGGGGATTGGCGAAACCATTGGTGAAAGCGCCCCTCTCCCCGTCACTATACGGAGAGAGGATGCCGGCAGGCAGGTGAGGGGCAGCACCCAGCGTCTGCAATGGGCAGCACCGGCAGACCGGCGTCTCCGGTCTTTCTCAACCCAATCTCGCGTCGAGCGAGACCTTTATGGCGCCGAGCGCTTTCGAGACCGGGCACTCGGCCTTGGCCTTCTCGGCCAGCTCCTTGAATTTCGCCGCGTCGATGCCCGGAACCTTGCCGACCAGAGTGATGGCGCTGCCGGTGATGCCGGTGCCGGGCACCAGCGTCACCACCGCCTTGGCGTCGAGCTCGGCCGCCGGCGTGCCGTTTTCGGCGAGGAAGTGCGAAAGCTGCATGGCGTAGCAGCCGGCATGCGCCGCGGCGATCAGCTCTTCCGGGTTGGTGCCGGATTTGCCGCTCTCATCCTCGAAGCGCGCCTTGAAGGAATAGGGCGTGCCCTTCAAGGTCCCGCTCTGAGTGTCCAGCGTGCCTTTGCCCTCTTTCAGATTGCCTTTCCAGACGGCGTTTGCTGTGCGGTCCATGAAGTCCTCCTGGCTTTTCGGGGTTTGCGCCGGCGGAAGCCGGCGTCCCCGTGAACTATAGCGCGGGCGCGCCGGAAGACCATCCTAAGGCGTGCTGAGATTCAGTGAGGCCGGCCCGCAAACGGCCACTTCCTGCGCTTCCTGCCTTCGCCGGCCGAAGCACTCATGAGTGGCGTGGCAGTTAAATTAAGGCGACGGCCGGCGTAGGCCGGTGCTCACGTATATTAAGTACGCTCCGCTCCGGTTCTCGGAATCCGCCCAGTTTGGTCGCTTCGCGCCCGTCTTCGACTCCAGCTCGGCCTGACCTGAATCTCAGCACGCCTCTCGCCGACCTTGGGGAGCGCAGCGGCAAATTTCTCAAAAAAATGCGTGTGCAAAAATGTCGACTTCCCTGTGGCCGGAGCGTCCTGCGGGCGGCCACGGAGTTTACGGCCGATGGAGGTTCAGGATGGACAATCTGTTTTTCGCACTTTGGAGGCGCCCCGGCCGAAGAGCCCGGCGGCCGGAAGACTTCTGGCTGGATCCACCGCCGTCCGGCTTCGGCCGGCTGGTGGCGGCCGTGGCCATCATCGGGATCGCGGCATTCCTGCTCGACCACGCGGCGACGGTCAGAAGCAAGGCTGACAGCGTCGCCGTCGCCTCATATGGTTCATCACAGGAAGGGAACTGACAATGAAATATGTCCTGCTGGTCTATGGCGAGGAAAAAGACCTCTTCGCGCTCACGCCGGAAAGATCCGCCAAGCTCGACACCGACTCGCTCGCCTATGACAGGGAACTCGACCGACAAGGCAAGCTGATCATCGCGCAGGCGCTGCAACCGGTGAGCAAGTCGAAGTCGCTGCGCCGGCGCAAGGGCAAGCGACTGGTCACCGACGGCCCGTTCGCCGAGACGAAAGAGCAGCTGCTCGGCTTCGTCATGGTCGAGGCGGCGGATCTCGACGAGGCGCTGGCGATCGCCGACCGCATTCCGCTCGCCGAGCTCGGAACCGTCGAGGTCCGGGCGATCTACAACGTGCCGGGATCATAGTTCTCGGCACGCGAAAGGGTAGCGGGCGTCCTTCGGTATCCGTCACTGCCCGGAGACATCTCCGGGCTATTCTTCGCATGCCGCAACTTTCGCGAGTTGAAGCGATGCCGCTCTTCTTTTATCGTTGCCGGGATTTCGGGGGATTTCCGGCATGCCTTTCCTGATTGCCGTACTCGGCTTGCTGGGAGCAGCGGCCATCTGGTGGTACCGGATAAAGGCCATGAACGAGGCCGCGCGCGAGGTCGCCGACGTGGTCGGACGCGTGCAAGGCAACATCCGCCGCAAGAAGCTGCGCAAGCAGGCGGCGCTCTCGCCGCTCACGGCGATCGACGATCCCGTCGTGGCGGCCGCGACGCTGATCACCGCGATCGTTTCGGAACATGGCCCGATCCTGCCGCAGCGCGAAGCCGTCCTCCGCGAGGTGATCGCGCAGATTGCCGACAGCCCGAAGACGACCGACGAGGCGGTCGTCTACGCCAAGTGGGCCGCCTCGCAGATCGACGACACGACGATCGTCATCGACAAGCTGGCGCCGTTCCTGCGCGAGCGCCTCGATCCGCACGAAAGGGACGATCTGATCAGGATGCTGAACCGAGTGGCTCAGGGCGGCGAGCAACGCCTGCGGATCGCAGACCAGCGAATGCTGAGGTTGCGGCAGAAGCTGGGTTTTGAGGTGAACTAGAATTCAGGTGAGGCCGGCCTGCAGATGGCGGCTTCCTGCGCTTCCGGCTTCCGCCGGCCGAAGCACTCATGAGTGGCGTTGCAGTTAAGGCTACGGCCGGCGTAGGCCGGTGCTCACGTACTTCAAGTACGCTCCGCTCCGGTTCTCGAAATCCACCATTTTCGACTCGGCCTGACCCGAATTTCATCGCGACACGGCAGGACAGGGAGGCGACTAGATAGCCTCGCCCTTCAATAGTCTTGGCGTATCGCCGGAGAGGCCCGACGCCTGGCGGATGAAGAAATCCTTGAGCTTGGGCATGCGCTCGACGAGGCCGAGGCCGATGTCGCGTACCGCGCGCAGCGGGCCGATGTCGTTCGAGAACAGGCGGTTCAGCACATCGGTGGTGACGCCCATCTGCAGCGTGTCGAAGCGGCGCCATTGCTGGTAGCGCTCGAGCACGTCCAGCGCGCCGATGTCTTGGCCGAGGCGGTCGGCCTCGACCAGGACTTCGGCAAGGGCCGCGGCGTCCTTGAAGCCGAGATTGAGGCCCTGGCCGGCGATCGGGTGGATGCCGTGCGCGGCGTCGCCGGCGAGCGCGATACGCGGGACGACGAAGGCACGCGCAAGGGTCAGGCCGAGCGGCCAGGCGCGCGGTTTGTCGGCGGCGTGGACCTCGCCGAGCTTCAGCCCAAAGCGCTGCTCCAGCTCATGCTCGAAGACGAACGCGTCGCCTTCGACCAGCTTCTGCGCGTCTTCCGTGCGCTCGACCCAGACGATCGACGACCGGTTGGTGCCGTCCTTGCCGGGCTTCAGCGGCAATGTGGCGAAGGGGCCGGCGGGTAAAAAATGTTCCTCGGCGCGGCCATTGTGCGGACGCTCGTGGGCTACCGTGCAGACGATGCCGGACTGGCCGTATTCCCATTTCACCGTCTTGATGCCCGCCATGTCGCGCAATTTCGAATTCACGCCGTCGGCGGCGATCAGCAGCCGCGCCTTCAGCGCGGCACCGTCGGCCAGGTGCACGGTGATGCCGGCGCCGTTCGCGTCGAAGGCGCTGACGGCCATGCCTTCAATGATGTCGATGCCGAGCTTTTCGGCGCGGCGGCGCAGCGCGCCATTCAGAACCCGGTTTGCGACCATATGCGCGAAGGGTTCGCCGGGCGCAACCTCGCCGTCGAAGGTCAAAAACACGGGGCGCACCGGATCGGCGGCGCGCGAGTCGGTGATGATCATCTCGGTGATCGCCTGCGCCTCGGGCGCGATCTCGTCCCAGACGCCGAGCTGCTCGAGCATGCGGCATGCCGCGGCGGCAATCGCCGAAGCGCGCCCGTCCTTCTTCCAGACGCCGGCGGGCGCGGCGTCGACGATCGCGACGCCCAGGCTGGGGCGCGCCTGTTTCAGCGATACCGCAGCGGCAAGGCCGACATAGCCGGCGCCCGCCACCAGTACGTCCAATGAGGCTTCGCCTGCTTCACCCGCCTTGCGGTCGACCATGGCACTTTCCTTTCGCGGCTTCCGGTCTCGGCTGCGGCCGTAGCGGCTTGACTGCTTGCCTGTCCTGTCCGAAACCCGCCAGGGCACATCTTTTCAAGGACGTGGAACATGACGGCGGCCATGGACGAGCTTCTCGACATTCTCGACCTCGAGCAGCTCGAACACAATCTGTATCGTGGTCGCAGCCCCAAGCTCGACTGGCAGCGGGTCTTTGGTGGCCAGACCATCGCCCAGGCCCTGGTCGCGGCCCAGCGCACGGTCGAGCCCGAGCGCCATGTGCACTCGCTGCACGGCTATTTCATGCGGCCCGGCGACACCAAGGTTCCGATCGTCTATGAGGTCGATCGCATCCGCGACGGCGGCTCCTTCACCACGCGCCGGGTGGTGGCGATCCAGCACGGACAGGCGATCTTCTCGCTGGAAGCCTCGTTCCAGCAGGACGAGGTCGGCCTCGAGCACCAACTGCCGATGCCGCGCGACGTGCCGGCGCCCGACACGCTGCTGTCGCAGCGCGAGCTGCTCGGCAAGTTCGGCGAGGCGGTGCCGGAAGGCATCAGGCGCTACTGGGAGCGCGACCGGCCGATCGAGATGAAGCCGGTGATGCTGAAGCACTATACCAGCCGCGAGAAGCTGGAGCCGGAGCAGAACATCTGGATCCGCACCACCGGCCCGGTGCCGGAAGACCGCGCGACGCAGGCCGCTGTGCTCGCCTACCTCTCCGACATGACGCTGCTCGACACCTCGACCTTCGCGCATGGCCGCGCCATTTTCGACCGCGACATCCAGGCGGCCAGCCTCGACCACGCGATGTGGTTCCACCGCAGCCATTCGCTGGACGACTGGATCCTCTACACGCAGGACAGTCCCTCCACGCAAGGCTCGCGCGGTTTCACCCGCGGTTCGCTGTTCGCGCGCGACGGAACGCTGATCGCCTCGGTCGCCCAGGAAGGCCTCATCCGGCTGAAACGCTGAGCCGGCTTCCAGTTAACGCCCATAAAACAGGCATTTTCTGAATTTTGCCTATTTCTTAATCAGATGCCATGCTGCCTCCGCGCACGATTGTTGTGCACGGACCGCTCATCCCCTTTGTTTACAACAGGTTAACGCCCTGCTTCGGCAATTGGCACGGAGCTTGAATCCTGTCCGGTACTCTCCGGCTCCTCGGGATCGGTGAAGGTGTGCAAACGCGGGGGAACCGCAACAGCAAAGGGTGAAACCTTATGAAGATCGTGATGGCAATCATCAAGCCGTTCAAGCTCGACGAGGTGCGCGAAGCGCTCACCGCCGTCGGCATCCAGGGCCTGACCGTCACCGAAGTCAAAGGCTACGGGCGTCAGAAGGGACATACGGAAATCTATCGCGGCGCGGAATACGCGGTGAGCTTCCTGCCCAAGATCAAGATCGAAGTCGCCGTCGGCGCCGACATGGTCGACAAGGCCGTCGAAGCCATCACCGCGGCCGCCAAGACCGGCCAGATCGGCGACGGCAAGATCTTCGTCTTCGGCATCGACCAGGCGGTGCGCATCCGCACCGGCGAAACAGACACCGACGCGCTCTAAGCGGCGACCAGCTATTCCAACGGAGAGTTCAATGAATATTCCTTCCCCCTTGAAGACGACGGGACGCGCGGCCGCAGCGCTCGCTCTCGCAGCGCTCAGCACGGTCGCCGCCTTCGCGCAGGAAGCCGCGGCTCCGGCAACAGCCGCAGCTCCCGCCGCTCCGGCGCCGGCGCTCGACACCGGCAACACCGCCTGGATGCTGACCTCGACGGCGCTGGTGCTGATGATGACCATTCCGGGCCTGGCGCTGTTCTACGGCGGCATGGTGCGCAAGAAGAATGTGCTTGCCACCATCATGCAGAGCTTCGCCATCACCTGCCTGGTGACGGTGCTGTGGTTCATGTTCGGCTATTCGCTCGCCTTCTCCGACGGCGGCGGCACGAACGCCTATCTGGGCGGCTTCTCCAAATTCTTCCACCACGGCATCACCACCGCG
This sequence comes from Mesorhizobium silamurunense, assembly GCF_014843825.1. GTDB lineage: Bacteria > Pseudomonadota > Alphaproteobacteria > Rhizobiales > Rhizobiaceae > Mesorhizobium > Mesorhizobium silamurunense. Next base: position 12,226 of record NZ_JHQR01000164.1, read on the forward strand.
ACGCTGTGGGCGCCGGGTGTGGCGAACATTCCCGAGTTCGTCTTCTCGATGTTCCAGATGACCTTCGCCATCATCACGCCGGCGCTGATCGCCGGCGCCTTCGCCGAGCGCATGAAGTTCTCGGCGCTGCTGATCTTCATGGGCCTGTGGCTGGTCCTGGTCTACGCGCCGATCGCGCACTGGGTGTGGGGAGGCGGCTTCCTCGGCACGGCCGGCGTGCTCGACTTCGCCGGCGGCACGGTCGTCCACATCAATGCAGGTGTCGCGGGCCTCGTCTGCGCGCTCGTTCTCGGCAAGCGCGAGGGTTACGGCACCACCAACATGGCGCCGCACAACCTCGTCTATTCGGTGATCGGCGCCTCACTGCTGTGGGTCGGCTGGTTCGGCTTCAACGCCGGTTCGGAGCTTGCAGCCGACGGCCTCGCCGGTGCCGCCATGATGAACACGCAGGTCGCCACCGCCGCCGCCGCGCTGGCCTGGATGTTCGCCGAATGGATCGTCGCCAAGAAGCCCTCGGTGCTCGGCATCATCTCGGGCGCCGTCGCCGGCCTCGTTGCGGTGACGCCGGCCTCCGGCTTCGTCAACCCGACCGGCGCCTTCATCATCGGCATCGTCGCCGGCGTGGTCTGCTACCTGTCGGCGGTCAAGCTCAAGCATGCGTTCGGCTATGACGACTCGCTCGATGCCTTCGGCGTGCACGGCGTCGGCGGTGTGGTCGGCGCGCTGCTTACTGGCACGCTCGCCGATCCGGCGATCAACGCGCTCGGCAAGGGCGCTTCGGTCGGCACCCAGGTCTACGGCATCGTCTTCACCATCCTGTGGACGGCGATCGCCACCTTCGTGATCCTGTTCATCGTCAAGGCGCTGGTCGGCCTGCGTCCGAGCAGCCAGGAAGAGGTCGAGGGTCTCGACGTCACCCAGCACGGCGAAGTGGTGCCGTAAGGCAGGCTTCGTTATCTCTTTGTTTGGCGCAATTCCGGACGGAAAACCGTTTCACACTTTTCCTGGAATTGCCCTAGGGCCGGCGGATCCTCCTCCCGCCGGCCCGGACATCAACGAAAGCCGCGCAGCGGTTTTCAGGATTTACTCCCAAGATCCCGTCGTGATGCTCTCAAAAGGGGCTCACGCCTTGAGGCCCGGAAGCTCTTCCGGGCCTCCTTTTTTGTTTGGCGGATCGTCGGGCGAATTTTCGATCACATTCACTTGATCACGCCAGCATGAAACGTTGACCTTCGTGGTTCCGTACTGGGATAGCGACCGCCACCGTGGCGCTCGCCAAACAAAAGGGAAGGAACCGACCGATGAACCTCAAGAACATCTTCCTGGGAGCAATGGCTCTGTCGGTGGTCAGCGGCGTTGCACTTGCTGGCGCGCTCGACGAGCCTGACAACATGGCGCCGTTCTTCGCCGATTCCAGCATGAAGACCATGAAGTCAGAAGCCGATTTCAAGGCCGCCTGGGCTTCGACGGCGAAGGACAAGCAGGACATGATGATGAAGGAGTGCCAGGACGCGGCGATGAGCAAGCCCCACGCCGAATTCTGCGCCAACCTGATGATGTATGCCGGTCACAAGTGATATGCGGGTCGGGTCCTGACGGATCCGATCGTTTCGTCATTTCACGCGGAGGGATGGCGGGCCGCCAGGCCTGCCATCTTTGTCTCGGCGTCATCGTCGGCAAAAGGCCATGGTTAATGCGGCCTTAACCTTCCCCCCGATAGTCTGGCAGCCGAATCTCCCGGCATGCGCCACGCATCCGGCCAGGCACTGACTTACGGGGAAGAAGGCATGCGTTCAGGCGCTTCAGCACCGCTCGCGCTGACCGACACGGGGCACGGCATCCATGCATTCGCGCGGCGCCAGGTCGGGCGGCTGGTCGGTGCAGGCTTGTTCGTGTTCACCGCTTTCGGCGTCGCCAGCCTCGCCACCTGGAACGTCGCCGACCCGAGCTTCTCGCACGCCACCAACAACATCGTCACCAACGCCATGGGCTATACGGGCGCGGTGTTTTCCGACCTCGCCATGCAGTTCTTCGGCCTCGCCGCCGTCGCCGGCCTGGTGCCGGCGGTGGTCTGGGGTTTTCTTCTCTTCTCCGCGCGCGGCGTCGATCGGCTGCCGAAGCGCGGGCTTGCCTGGTTCGGCTTCGCGCTGCTTGCGGCGGCCATGGCTGGATGCGTGACGCCGCCCAACACATGGCCGCTGCCGACCGGCCTGGGCGGCGTGTTCGGCGATATGGTGTTGAAGATTCCGGGCATCGCCGTCGGCGGATATCCAAAGGGGCTTTTCGCCAGCACCATCGCGGTGGTTCTCGCCGCGCCGGCGCTGTGGCTGTTCGCCTATGGCTCGGCGCTGATTGCGCGCAAGAACGGCTTTGCCGTCATGGAGCGCGCCGCCGCGCCCGATCCGCGCGAGCAGGACGATCTGCTCTTCGACGAGGATGAGGACGAGGGCGACGAAGGCATTCTCGCGCTCGGCGCCATCACCCACTGGTGGCTGTCGTTCCGTGCGTGGATGCACCGCCGCGCCGCGCGCCGCAGGCAAGAGCGCGACGAGTTCGAGCCTCCGATGGAGCCACGGGCAAGCGCGTGGCGGCGCGCCGCCGAGCGCGTCGAATC
>NZ_JHQR01000168.1 GCF_014843825.1 Mesorhizobium silamurunense
GCTGGCGCTCGCCCGGCGCGGATGGGCCGTGGCGATCGTGGAAAAGAGTGCGTTTCCGCGCCGCAAGGTGTGCGGCGAATACATCTCGGCGAGCAATCTCGCGCTCCTCGACTGGCTGGAGATCGGCGATACCTGGCGCGCCGAGGGCGGTCCCGAAATCGAATCCGCCGGGTCGGCCTCTTTTCCGGCGACACCAGCATCGAGGCGCCGATGCCGGGCGCGCGGTCCGGACCCGCGGCAAGAGACGGCTTCGGCCGCGCGCTTGGCCGCGACATGTTGGATACCTTGCTGCTCGATGCAGCCCGGTCGGCTGGCGCTGAAGTCTTCCAGCCCTGCCGCGCCGTCGCCATCGAACGCGACGGTGACCGCCAAGCGGTGCGGATCCAGGCCAAAGGCGGCGGTTGTCGCGACGAGGCGGCGATCCTGCGGGCGCCGGTGATCGTCGCCGCGCACGGTTCGTGGGAGCCGGGGCCGCTGCCGAGCCAACTCGAGAAGCAAAGCCGCCCCTCGGACCTGCTCGGCTTCAAGGCGCATTTCACCGCATCGTCGCTGCCGCCCGACCTGATGCCCCTGCTGACATTCCCCGGTGGCTATGGCGGCATGGTGCTCGCCGACCACGGCCGCATGTCGATCTCCTGCTGCATAAGGCGCGACATGCTCGTCCGGCTGCGCGGCAGCCTCGCCCGAGAACGCGGTAGCCGTGTCTCGGCCGCCGAAGCCGTCGAGCATCACATCATGGCGACGTGCCGTGGCGCGCGGGAAGCCTTGGAGCAAGCCCGCCTCGACGGTCCGTGGCTTGCCGCCGGTCCGATCCGGCCCGGCATCCGCGTCGGCTACGAAGCGGACATCTTCCGCGTCGGCAATGCCGCCGGTGAGTCGCATCCGATCATCGCCGAGGGCATATCGATGGCGCTTCAGTCCGGCTGGCTCCTGGCGCATGAGCTCGGCGCGGCGGAAAGCGGGCAAACGGGACGGGAAGCGGCCGGCAGACGCTACGAGGCGGCCTGGCGGGGATTGTTCTCGACGCGGATCCTTGCCGCCGAAGCCATCGCCCGGATGGCCCTTGGCCCCGGCGGCGCTGCACTGATGGAGGCGGTCGTCCGCAATTTTCCGCGGGCGCTGACTTTGGGGGCACGGCTCAGCGGCAAGACGAGGTCCGTCCCCGGTTTGGCCGACGCGCGCCTGGCTCGATAAATTGGCCTAAAGCAGCGCGTCGCGATCTTTCAGATTCGCTCAGTGCGCTTTAGGTCTTTGATTTTACGCATGTCTTGTCCCGAAACCGGTTCCCACTTTCGGGAGACATGCTTTTAGAACTCAGCCACGACGATGTGCGCCTGAATTTTGGCGGCAACCTCGCCGCTGCCGTGCCTGTCCGCAATCGCGGATGCGGCGAAATCGGTCGCGGCTTCCAGTTTTCCCGAGTCCCTGGCCTCGATTTCGTTGCGAAGCAGGGTTCCCTGGCAATAGGCGACGGCCGGAAGCCGCGGCGAGGATGCTCGGCTTTGTTCGGCTCGTGTCTCGATCGCCACTCGGGAGAAACCTGCGCCCTCCAGCTCGCTGCGGATCAAAGCCGTATCGTGGTAGCCGTGCGGCGTGCGCGCCAGGAAGCGCGGCGGATCGTTCGGAAAAATCCTTGCAAGCGCATTCGTCACGTCATCGGCGAAAATATTCTCCTCGATGCGATCCCATACGCTGAACAGGAATCGTCCTCCGGGCTTGAGCACGCGCTTTGCCTCGCGATAGGCGGTCGAGCGGTCGGGGAAGAACATCGCCCCGAACTGACAGCAAACGAGATCGAAGGCCGCATCCTCGAACGGCAGCGCCAGAGCGTCCGCCTGGCGCCACGTGATTCGGCTGTCGGGTCCTTGCCGCGACGCGGCATAGTCGAGCATCGGCAGGTTGAGGTCGGTCACGACATAGCTTGCGCCGGCGGACAGTTTTGGCGCCAACGCGCGGGTGACGACGCCGGTGCCCGCGGCGGTTTCCAGGACGGTGATGGGCGATGACGACACTGCCCGTTGTGCAAGATCGGCGGCGTAGGGCTCGAAAATCAGCGGCACCATGTGGCGGTCGTAGTTTTCCGGAACCGAGCCGGCGAAGACCTTGTCCGTTTCCAGCATTGCGACCACCCACGTCCGTCTGGCCCGCAAGGCTAGCATACAAATATTTGTTTTGGCTTGGTTTCGATCGAGAGTCGTCCAACGGCATATGCGGCTATGTCGGCTGCTCCGGGCGCGGGGATTATGGAACATTCCGGGGCAATCGGAGTTCGATATTTAGTCCGGCTCTTTGCCGCCATGCCCGTGATGAGTTGTGCTGTGGCCTGAGGCGGCGCTCGCCACGCCTCCGGGAGGCAATACGATGACCCACGAAACGATCAGCCACAATCCGCACAGCACGGCAAGCATTGCCGGCCATCCTGTCCATGCAATGCTTATACCGTTCCCGATCGCCTTCTTCGTCGCGACCTTCGTTTGCGACCTCATCTTCTGGCGGACCGGTAATCCGGGCTGGGTCACCGCTTCGCTCTGGCTGCTGGGAGCCGGTCTGATCATGGCCGCGCTGGCCGCTCTTGCCGGCCTGACCGACATTATGGGCGATGCCCAGATCCGCAATCTTCGGGACGTATGGCTTCACGCCGGCGGCAACGTGATCGTCGTCCTGATCGAGCTTTACAACTGGTACACGCGATATGCCCAAGGCGAGGCGGCGGTGTTGCCGGTTGGCCTCATCCTGTCGCTGATCGTTGTTCTCATCCTTCTGTTCACCGGCTGGAAGGGCTGGGGAATGGTCTATCGGCATCATGTGGGGGTCGCCGACGAACCGGACCAGATGCGCTGAATACCCGACGTTTGCCGGTGTTTGAAGCATTCAGGAAAAGTGCGCAGCGATTTCCGTCAGGAATTGCGTAAAAACAAATAGTTGGACCGGGTAAGCGATTCAAAGGCTGAAAGGCTCAAGGCGCCCCGCAGGCCAGAGGGGCGTCGGACGACGGGTAGTGGGTCGGTTTGAAATTTCGACTGCGAACGAGTCGCTACGCCGCCTCGAAAGGTGTAGAATTGACTCGTCGTCCGCACCGAGCCGAGGCACACGGACGCTTGAAAGAGTAGATCGCGCTTTCGCCCATCCAAGGGGGAGGGAAGCGTCATGGCTTTCACCAAACACAGCGGCATATTCACGCCAGTCGAGCTGGAGCTTCTCCAGAGGGTATTTAACCAGTTGTGCGACGAGCGCCGTCTGGCCCTTAAGGACGGGGACCAAAGAGAACAGCTTGCCTGCCACGTCATCGAAGCTTTCCAGGACGGCTTCACCGCCGAAGCGGAGTTGTGGCAGTCGCTTTCGAAGCGCCGCGCGGCCAGGGCGTGAAGCCATCTGGCTTGATAATTCTGTCATTGATTTTCGGGCACACGGCGAAATCTTCCTTCCTGCCGCGGGGTTCGCGTTGCGTTCTGTTCCCGAAAAGATGTCGCACCTCACCGCGCCAGGCTCTTCCTGCCGTTTTTTAACCTCAATCCGCCCTTAGCCGGCGATCGCCCGAAAGGGTAGAACCTTCGCGCTTGCTTGACTCGGCCCGCAAAAACGGGCAGCAAAAGCGGGCGAAGGCGAGCATTTTTACCGTGGCGGAGACCATGGAGGGCTCTTTTTCGTATGGACCGTCGCCAGATTGGCGGCTGGTGGAGGGATTGGTTAACCATCTTTGTCCATCTTTTGAATCAATCGGCAACAGGCGCGTGAAGGTGCAGGGGGCACCAGGCGAACTGTGATCGTGACGGGTGCCAGGTCCGCAAACCGGCATGCCGATTGAGAGTGGTCGTATGGCGTTTTTGCGTTTGAAAAACCGGGGTGACACTCCTGAGAGGGGTTTGACTTCGAAGAGATCCGGCCAACGCTGGGTCGTGGTGCCCGCCATCGGCGGAGCGCTCGTTCTATGGTCGGTGGCGACCATGGCCGGCCTCTATTCCGTGAGCACCTCGCTCACCGCCGCATCCAACGGATTGCCGCAGAGCCTGCTTGCGCCGCGCAGCATTGCGCTTGGCGACCAGCGTCGCAAGCTCGTCAATGCCTGGGCGCCCCGCCTTGCCGCGGCCGGCGCCTACAAGACGGGCTCGCTCACCCGCGGCTGCGATGCCGGCTGCCTCAGCATTGCCACCAGCTTCGCGCCCTCGGTCTCAGCCCATGACGGCAAGGCCGCGCGGCTGAAGCCGGCGGCTCCCGACAGCGTATCGCATGAAAAGGTCGTGCTGGCTTCCGCCGCGGACGCCGCCGACCGTTTCGACAGCGTCATCAAGCGCGCCGGGCTTTCGCCGCAGAAACTCGCCGATGCCTTCCATCGTGCCGAGAGCGCGCCTTTCCTGCTGGCGAGCCTGCCGTCGGCAAGCCGCTTCGGCGGCGCCGTCCAGACCGACCCGACCCAGACCGACCCGACCTTGAGCGGTCCGGCCGAGGCACGGTTCGGCTCGAACCAGGTCGATGTCCAGCGTGCGTCCGAGCTGGCACTGGCGCTGGCAAATGTCGTGCCCGAAGAGACGGTCGACGTGCCGACCGCGGTCGCGCTCGCCAACACCCGTGCGCCCGACGCGACGGCCGGCGCCTCCGATGATGCCGAAGCCTCGGGGCAGGCCGCTGGAAATCAAGCCGCTGGAAACCAGGGCGAAGTGCAGGTCGCCTCGCTGCCGTCGCAGGATGATTTGCCCGACAGCATCGCCGTTCCGGGCCTGAGGCCGCGCGCCACGCTCGAGCGCGCGACCGAGGAGCCCGAACAGAATGCCGCGCGGAAGCCCGAGCCGGCAAAGCCGCAGGCAACCCAGAAG
>NZ_JHQR01000171.1 GCF_014843825.1 Mesorhizobium silamurunense
GTTGAGGCCGAGCGCGACGACGCCGTTGCGGTCGATTTCCGCCGCGATCACCTCGCTTGCTCCTGCGAGTGCCGCGGCGATGCCGACAAGGCCGGAGCCGGCGCCGAGGTCGAGCACGCGGCGGCCGGCAACGGTCGAGGACCGGTCGAGAATGTAGCGCGCCAGCACTGCCCCGCCCGCCCAGGCATAAGCCCAGAAGGGCGGCTGTGGCTCGGCCGTGCCTTCGTCGGCCTCATCATCGGGTTCCAGTAGCCGTCTCAGCCCGCTGCCGGGATGGGCGGTATAGAGGCGGATTTCAGGCAGCGACGGCACCGGCAAAAGCCGCATGTTCGCCTTGATGAATTCCGCGGGATCGAGGCCACCGCGACGCTCTGGCGTCAGGCCGGCAACATTTTCGCTCAAGTCTACTCCCGCAACGCGCGCCGCAGGATCTTGCCGACCGGCGTCTTCGGCAGCTCGGTGCGGAATTCGATGTATCTTGGCCGTTTGTAGCCGGTCAGGTTCTCGCGGCAATAGGCGGTCAGCGCCTCGACGGTGAGCGCCGGATCCTTCCTGACCACGAACAGCTTCGGCACCTCGCCGGAATGCTCGTCCGGCACGCCGATCGCCGCCACCTCGAGCACGCCGGGATGCTGCGCCACGACCTCTTCCAGCTCGTTCGGATAGACGTTGAAGCCGGAGACCAGGATCATGTCCTTCTTGCGGTCGACGATCTTGGTATAGCCGCGCTCGTCCATGAAGCCCATGTCGCCCGACTTGAAGAACCCGTCCTCGGTCATCACCTTGGCGGTCTCGTCCGGCCGGTTCCAGTAGCCGGCCATCACCTGCGGCCCGCGGATGCAGATCTCGCCCACTTCGCCGAGCGGCACGTTGTTGCCGTCGTCGTCGCGGATGGCGATCTCGGTCGAAGGCAGCGGCAGGCCGATCGTGCCGGTGAATTCGCTGGAGCTGAATTTGTTGGCGGTCGCCACCGGCGAGGTTTCGGAAAGCCCGTAGCCTTCGCTCACCGGACAGCCGGTCAGCGTCTTCCAGCGCTCGGCCACGCCTCTCTGCACCGCCATGCCGCCGCCAAGCGTCAGGATCAGCGGCTTGAAGTCGAGCTTGCGGAAGTCCTCATTGTTGAGCAGCGCGTTGAACAGCGTGTTGAGGCCGGGGAAGATGTGCACCGGGTTTTTCTGCAGTTCCTTGACGAAGCCCGGAATGTCGCGCGGGTTCGGGATGAGCACGTTCTGCGCGCCCTGCTGCATGCCCATCAGCGCGTTCACCGTCAGCGCGAAGATGTGGTAGAGCGGCAGCGCGCAGACAAAGTTGAGATGCGCGGGCTTCGGCTTGACCGTATAGGCGTCCTCTACCCAGAGCGAATTCTGCGCCACGTTGGAGAGCACGTTCCGGTGAAGGAGCGTCGCGCCCTTCGAGACGCCGGTCGTGCCGCCGGTATATTGCAGGAAGGCGATATCGTCGCTCGAGACCGTTGCCGGTCTGAAGGTGAGGCCCGCGCCGGCCTTCAGCGCGGCATTGAATTTGACGTGGCCGGGCAGCGACCAGGCCGGAACCATCTTCTTGACCCGCCGCACGACGAGGTTGACGATCGCTCCCTTCAGCCCGCCAAGCATGTCGCCCATCGCCGCCACCACCACATGCCTGACCGGCGTCCGGGCGATCACCGTCTGTAGCGTGTTGGCGAAGTTTTCCAGTATGACGATGGCCTGCGCGCCGGAATCCTTGAGCTGATGCTCGAGCTCGCGCGGCGTGTAGAGCGGATTGATGTTTACCACCGTGAAGCCGGCGCGAAGCACCGCCATCATCGCCACCGGATATTGCAGCACGTTCGGCATCATCAGCGCCACGCGCGCGCCTTTCTCCAAGCCTTTCGACTGCAGATAGGCGCCGAAGGCCGCCGAAAGCCGCTCGAGGTCGGCGTAGGAGATCGACTTGCCCATGCACACATATGCGGGCCGGCCGGAGAACTGCTTGCAGGCGCCGACGAGGAAGTCGCCGATCGAATTGTGGGAGAGCGGGCCGATCTCGGCCGGCATGTTCTTCGGATAGTTTTTCAGCCACGGCTTTTCCGGCAATCCGGCCGTGAGCTCGGTGATCGCCTTCGGCAAACGCTTGGCCTGCGTCGGGGCCGGCTTCGCGGCCGCAGGCTTGTCGGTCTTTGCGGTTGCAGCCTTGGCGGCGGGTTTGGGGCTCGTCTTTTTCGGAGCGGCAGCGGCCTTCGGCTTGGAAGTGGCCTTTGCAGGTGAAGACGTCTTGGCGGGTGAAGCGGTCTTGGAATGTGAAGCCTTGGGCGCGCCGGCATTGCCGGTCGCGGCCTTGGCTTTTGCCTTCGCCGGGGGCGTCGTCTTTGCTGCTTTTGCCACCAAATCCCTCCCTGGTGTCCCTGGTTCTGCTGCCTCGCGCCGCGCTCGCTTCCGATACCGGAAACGTCCTCCGCTGTCGCCGATCGCGGATTCCCAAGAAATCCGGCATGACGCCTATGTATTGCCTCTATCAGCGGCGGTGCAAGTCTTGCCCCAGCGGCAGCGGCGGAAAGATTTGCCGCCGAAATCCCTTCGCCGACCGCTCCCTGAAGCGCGTGCCGACAAGGACCAGGATCGCAAGCAGGGTGCTCCTCGTCCTGATTTCGGGAGACGGCCAATCAATAAAAAAATGCGGTCGTTAACAATGTCGTGAGCGAAAAATTCTGCTAATTTTTTCCGATATTTGAGGAAAATACGGATTCTTTTCCTGCTTACCGTGGGGTACGCAAACGGGGTGTTCCAAAGCCCCAAAAACGGTGCTTATATGCGCGCTTCGCGAGCCTGATAGAGGGGCTTGGAAGAACATCAGGGAGTGCTCAATGAAAAAGACAATGACTTTTGCAGCCGCGTTGCTGGCTGCAAGCGTCCTGGGTGGCATGGCCAATGCAAAGACGCTTGTCTATTGCTCGGAAGCGTCGCCGGCTAATTTCGACCCGGGTACGACGACGGGCGGCAACGACTTCGACGCCTCGTCGCGCACGGTCTATTCGCGCCTGGTCGAGTTCAAGCATGGCGGCACCGAGATCGAGCCCGGCCTCGCCGACAAATGGGAAATCTCCGACGACGGCCTGGTCTATACTTTCCACCTGCATCCGGGCGTGAAGTTCCAGACCACCGACTATTTCAAGCCGACCCGCGACCTCAATGCCGACGACGTCGTCTTCTCCTTCGACCGTCAGTTCAACAAGCAGAATCCATGGAACGGCGAGAAGTATCTGCCGAACCTGACCTGGGACTACTACACCGGCATGGACATGCCGAAATACGTCGCCAAGTGGGAAAAGGTCGACGACCTCACCGTCAAGCTGACGCTGACCGAGCCGAACGCGCCGATGCTGGCCAATCTCGGCATGGACTTCGCCTCGATCGTGTCGAAGGAATATGCCGACCAGCTCGAGAAGGACGGCAAGATGGCCGACTTCTCGACCAAGCCGATCGGCACCGGCCCGTTCCAGTTCGTCGACTATCAGCTGGATTCGGTCATCCGCTATGCGGCGAACCCAGACTACTTCAAGGGCAAGGAGAAGATCGACGATCTCGTCTTCGCGATCACTCCTGACGCGACCGCCCGCATCCAGAAGGTGCTGGCCGGCGAATGCGATGTGGCTCCCTATCCGAACCCGGCCGACATCGCCACCATCAAGGCCAACAAGGACGTGACCCTGATGGACCAAGCCGGCCTCAACATCGGCTACATGAGCTACAACACGACGATCCCGCCGCTCGACAAGCCCGAGGTCCGTCATGCGCTCAACCAGGCGATCGACCGGGAAGCCCTGATCAAGTCGCTGTTCCAGGATGCAGGCGCCACGCCGGCCCAGAACCTGATCCCGCCGACCATGTGGTCGTGGAACAAGGCCGTGAAGTTCGATTCCTATGATCCGGAAGCGGCCAAGAAGGTGCTGGCCGATGCCGGGCTGAAGGAAATCCAGCTCTGGGCTTCCGACCGCGTTCGTCCATACAACCCGAACTTCCAGCGCGCGGCTGAGCTGATCCAGGCCGATTGGGCCAAGGTCGGCGTCAAGGCCGAGATCGTCAACTACGAGTGGACCAAGTATCGCGAGGAAGGCAAGAAGAAGGAGCGTCCCGGCGCCTTCCAGATCGGCTGGACCGGCGACAATGGCGATCCGGACAACTTCTTCGCCACCCTCTTCGCTTGCTCGGCCATCGGCGTCTCGAACTACTCCAGCTGGTGCGACAAGGACTTCGAGGACCTGATCCAGAAGGCCAAGAAGACCAGCGACCAGGGCGAGCGCACCAAGCTCTATGAGCAGGCGCAGGAGATCTTCGCCAAGCAGGCGCCCGCCTTCCTGCTGGCCCACAGCCAGGTCTATGCCGTTGTCCGCAACAACGTCAGCGGCTTCAAGATGGACCCGCTCGGCATTCATCGCTTCGACGGCGTTGACAAGGCCGAGTAATATTGCGAACGGGGCGGCGCCATTTTAGCGCCGCCCCATTCCATTTGACGATGCTCAGATATCTTCTCAATAAAATCGCCCTCCTGATCCCGACCCTCGTCGGCATCACCATCTGTGCCTTCGCCTTCGTCCGGCTGCTGCCCGGCGATCCGATCCTGGCCATGGCCGGCGAGCATGGCGTCACCCCCGCGCGCTACGAAGAGCTCAAGGAACAGTTCGGCTACAACCTGCCGATCTGGGAGCAGTATGCGCGCTATGTCGGCGAGGTCGCCACCGGCGATTTCGGCGTCTCCATTTCGTCGAAGCGCCCGGTTCTCCAGGAGTTCAAGACGCTCTTTCCGGCCACGCTGGAACTGTCCTTCTTCGCCATGATCTTCGCCATGGTGATCGGCATCCCGGCCGGCATATTCGCGGCCGTCAAGCGCGGTTCGTGGTTCGATCAGTCGCTGATGGGCACCGCGCTCGTCGGCTATTCCATGCCGATCTTCTGGTGGGGCCTGCTGCTTATCATCTTCTTCTCCGGCTATCTTGGCTGGACGCCGGTTTCCGGCCGCATGGGCCTGCAGTTCTTCCTGAGGCCGATCACCGGCTTCATGACCATCGACAGTCTCCTCTACGGCAAGTGGGATGCATTTCGTTCGGCGCTCAGCCATCTCGTCCTGCCAGCGATCGTGCTCGGCACCATTCCGCTGGCGGTGATCGCTCGCCAGACGCGCTCGGCCATGCTCGAGGTGCTGGGCGAGGACTATGTCCGCACCGCGCGCGCCAAGGGGCTCTCGGCCGCCCGCGTCATCGGCGTGCACGCCCTGCGCAACGCGCTGATCCCGGTCGTCACCACCATCGGCCTGCAGGTCGGCACGCTGCTTGCCGGCGCCATTCTCACCGAAACCATCTTCGCCTGGCCGGGCATCGGCAAATGGATGGTCGACTCCATCTTCAAGCGCGACTATGTCGTCGTGCAGTCAGGTCTGCTTTTGATCGCGCTCATCGTCATGGCCGTGAACCTCATCGTCGACGTGCTCTATGCCGTCATCAATCCGCGCATCAGGGCCGCGTGATGAGCCAGTCGACCGAAATCGCCCCCATGGCCGCAGGCAGCCCGGATCGCCTGACCGGCTTCAAGACCTTCTGGCATTATTTCTCGGTGAACCGCGGCGCCGTGATCGGCCTCGTCGTCTTCATTCTTTTGGTGCTGGCGGCGCTCTTCGCACCGCTGCTCGCGCCCTACGCGCCGGACGTTCAGGACAAGACCGCGTTCCTCAGGCCGCCGGCATGGCAGACGGGTGGCACCACCCAATATCTGCTTGGCACCGATCCGGTCGGCCGCGACATCCTCTCGCGCCTGCTCTATGGCGCGCGCTTCTCGCTGCTCATCGGCGCGGTCGTGGTCACGCTTGCGCTAACCGGCGGCATCACGCTCGGCCTGCTGGCAGGCTATTTCCGCGGCTGGGTCGACGTCGCGATCATGCGCGTCATGGACCTGATCCTCGCTTTCCCGTCGCTGCTTCTGGCGTTGGTGCTGGTGACCATCCTCGGGCCCGGCCTGTTCAATGCGATGCTGGCGATCTCGCTCGTGCTGCAGCCGCATTTCGCGCGGCTGGTGCGCGCTGCGGTGATGGCTGAGAAGAGCCGCGAATATGTCGTGGCGGCGAAGGTCGCCGGCGCCGGACATCTGAGGCTGATGCTCAAGACCATCCTGCCCAACTGCCTGGCGCCGCTGATCGTCCAGGGCACGCTGTCCTTCTCGAACGCCATTCTCGAGGCGGCCGCGCTCGGCTTCCTCGGTCTCGGCGCGCAGCCGCCGACGCCGGAATGGGGCACCATGCTCGCCTCGGCGCGCGAATTTATCCTGCGCGCCTGGTGGGTGGTGACCTTCCCGGGTCTTGCCATCCTGATCACCGTGCTCGCCATCAACCTGATCGGCGACGGCCTGCGCGACGCGCTCGATCCGAAGCTCAGGAGGTCGTGATGGCATTGCTCGACATCCAGAACCTCGTCGTCGAATTCCAGACCGCGTCCGGCCCGTTCCGCGCCGTCGATGGCGTCTCGCTCCATGTCGACGAGCGCGAGGTGCTCGCCATCGTCGGCGAATCCGGCTCCGGCAAGTCGGTGTCGATGCTGGCGGTGATGGGCCTTCTGCCGTGGACGGCGACCGTCACTGCCGACCGCATGATGTTTGGCGGCCGCGATCTCTTGAAGATCAGCCTGGCCGAGCGCCGCAAGATCATCGGCAAGGACATCGCCATGATCTTCCAGGAGCCCGTCGCCAGCCTCAATCCTTGCTTCACCGTAGGCTTCCAGATCGAGGAAGTGCTGCGCTTCCATCTCGGCATGGACCGTGCGCAGCGCCGGGCGCGCGCCATCGAGCTGTTGAAGCAGGTCGGCATTCCCGAACCGGCGGAGCGCCTGAACTCCTTCCCGCACCAGATGTCGGGCGGCCAGTGCCAGCGCGTCATGATCGCAATGGCGATTGCCTGCAATCCGAAGCTGCTCATCGCCGACGAGCCAACCACTGCGCTCGACGTCACCATCCAGAAGCAGATCCTCGATCTCTTGGTCTCGCTGCAGGCCAAATACGGCATGGGCCTGATCATGATCACCCACAACATGGGCGTGGTCGCTGAAACCGCCGACCGCGTCATCGTCCAGTACAAGGGCCGCAAGATGGAAGAGGCCGACGTCTTGTCGCTCTTTGAATCGCCGAAGAGCAATTACACGCGCGCGCTGCTCTCGGCGCTGCCGGATAATGCCGTCGGCGATCGGCTGCCAACCGTCTCCGACATGCTGTTCGAGCCGGCGCCCTCGGGAGCCGGCGCATGACCAAGGTCGTCGAAGGCAAGAACATCGTGCGCGACTATCATGTCGGCGGCGGGCTGTTCCGCGGCGCGCGCACCGTGCATGCGGTGAAGGGCGTCTCCTTCAGCGTCGAGAAGGGCAAGACGCTGGCGATCGTCGGCGAGAGCGGCTGCGGCAAGTCCACGCTGGCCCGCATCATCACGCTGATCGACCCGGCGACGGCCGGCGAGCTTCTCATCGACGGCAACAAGGTCGACATCGCCAGGGACGGGCTGACCAAGGAGATGCGCCGCAAGGTGCAGATCGTCTTCCAGAACCCTTACGGGTCGCTCAATCCGCGCCAGAAGATTGGCGACGTGCTCGGCGAGCCGCTGCTCATCAACACCGACAAGCCGGCCGAGGAACGCCGCGATCTTGCGATGAAGATGCTGAAGAAGGTCGGCCTCGGGCCGGAGCACTACAACCGCTATCCGCACATGTTCTCGGGCGGCCAGCGCCAGCGCATCGCCATCGCCCGCGCGCTGATGCTCAATCCCAGCCTGCTTGTGCTGGACGAGCCTGTCTCGGCGCTCGACCTTTCGGTGCAGGCGCAGGTGCTCAATCTGCTTGCCGACCTGCAGGACGAGTTCAAGCTGACCTACGTCTTCATCAGCCACGACCTGTCGGTGGTGCGCTACATCGCCGACGAAGTGATGGTGATGTATTTCGGCGAGGCGGTCGAATACGGCTCGCGCGATGAGGTCTTCTCGGACCCCAAGCACGCCTACACCAAGACGCTGTTCGCCGCGACGCCGCGCGCGGACGTTGCGAGCATCAAGGCAAGGCTGGCGAAGAAAAAGGCCGCCTGACATCTTTCGTCTTCCTGGGGTCTGCGCCGCGTCGCTTCGCTCCTTGCTCCGCCCCAGGATGACGACGCGAAAGTGGTCGCGCCCCCAGTTTCCCTTGCGAAGAGTCCGAGTGCCTACGACAACTTCGCGATAATGGCCCGCAGCGCTTCGCCGAAGCGATGCACCTCTTCCACCGTGTTGTAGTGCACCAGCGAGGCGCGGATTGCCCCGCTGTCCATCGACAGGTTGAGACGCTTCATCAGCCGCGGCGCATACATGTGGCCGTCGCGGATGCCGATCTGCATCACGGCCATTTCCTCGACGATCCTCTGCGGTGAGAGCTTGGCGATGTTGAAGCAGAAGGTCGGCACGCGCTCGTGGATGCGGGCCTCATCGGCGACGCCGTAGATCGTCGCCCCGCAGTCCTTCAGCACCTTCAGCATCTCACGCGCCAGCATCAATTCGTAGTCGCGGATGGCGTTCATGCCGGCGACGATGTTGTCGCGGCGCGCGCGGTTGTTCTGGACTAAGAAATTGCGGCCGACCGATTCCAGATAGCGGACCGCAGCGTCCATGCCGGAGACGTTCTCGTAGATGAAGGTGCCTGCTTCGACCTTGTAGGGCGGCTCGTCGGGAATGAAATTCTCGCGGAAGGTCGGCAGCCGCTTCAGCGTTTCGAAGCGGCCCCAGAGGAAACCCATATGCGGCGAGAAATTCTTGTAGCCGGAGCAGACCAGATAGTCGCAGTCCCAAGCCTGGACGTCGATCAGCCCGTGCGGGCCGTAATGCACGCAGTCGAGGAACACTTCGGCGCCCGCCGCATGCGCGATCCTGGCAACGGAAGCGACATCGACGATCGAGCCGATCGAATGTGCCGTCACCGTGCAGGCGACCAGACGGGTGCGCTCCGACATCAGCGGCTTGAGGTCGTCGACATGGAGGTTGCCGTCCTCGCGCATGCGCCACCATTTGAACTTGGCGCCGGCCTGTTCCAGCGCCAGCCATGTGGCGATGTTGGCGTCGTGATCCATGTCGGTGATGATGATTTCGTCACGGTCCCCATCTGTGTCTTTGGCAAGCATCTGGCCGATGCCGAGGCTGACCAGGCGGATAAACGAAGTGGCGTTCATGCCGAAGCAGATTTCCGATGGGCTGTAGGCATTGATCAACAGCGCCACGCTTTCGCGTGCGTCCGCGACCGACTGGTCGACGGTGACGCTGCGGCCATAGCGGCCGCCGCGCTGGACGTTGTGTCCGACCAGATGGTTGGTCACCGCATCGAGCACGCTTTGCGGGATCTGCGCGCCGGCGGCGTTGTCCATGAAGATGAACTCGCCGGCCTGCCGGAGCGCAGGAAACATGGCGCGGATCCTCTCGACCGGAAACGAAGCTGCCCCGTCGTGCGCTTTCGAATCCTGCGCTTTCGAAACATGGTGCTGGTTCACGGGAGTCTCCTTCAGGTGATCGATGAAATTCTAAGGGGATTAGTGCGCGCCGGACTGGGCCTTGCCGCGCTCTTCGAGGTAGCCGACCAGCCGCACCAGCGGCCACAGGAAGGCGAGATAGATGATCGCGGCGCCGATCAGCGGCGTCGGGTTGGCCATCAGCGCCTGCGCGTCGGTCGCCTGCTTCAGAAGGTCGGGCATCGCCACGACCGAGGCGAGCGCGGTGTCCTTGAACACTGAGACGCAATTGCTGGTGAGCGGTGGAATGACGACGCGGATCGCCTGCGGCAGGACCACCTTGCGCATGGCGACCCAGAACGGCAGGCCGAGTGCGGCGGCCGCCTCGAACTGGCCTTTCGGGATGTTCTGGATTCCGGCGCGGCAGACTTCCGCGGTGAAGGCCGCAAGCACCAGCGACAGCGCAAGCGCTGCCGACACAAAGGACGACAGGCGGATGCCGATGAAGGGCAGGGCGTAGTAGATCAGGATCAGCACCACCAGGATCGGCAGCGCGCGGAACATGTCGATGTAAAGGATCGCCAGCCGCCTCAGAGGCTTCGGCGCGTAGAGCCGCACCAGGCAGATCGCCAGCCCGGCAATGGTGCCGAAGACGATCGCGGCGCAGCCGAGCAGGACGGTGTTGCCGAGCCCGCGGATGAGGATCGGAAACGATCGGATCAGGATGCCCCAGTTGAAGAAGGTATCGATCAGTTCCATCGCTTCACCATGAAGGCAGCGCCAGACCTTGCTGCTTCGCACAGGCCTGAGGGATTGGAGATGACGAGCGCCGGGCGCCCACGCTCCTTCAAAGACGTTGATTAGCCGGCTTATTGCGGGATCGGTCCAGGCGTCATCGTGCTGGTGCCGGCTTCCGGATCGACGCCGAACCACTTCTTGTGGATCGCGGCCATAGTGCCGTCCTTTTTCATTTCGCTGATGGCGTCGTTGACTTTCTCCAGCAGCGGATGGCCCTTCTTGGTCATCATCGCGAAGCGCTCGCCCGTCGGGATGCGCACCAGGATCTTCAGCGCCGGCATCTGCTTGATGGCGAACAGGAAGCCGGCCAGCTCGCCGGCGCCGCCGTCGATGCGGCCATTCTGCACATCGAGCAAAAGGTCCTGCTGGGCGTTGTAGCTCTTGGTCTCGGCGACGCCGAGCTTGGCGGCATTTTCCTTCATGTAGGCTTCGCCGGTCGAGCCGGCGATGACCCCGATGGTCTTGCCCTTGAGGTCGTCGAGCGACTTGATGGCTGAATCCGCCTTGCCGACGATGGTGCCGTCGCTGTCGTAATAGGCTTGCGTGAAGCCCTGGTTCTGCAGCCGCTCCTTGGTGACCGAGATCGAGGACACGGCGAAGTCGATACGGCCCGAAGCCGTCGCGGCGAACAGCGCCTGGAAGCCGAGGTCCTGGAATTCGACATCGGCGCCAATGCGCTTGGCGACGTCGTTGGCGACGTCGATCTCGAAACCTTCGAAGCCGCCGGAATCGGTCTTGTATTCCCATGGCGGGTTGGCCGGATAGGCGCCCACCATGATCTTGTCGGCGAAGGCCGGCGCCGCGAAGGCGACGCCCGCGGCAACGATCACCCCAATCAGTCCTAGACGTTTCAACATCTTGCTTCCCTCTGGTTCGGTTCCTCATCCGCCCCTTTCGGCGCCCAACTCCTGGGCGCCGCAGGCGAGGCGGTGCCTGCAATCAGGATGCGCGGCGCCGCCGCGAACCGACATGCTCCTGCAACTGCGCGATCAGCGCCTCGACCGCCGTTTCGGTGGTGACCATGCCCGGCGACAGCCTGAGCGTCGTGCCGCGCGCATCGCAGTAGAGCTCCTTCTTGCGCAAGGTCCCGACGACCTCGGACGCGTTGACGCCCTGCGGCAGGCCGAGCATGACGCTGCCGCCGCGCTCATTGGCGTCGAGCGGCGAGCGGACCTCCCAGTCATTCTTCAGCGCGGCGCCGATGATGCGCTCGACGAGCGCGGCATTCTGCGCGCGGAGCGTATCGATGCCGGTGTGTTCCACCCATTCCAGCCCCGGCAGCGAGGCGACGCTTGCGAGAATCGCCGGCGTGCCGTGGTCGAAGCGGCGCGCGTCGTCGGCGTAGGTGAAGGCGTCGAGATCCCAGGAGAACGGGTTCGGCTGGCTGAACCAGCCGCGCAGCTCCGGCCGGCACGTCGCCAGAAGATCCGGTGCGACCTGCAATATGCCGGCGCCGGAGGACCCGCACAGCCATTTCAGCGAAGTCGAGACGACGAAATCGACCGGCGTCGCGGCAACCGAAAACGGGGCCACGCCGATGCCCTGCGTGACGTCCACGCCGACGACGCTCCCCATGGCGCGGCCATGCGCGGCAAGCCGCTCGACATCGCAGCGATGCGAGGCCGTCGAGGTGACGAAGGTCAGCAGTGCCAGCCCGACATCCGCTTGCCAGCGGGCAATGAAATCCTCGTCGCGCACCCAACTCTCGCCCGGCGGCAGCGGCACCTTGTCGAGCTTGAAGCCGAAACGTTCGGCAAGCCCGGCGAGCAGGAAATGCAGGCTCGGAAAACAGTCAGCGGCGACCAGCAGCCGCTTTCCGGCCAGGCGCTCGGCCGGCAGGCCGCCGATCAGGCTGTAGAGCGCGGCAGTGACATTCTCGGCCGTGGTCAGCGTGCCTTGCGGTGCCTCGATCAGCCGCGTCCAGGCATCGATGAAACGCTGGCGCGCGGCAAGTGCGGCCGGCCATTGGCCGTCATCCTCCGCCGACCAGATACCGGAAAACTCAGTCAGCGCGGCGGCCATCCGCTCGGCCTTGCCGGGGAAAGTGCCGATCGAGTGGTAGAGAAAATAGCCGGACATTTGCTGTCTTTCGCCCCTTGTGATCATGTGATCACAAAACTGGATAGGGATCAATCGCCGCGGCTGCGGAAATACGGATCAACGCCTCAAATTCCGGCTGTTCTCTTGGTCCAGTAGGGGGCGCGACAGGCGGTTCGGCCGGGCCCGCCGCCATACCTATGTCAGGACGGTCTGCCAAAGGCGGCGAAATCGACCGGCCGGGGCTCCGGCACGTCCGGGCAGATCGTGCGCAAGGTCGCTTGGGTCGCAGTGATGTCGGCCACCACTTCGTCGCGGGCGCGGGCAAAGTCCTTGTCCTTCAGCGCCGCGATGATCGCGACGTGCCGGCCCGAGGGCTCCATGGTGCCGGCGCGCATCAGCGGCGCGACATGGTTGGACAACAGCCGCATGTAAGGGCCGAAGCGCAGCCACAGCGTCTCGATCAGCTGGAACAGAACGTCGGAACCGGAGGCGCGGTAGATGGTGAAGTGGAACTGCTGGTTCTTGGCGATCAGCTCGTAGATGCTGCCGTCGCGGCCGATCGCCTGCTGGTCGTCGGTAACCCTTTGCAGCGAGGCGATCTCGGCAGCGGTCAGGCGCGGTCCGCCGAGCTCGGCGGCGAGCCCTTCTACGGCGAGGCGGGCCCGGCAGAGGTCGTCGAGCCGCGCCCGCGTCACCACCGGCACGCAGGCCGAACCGTTCTGCGAGATCTCGAGTGCGTTCTCCGCCGCCAGCCGTCGCAACGCCTCGCGCACCGGCATGTTCGAGGTGCCGAACGCTTCCGCCAGCGAGGCTATGGTCAGCACCTGCCCTGGATCGAAACTGCCGACCATCAAGGCATGGCGAAGCTGCTGGTAGACGCCATCCTGAACGGTGATGCGTCCCGATACCGGTTCGAAGCCCAGAGCCACGCTTTTGCTTTCCTTAGGTGTCGACAAAGCCTATGTGCGAACAAGATGCGAAACGCGCCCGCCGAAGCAAGCGTGATCATCTGATCACAGATTGAGTTAAGAGAAAAGCGGCCTGCTTGGCTCTCGAGGGATGACGTGGCGAAAGCAAATGCCACTCGCTCGAATGCCGACAGCCGTTGGACTCAAATCGAACCTCACTCCGGAATAACCGCCGTAGCCTGAATCTCCACCTTGGCGCGATCCTCGACCAGCGCCACCACCTGCATGGCGGCCATGGCCGGAAAATGCCGGCCGATGACGGCGCGGTAGGCTTCGCCGATCCCTTTGAGGTTGGCAAGATATTCGGCCTTGTCGGTGAAATACCAGGTCATCGAGGTAATTTGCTGCGGCTCGCCGCCCGCCTCGGCCAGCACCGCGACGATGTTGGCGAGCGTCTGTCGCACCTGGCCGACGAAGTCGTCGGTCTCGAAGCGGCACGCGGCATTCCAGCCGACCTGGCCGCCGACGAACACCAGCCGCCCGCGCGCCGCGACGCCATTGGCATAGCCGACCGGTTTCGCCCAGCCTTCCGGCTGCAGGATCGTGTGCATATCCAGCCTCCCCTAATTCAAATGCGATTCGCAAGGCATGATCTCATGCGGCTCCCATCACCTGCCTGGCGATCACCACCTTCTGCACATCGGAGGCGCCCTCGTAGATGCGCAGCGCCCTAATCTCCCGATAGAGGCTTTCGATGATGTGGCCTTTGCGCACGCCGTCGCCGCCATGCAGTTGCACCGCCTTGTCGATCACTTCCTGCGCCTTGTCCGTGGCGAACAGCTTGGCCATTGCCGCTTCGCGCGTCACCCGCGCGGCCCCCATGTCCTTGGTCCAGGCCGCGCGATAGACGAGCAGGGCGGCGGCATCGATATCGAGCGCCATGTCGGCGATGTGGCCTTGCACCATCTGTAGCTCGGCCATCGGCGCGCCGAACAGTTTTCGTTCGGCCGCCCTTTTGATGCTCTCATCGAGCGCCCGGCGGGCAAAGCCGAGAGCAGCGGCGCCCACCGTCGAGCGGAAGACGTCGAGCACCGACATGGCGATGCGGAAACCGTCGCCGGGCTTGCCGATGAGGGTGGAAGCCGGCACGCGCACATTGTCGAACGACAGCCGCGCCAGCGGATGCGGCGCGATCACTTCCAACCGTTCGGCAATGCCGAGACCCTTGGCGTCGGCGGGCACGACGAAGGCGGAAAGCCCTTTGGCACCCGGCGCCTCGCCGGTGCGGGCAAAAACGACGTAGAGATCGGCGATGCCGCCATTGGAGATCCAGGTCTTTTCACCGGAAAGCACGTACTCGTCGCCATCACGAATTGCCGTCATCTCCATGTTGGCGACGTCCGATCCCGAGCGCGGCTCCGACAGCGCAAAGGCTGAGATCGCTTGGCCGGCCCTGGTCTTGCCTAGCCAGTGCTGCTGGTCCGGCGTGCCGAAGAGCGAGATCGCGCCGGTGCCGAGCCCCTGCATGGCGAAGGCGAAGTCGGCGAGCCCGTCATGGCGCGCCAGCGTCTCGCGGGTGATGCAGAGCGTGCGCACGTCGAGCGGCCTGGGATTGTCGGTGTCGAGCGCCGTCGGCTTCAGCCAGCCGTCGCGGCCGAGCATCGCCACCAGCGCGCGGCAGGCGGCGTCGACGTCGTGGTGATCGACGGGAAGGTTCTTTACGCACCAGGCGTCGAGATTTTCGGCGAGCGCGCGATGGCGGTCTTCGAAGAAGGGCCAGTTGAGGAAGGAGCGGTCAGGCATGGATTTTTCCTTCCACGCCCCGTTCCTTCACACCCCCCTCTGTCCTACCGGACATCTCCCCCGAAAGGGGGGAGATTGGCAGCTGCGATCTCGCCGCCCATCCTGAGACATTGGTGATTGGCGAAAGCGTTGCAATCAGCTGATCTCCCCCCTTGCGGGGGAGATGGCCGGCAGGCCAGAGGGGGGTGCCTGGGCGAAAACCGTTCATCTCAATTCCCCTCGAACACCGGCTTTTCCTTCGCCACGAAAGCTTTGTAGGCGCGCTCGAAATCGCCGGTCTGCATGCAGATCGCCTGTGCCTGCGCTTCCGCTTCGATCGCCTGGTCTAGGCCCATCGACCATTCCTGGTTGAGCTGCGTCTTGGTGATGCCGTGCGCGAAGGTCGGGCCGGAGACGATGCGCGCAGCCATGTCGAGCGCATCGGCCTCGAGCGCCGCCGCATCGACCAGGCGGTTGTAGAACCCCCAGCGCTCGCCCTCGTCCGCGCTCATGGTGCGGCCGGTGTAAAGCAGCTCGGCCGCGCGGCCCTGACCGATGATGCGCGGCAGGATCGCGCAGGCGCCCATGTCGCAGCCGGCAAGGCCGACGCGCGTGAACAGGAAGGCGGTCTTCGCATTCGGTGTGGCGATGCGGATGTCGGAAGCCATGGCGATAATCGCGCCGGCGCCGACCGCGACGCCGTCGACCGCGGAAATGATCGGTTTGCCGCAGTTGAGCATCGCCTTGACGAAGTCGCCGGTCATGCGCGTGAAGGCGAGCAGCGCCTTCATGTCCATCTTGACCAGCGGCCCGATGATGTCGTGGACATCGCCGCCAGAGCAGAAATTGCCGCCATTGGGCAGGAACACGACGGCATCGACATCCTCGGCATAGACGAGGTCGCGAAACGTGTCGCGCAGCTCGGCATAGCTGTCGAAGGTCAGCGGGTTCTTGCGTTCGGGGCGGTCGAGTCGGACCCTGGCGATCCTGTCTTCCACCTGCCAGAGGAAGTGCTTAGGCTTGGGCTTGGCCATGGCGCTCATTCGCGTCCCTCCCAATTGCTGCGGAACGATTTCAGCATGCCGGTCAGCCGGCGCGCCTCGTCCTCGCTGACGGTGCCGAGCAGCTCGCCGACCCAGCTCTCATGCGCGGCGGCGATTGCGGCGAAAGTCTTCGAGCCTTCCTCGGTCAGCCGCACCATCGAGGTGCGGCGGTCGCCATTGCGGCGCGCGCGCGTCACCAGGCCTTCGGAAACCAGCCGGTCGACGATGCCCGTCACATTGCCGTTCGACACCAGCAGGAAGCGCGACAGGTCGCTCATCAACATGCCTTCCGGCGACCGGTAGAGCGCCGCCATCACGTCAAAGCGCGGCAGCGTCGTGTCGAATTCCTTCTTCAGCCGCTCGCGCAGCTCTGCCTCGATCGTGCGCGAAGCGCGCAACAGTCTGATCCACAGGCGCAGCCTGTCCTTGCCCGGCCCGGTGGACGTCGGTCCTGCTACCATGTCTCGCCTCCCGAGACCGAGATCGCCTGTCCGGTGATCGAGCGCGCGGCATCGCTGCACAGCCACAGCACCGCTGCGGCCACCTCTTCTGGCTGAATGAAGCGCCCTTGCGGATTGATCGCGGCGAGGCTCGCCCGCGCCTCCCCGATCGAGCGGCCAGTCTTCTCGACAATGCGCCGGACGGACTCCTCCAGCATGTCGGTCTCCACGAAACCAGGGCAGACGGCATTGACGGTGATGCCGGACTTGGCGGTCTCGACGGCCAGCGCCCGCATCAGCCCGACGACCCCATGCTTGGCCGCCACGTAGGGAGCGACGTAAGCGTAGCCTTTCAGCCCGGCCGTCGAGGCGACGAAGACGATCCTGCCAGTCTTCCGCGCAGCCATCCCGGTCAGTGCCGGCTTCACCGTCAGGAAGGCGCCGGTCAGGTTGACGTCGAGCGTGCGCCGCCAGTCTGTGAGCGTGGTCTTGTGCGCCGGTGCGCTGCCAGACAAGCCGGCATTGGCGACGACGATATCGAAGGGTCCGCGTGCGGCTTCCGCCTTCTCGTAAAGGGAAATCATATCCGCTTCGTCGGTGACATCGGCGACGAGGCCGGAAATGCGGTCATGCTCGCTCGCTACCTCGGCAAGCGCCGCCTCGCG
Organism: Mesorhizobium silamurunense; assembly: GCF_014843825.1. GTDB lineage: Bacteria > Pseudomonadota > Alphaproteobacteria > Rhizobiales > Rhizobiaceae > Mesorhizobium > Mesorhizobium silamurunense. Next base: position 17,144 of record NZ_JHQR01000171.1, read on the forward strand.
CCGTCCACAGATAGTGACGTTTACGCCGGCTTCTGCCAGCGCCAGCGCGATCGAACGGCCGACGCCGGAGCCGCCGCCGGTCACCAGCGCATGCTTGCCTATCGGGGTGACGCTCATACCTTCAACCCCGCGGCTGCTTCGCGTTCGGCCAGGCGGTAGATCTGGTCGCGCCCGCGCAGATAAGGATCCGGCCATTTGACGCCACGGTCGCCGAGCGTGACCGCCGCATGCAGCGTCCAGTAGGGATCGGTGAGATGGGGTCTCGCCAGCGCCACCAGATCGGCGCGCCCGGCCATCAGGATCGAGTTGGCATGGTCGGGCTCGTAGATGTTGCCGACCGCCATCGTCGCCATGCCGACCTCGTTGCGGATGCGGTCGGAGAACGGCGTCTGGAACATGCGGCCATAGACCGGCTTGGCGGCGATCGTGGTCTGGCCGGCCGAGACGTCGCAGAGGTCGACGCCGGCCTGATGCAGCAGCCTGGCGATCTCGACCGCATCGGCCGGCGTGATGCCTTCGATGCCCACCCAGTCATTGGCGGAGATGCGCATCGAGATCGGCTTCTCGGCCGGCCACACCGCGCGCACCGCGTGGAAGATCTCCAGCGGATAGCGCATACGGTTTTCAAGCGAGCCGCCATAGTCGTCGGTGCGCCTGTTGGTCAGCGGCGTGATGAAAGCGGAGAGCAGATAGCCATGCGCGGCATGGATCTCCAGCATGTCGAAGCCGCAGCGCTCGGCCATCTGCGCCGAGGCGACGAACTGGTCGCGCACCATGTCCATGTCGGTGCGGTCCATCGCCTTCGGCACCTGATTCTGCGGCGACCACGGGACCGCCGACGGCGCCATCACCGGCCAGTTGCCGGAGGTGAGCGGCTCGTCCGTTCCTTCCCAGCCAAGGCGGGTCGAGCCCTTGGCGCCGGAATGGCCGATTTGGGCGCAGATTTTCGCCTCGGTCTCGGCATGGACGAAATCGACCAGACGCTTCCAGGCCACTTCGTGTTCCGGCTTGTAGAAGCCGGTGCAGCCAGGCGTGATGCGCCCTTCGGGGCTGACGCAGGTCATCTCGATATAGAGCAACCCTGCGCCGCCCTTGGCGCGCTCGGCATAGTGAGAAAAATGCCAGTCGGTTGGACAGCCGTCGACGGCCTTGTACTGCGCCATCGGCGAGACGACGATGCGATTGGTGAGCGCCATGTCGCGCAGCCTGAACGGCGCGAACATCGGCGCGCGGCGCAGCATGTTGCCGCCGGCGCCGGCCTTGCGCTGGAACCATTCTTCGGCGCCCGCTAGCCATTCGGCGTCGCGAAGTCTGAGGTTCTCGTGGCTGATGCGCTGCGAGCGGGTAAGCAGCGAATAGTTGAACTGCACCGGATCAAGCCCGAGATATCGTTCGACTTCCTCGAACCATTCGAGCGAATTGCGCGCCGCCGACTGCAGCTTCAGCACCTCGGTGCGGCGCGCATCCTCGTATTTGCGGAAGGCTGCCTCGAGGTCCGGCTCGGACTCGACATAGTCGGCGAGCGCCACCGCGCTTTCGAGCGCCAGCTTGGTGCCTGAGCCGATCGAAAAATGCGCCGATGCTGCCGCGTCGCCAATCAGCGCCAGGTTCTTGTGCGACCAGCGCTCGCACAGTACGCGCGGGAAATTGATCCAGGCTGAGCCGCGAATATGGTTGGCGTTGGTCATCAGCGGATGGCCGCCAAGGTGTTTTTCGAAGATGCGCTCGCAGACCGCGATCGATTCCTGCTGCGTCATTTGGCCGAAACCGAACGCAGCCCAGGTCTGCTCGCTGCATTCGACGATGAAGGTCGCGGTCTCGCTGTCGAACTGGTAGGCATGCGCCCATACCCAGCCGTGCTCCGTCTTCTCGAAGACGAAGGTGAAGGCGTCGTCGAATTTCTGCGTGGTGCCGAGCCAGACGAACTTGCATTTGCGGGTGTCGATGTCGGGCTTGAAGACATCGGCGAAGGTGGCGCGCGATTTCGAGTTCAGCCCGTCCGCCGCGACCACCAGGTCGTGCGTTTCCATGAACGGCCTGGGGTCCGAAATATCGGTCTCGAACATCATCTTGATGCCGAGCTCGCGTGCCCTGCGCTGCAGCAGGATCAAGAGCCGCTTGCGGCCGATGCCGCAGAAGCCATGTCCCGTGGAGACCATGCGCACGCCGTCGTGGATGACGGCGATGTCGTCCCAGTAGGCGAAATGCTTCTTGATCCAGACGGCGCTCACCGGGTCGTTCCTGGTCAGGTTCTCCAGCGTTTCGGCCGACAGCACCACGCCCCAGCCGAACGTGTCGTCCGGACGGTTGCGCTCATAGACCGTCACCTCATGCGCGGCGTCGCGCAGCTTCAGCGAGATGGCAAAGTAGAGTCCGGCCGGTCCGCCGCCGAGAACCGCAACCTTCATGTCTTGCGATCTCCTCTTCGCATAGGGGATCGCCGGCAAGGCCGGCGATCCCGACTGTCAGTATCACGCCAGAAGGCAATTATTTCAAGCTTGAAGTTTTATAATTGAATAATCGCCTGAGCGCTTTGCGGATCGGATCACTTGGCCGGATCCTTGGGGCTCCACAGCACCGTCTCGGCCCCTTTCTCGTAGGCCATGCCTTGCGGGTAGCTGATCGCTTCGAGCTGCAATCCCCATGGCGCCTGGAAATAGAGGATGGTCTGGCCGGCGGCCGGCCCTTCCTTGACCGGCAGAGGCCCCAATCGCGTCTTGACGCCCTTGGCGTCGAGATAGGTCTTCGCCGCGGCGACGTCGTCGACATAGAAGGCAATGTGATAGCCACCGATATCGCTGTTCTTGGGCGTTGCGTCCTTCTGATCCGGCGCGGTGTATTTGAACAGCTCAATGTTCGATCCGGTGCCGCAGCGGACCATGGTGATCTCCTCGATCACCGCCTTCGGATCGACGCCGAGCAGGTCCTGCATGAAGGTGCCCTGGTCGTCGGCGAACGGGCCGAAGGACATCGCCTTCTTGCAGCCGACCACCCCGGTGAAAAAGTCGACGGCCTGCTTCATGTCGGGCACGGTGATGCCGGTATGGTCGTGCCCGCGCATGCCGGGGATCGAATCGGCCGAAGCCGCACCCATTGATCCGAACAAAGTGGCTGCGAACATCGCGGCCTGGACTGCGTATTTCACGTCACCCTCCATTGGCGGGCTGGCTTTGCCACTGCGCACATCCGAGGCCCGCTGTTCGGCGTGCGGCCAGATTAAGCTTTTCTCATGCAGGCGCCTTCGCTGGCAGCCGCAGCCAGTCCGCGTCGATCTCGGGCAGCGGGATGGCGGCGAGCAGGTCGCGCGTGTAGGCCTCCTTGGGATTGTCGAACAGCGCGTCGGTTGCGCTCGCTTCGACGATCCTGCCCTCGCGCATGACGATGACCTGCCGGCAGAGCCGCCGGATCACCGACAGGTCGTGGCTGATGAAGGCGATCGTCAGTCCCATCTCAGCCGCGAGCTTTTCGAGCAGGGTCAGGATCTGCGCCTGCGTCGAGACATCGAGGCCGGAGACGATCTCGTCGGCCAGCACGAATTTCGGCGACAGCGCCAGCGCCCGTGCGATGCCGACGCGCTGCCGCTGTCCGCCCGACAACTCGTGGCGGTAGCGGCTGGCAAAATTCCGCGGCAGGCCGACGCGCTGCAAGGCTTCCGCGACGCGCTCCTTGAGCCTGTCGCCAAAGCCGTTCTGCCTCAGCGGTGCTGCGATGATATTGAAGATCGTATGCCGTGGGTTGAGCGAGGACATCGGGTCCTGGAAGATCATCTGCAGGTCGCGGCGCAGCGGCCTCAGCTCGGCCTCCGACAGATGGCTGATGTCGCGCCCTTCGACGCGGATCGAGCCGGCGCTCGGCTCGATCAGGCGCACCAGCGCGCGGCCGAGCGTCGACTTGCCCGAGCCGGACTCGCCGACGATGCCGGTCACCGATCCCTTCGGCAGGTCGAAATCCAGCCCCTTGAGGATCTCGGCCAGCGGTGCGCGGCCGATCAGCGGCTTGCGCGTCATGTCGGGCAGCGCCACCTTCAGCCCGCGCACGGAAAACAGCGGCTCAGCCATGGGCCGGTCTCCATGCTTTGTCGGCGGCGGCGATCTCGGCGGTGAGCCCGGCGAGTACGGTCTCGTCCACCGGCTTCAGCGAAGCGTAGGGATCGGTGTAGCGCGGCGTCGCGGCGATCAGCGCCCGCGTGTAGGGGTGCTGGGGCGCAGCAAAGAGGGCTGCGGTGTCGGCTTCCTCAACCACCTTGCCGGCATAGAGCACCGACACCTTCTGGCTGATCTTGGCGACGACGCCGAGATCGTGGGTAACGAACAGGATCGCCGTGCCGTGGTCGCGCTGCAGCTCAGCGATCAGCCGCAGGATCTGCTTCTGCACGGTCACGTCCAGCGCCGTCGTCGGCTCGTCGGCAACGATCAGCCGGGGCTCGGCGGCGAACGCCGCCGCGATCAGCACGCGCTGGCGCATGCCGCCGGAGAGCTCGTGCGGATAGCATTTCAGCACGCGTTGCGGGTCGCGGAACTGCACCTCGTCGAGCAATTGCCGGATGCGCTTGTCCGCCCTCTCGCCGCTCCAGCCGAGAATGCGCACCAGCCTGTCGGTCATCTGCGGGCCGATGCGGCGCGACCGGTTGAGCGCGGTGAGCGGGTCCTGCGGGATCAGCGCCGTGCGGGCGCCGATCAATGTGCGCCGTGCTTTCGCATCGAGCCGGCTAAGTTCCTCGCCTTCGATCAGCATCTCGCCTTCGATGATGCGCACGCTTTTCGGCAGGACGCCGAGCAGCGCCTTGCCGATCATCGTCTTGCCGGCGCCGCTCTCGCCGACCAGCGCGCGCACCTCGCCCGGCTGGACGGCAAGCGACACCGAGCGCAGCACGCGCTGGCCGTTGGGCAGCAGGGCGCTGAGCGAACGGATTTCGAGGCACGCGCTCATCGCAGCACCGGATCGAAACGCGCCTTCAATCCTTCGCCGAACTGGCTGAAGGAAAGCACGGTGAGGATCAATGTGATCAGCGGGAACACCAGCACCCACCAGGCCTGATGGATCGACAGCCGGCCTTCGGCGATGATGCTGCCCCAGGTCGGGTCGTCGGTCGAGATCGACAAATTGACGAAGGAGAGGATCGCCTCGACGATGACGGCGATGCCCATTTCGAGCGACAGCAGCGCCACCACCGAAGGTAGCACATTGGGCAGCACCTCGCGCAGCATGATGCCGATGCGGCCATAGCCGGCGATGCGCGCGCTCTCGACATAATCCATGCGCGCTTGGCTCATCGCTTCGGCGCGGATCACCCGGCAGAAGCGCGTCCAGTCGATGACGGCAATCGCGATGATGACGGAGCTCAGACCGGTGCCCAGCACCGCGACCAAAAGGATGGCGAACAGCACCGGCGGGAACGCCATCCAGATATCGACGATGCGCGAGATGAAGCGGTCGGCCCAGCCGCCGAAATAACCGGCGATCAGGCCCAGCGCCGAGCCGATGAGGCAGGCGGACGTCGCCGCCGCGAAAGCGACGATGAAGGCGATGCGGCCGCCAAAGATCAGTCGCGACAAAAGATCCCGCCCTAGGCTGTCGGTGCCCAGCCAATAGCCGGACTCGGCGCCGTCTAGCCAGAAGGGCGGCAGGCGCTCCAGCATCAGGTCTTGGGCCAGCGGGTCCTGCGGCGCGATCAGCGGGGCGAAGGTGGCCGCGGCGAGCGCAAGGATCAGCCAGCCGCCGGCCAGCCACAGTCGCGGGCTCAGCCCGCGTCTTGAGGTGCGCGCCTCATCCATGGCGCAGCCTCGGATTGAGCAGCGCATACATCATGTCGACGGCAAGATTGACCAGCACGAAGAGCAGCGCGAAGACCAGCACGATGCCCTGGATCAGCGGCAGGTCGCGGTTGATGACGGCGTCGATCGCCATATTGCCGAGGCCTTCATAGGAAAACAGCCGCTCGACGATGACGGTGCCGCCGATCAGGAAGGTGAACTGCACTCCGACCAGCGTCAGCGTCGGCAGCGCCGCGTTCTTCAGCGCCTCGCGCAGGATGACCTGCGTTTCGGAAAAACCTTTGACCCTCGCCAGCACGACATAGTCGAGGTCGAGCACTTCCTTCAGCGACTGTTTCAAGAGCTGCGCGATGATCGCCGCCAGCGGCAGCGCCAGTGCCACGGCCGGCATCAGCATGTGTTTGAGCAAGTCCCAGATCAGGTCGAAGCGGAGTCGAAGGATGCTCTCGACGAGATAGAACTGCGTGACGAAAGGCAGGTCGAGTTGCGGCGACACCCGGCCGGAAATGTCGAACACGGGGATAAGCACGCCGAACAGCAGGATCAGCACCAGGCCCCAGAGGAAGTCGGGGATGGAGAGCGTCGCGCCGCTGGCGATGTCGATGCCGGCCTCGACCGCCGTGCCGCGCGAGCGGGCGCCGAGGATCGCGGCGGTGACGCCGATCGCGATCGCCATCAGCAGTGCCACTGTCGCCAGCTCCAGCGTCGCCGGCAGCCGGTTGAAGACCAGGCCGAGCACATCCTGGCGCAGCGAGATCGAGGTGCCGAAATCGCCGTGCAGCACGCCGGCGAGCCAGATGAAGAACTGCTGGACGAGTGTCTTGTCGAGCCCATAGAGCGCGCGCAGCCGCGCGATGTCGGCATCGCTGGCGCCGGGCGGCAGCATCATGGCGATCGGATCGCCGGGCGCCACGCGGATAACGACGAACACGACGACGGCCACGCCGAACAGCGTGACCAGCATCGTCAACAGACGAACAAGGAACCTTTGCAGCAACATCTGCCAATACGCCCGGATGAAAATGCGCGCCGTCTTACCGACGGCGCGCGCGGCAATCCAAGGCCGATGATCAGGCCGGGGTCATCAGCGCCGGCAGCAGCGCGCCGGACACATGCTGCACGACATTGACCTTCTTCGAATGCACGATCGGCTGCGCATACTGCATCAGCGGCAGCACATAGGCCTGCTCGGCAATGTATTTGTCGACCGCCTTCCAGCCGGCGATGCGCTCGGCTTCGTTCTTTTCGCCCCACAGCGGGTTGATCATGTCGACAAGGTCCTTGCTGTCCCACACCGAATGCGGGCTCGGGCCGTACATGGCAAAGCCGGTCGAGGTGGTCGGGTCGCCGATGGCGTTGCCCCAATTGTAGAAGGCGGCCGGCGCCAGCTTGTCGGCAGCGCGCAGCTCGTAATGCTTGGCGATCTCGTAGACCTCGATATTGGCCTCGATGCCGACCTTGCGCCACATGCCGACGATCGCCTGGATCATCTCATAGTCCTTGGGCTTGAAGCCCTTGGTCGTCTGTATGGTGAACTTGACCGGCTTCTTGGGCGAATAGCCGGACGCGGCGAGCAGTTCCTTGGCCTTTTCCGGATTGTGCTCCACCTTGATCGACGCATCGAAGGCCGCGTATTCCGGCGTCTCCAGCGTCGCGATCGGTTGGCCGTAACCGCGCAGCAGCCGCTTGACCAGCAGCTCCTTGTCCACCGCCATCACCGCCGCCTGGCGCACATTCTTGTCCAGCATCGCCTCGATGTCGTTGAAAAAGATCATGCCGATGTCGGAGACGTTCTTGATCGAGCCGGCGAGCCCGTCCTTGGCGATCAGCCGGTCATATTCCTCGTAGGGGATTTCGAGCGTCACCTGCGAGGAGCCGGACTCGATCTCGGCGACGCGGCTCGCCGCGTCGGTGACGAATTTGATCGTCACATTCTCGAAGGCCGGCTTGGCGCCCCAGTAGTTCGGGTTGGCCTTCAGCCGCAGGAAGGCGTTGCGCTCGAACTTGTCGACCATATAGGGCCCGGTGCCGATCGGCGCCTTTTCAAAACCTTCGGCGCCCACCTTCTCGTAATAGGCCTTCGGCATGATGTAGCCGGTGAGGAACGACATCCACTTGAAATAGACCGGGTCGAACTGCACGACGTCGCCGGTGATCTTGTTGCCGTCGATCTTGAAGTTGTTGACGTTCTTCCAGACGAACTGGATGGGGTTGCCGGTCTTTTCGTCGCCGGCCCGCTGCAGCGACCATACCACATCCTCTGCGGTGAAAGGCGAGCCGTCATGCCATTTGACCCCGTCGCGAACCGTCATCATCACCTTGGTGCGGTCATCGTTCCAGCCCCATTCGGTGAGCAGGCCCGGCGTGAAGGAGAGGTCCGGCTTCTGCGGAATGAACTGGTCGAACACCGACTGGTAGAGGCCCTGGATGGTCGGGTTGACGGCCGACGGTCCGGTCGTCGGGTCCCAGGACGGCAGGTTGACGTTGTAGGCGATCGTGAGTTCGCCGGCCGCCTTTGCCGCCCTCGGCAGGCCGAGCGTGGCCGCGCCGATCGCCGCCGCGCCATATCCGAGAAGCTCGCGTCTGTTGATGGTCATGGTCGTTCCCCTTGTTGGTTGTCCCTGCGCGGCGTTTTTCGTTCGTAGGTTCAGGTTGGTGGGCAACCGCGCCTTGTCCATCCTGGAATTCCTCGGCTCAATTTCCTCCCAGCTGTTGCGCCAGCATGAAGCCGGACCCGGCACCGGTGCCGGCGCCGGGCCATGTCGCGGCGCCGGTGAGGTAGAGGTTTGAGACCGGCGTGTTCCAGCGCGCGAAACCGCGCGCCGGACGGAAGAGAAAATTCTGCGCCAGATGATGGCTGCCGCAGATCTGGTCGCCGCCGACAAGGTTTAGATTCTCGCGTTCGAGGTCGAGCGGCGAGAAGATCGCGCGGCCAAGTATCCTCTGCCTCAATCCCGGCGCGTAGCTTTCGATGATGTCGAGCACGCGCTCGGCATAGGCGTCCTTGATCGCATCCCAGAGGCCGGGCGCGATCTTGCCTGCAGCATCGCCAAGGATTTCTGCCGGCAGCATGCGCACCTGAACCCAGAGCACATGCTTGCCGTCGGGTGCGCGCGAGGGATCGATGGTCGTCGGCTGTCCCACGACGAGCACCGGCTGGTCGGGCAGGATGCCGGCGATCGCCTGCTGATAGGTGCGCGACATGGCGTCGAGCGAAGGCGCCAGATGCACATAGGCGAAGCGGCGAAGCTCGGCGCTCGCGTTCCAGTCAGGCAGATCGTCCAGCGCCAGATGGATCATCATCGTGCCCGGCGCATGGCGGAACTTTTTCATCGCCGCATCGAAGGCCGCGTCGCCGGAGCCATTGGGCAGAAGCTTGCCTGGAAGCGCCTTCGGCGCGACGCCGGCGATGATGGCCTTGCTGGCGACATGGAAATCGCCGGACGCCAGCCGCACGCCCGTAGCCCGGCCGCCGGCGACGGTGATCTCCGCCACCTCCGCTTCAGTCGCGATCTTGCCACCGGCCGCTTTGACCATGCCGGCAAGAGCGCGGATGATGGTGTCGGCGCCGCCCTTGCCGAGCACCATGCCGAAGCTCTGGTTGGCCATCGATTCCAGATAGGGGAACACCGCGCCGCCGGCGATGTCGGGCGCGAAGTCGAGATGCATGCCCCAGGCGGCGAGCGTCGTCCTGACATGCGGCGTCTCGAAATTGTCCTCGAGCCACGCGCGAGGTGACGAGAGCAACAGCCGGCCGGTGTCGAGCGCGCCGGCAAGGCCCTTCTTGCGCCAGAGATTCCAGGCCGTGCCGGCCAGCGCCCGCGCGCTCATCGGCGATCCGAGCAGGCGGAACAGATGCTCGGCCTCGCCCGGAAAGGCACCGACCAGCCGGCGCCAGGCGGCGGCATCGGCGGCGGAGAAGGCAGCGAGCCGCGAGACGGTCTTTTCGAGATCGTTGCTGACGCCGAACCATTTGCCGTCGGGAAAAGCGCTGGCGAAACAGTCGGCGACGGGCGCGAATTCCAGCCCGTGGTTTTTCAATTCATTTGCATATTTCCGGTGGAAGGCCGAGCCGGCGAACAGGCTAAGATTCATCGCGCCGAAATCGTGCCGAAAGCCAGGCAGCGTATATTCCGCGGTTCGGACCGCGCCGCCGATTGTCGCGCTGCGTTCGAAAACCGCAATTTTCCAGCCTTTGAGCGCCAGATGCGCGGCGCAGGCCAAACTGTTGTGGCCCGCCCCGACAAAGATGGCGTCGAACTCGCTCACGCCCAGCCCCAAAATGCTTTATGCTTAAAGATAATTGCAGATGCATATGTTTTCGTCTAGTAGGATATTAAGGGCCGCAACGAGCCTTGATCATCACGCATAAGAGGGAACGAAGACCATGGACACGCAAAAACTCCTCGGCGAGGTCGCCGGCCAGCTGCTTTCGGGCGCCATCAAGGTGGTCGACCTGTCTGCGCCGCTCGGGCCGGATACGCCGCTGATCAAGCTGCCGCCGGAGCTCGCCGTCGACACGCCGAAGGTCGAGATCCACGCCATCTCCAAATATGACAAGAATGGTCCGTGGTGGGCGTGGAACTGGCTGAAGCTCGGCGAGCATTCGGGCACGCATTTCGACGCGCCGCAACACTGGATCACCGGCAAGGACTATCCGGATGGCGCCACCGACACCATTCCGGCGCAGAATTTCGTCGGCCCGGTCAACGTCATCGACTGCTCGAAGGAAGCCGCCGCCGATCACGATTTCCTGCTCACCGTCGACCATATCAAGGCCTGGGAAGCCAAGCACGGCGCCATCAACCCCGGCGAATGGGTGGTCATGCGCACCGACTGGTACAAGCGCAACGGCTCCGAAGCCGAGTTCCTCAACGCCAATGAGACCGGCCCGCACACGCCGGGACCGACAGCCGAAGCGATCCAGTTCCTGATCGGCAAGGACATCAAGGGCTGGGGCAGCGAGACCATCGGCACCGATGCCGGCAAGGCCGGCGGCATGGAGCCGCCATTCCCGGCGCACACGCTGATGCATAAGGCCAACCGCTACGGTCTCGCCAGCCTCTGCAATCTCGACCAGCTGCCGCCAAAGGGCGCGATCCTGATCGCCGCGCCGCTCAAGATCGAGCACGGCACCGGCAGCCCGATCCGCGCGCTGGCGCTGGTGCCGGGCAAATAGGCGAGGTGGCGGTCTTCGGGAGAAGATCATGCTCGAGGGCGATGATGTAGTGACGGAGTTGGTGCTGATGCCCTCGAGGGCTAGCGCTCTACGGCGCCCCCCTCTGTCCTGCCGGACATCTCCCCCACAAGGGGGGAGATCAGATGTCGCGCCGGCTTTCGCCAACCTTCAAGGTTGCAGGACAGCGCGGGGCGCCGAAGCTGCCAATCTCCCCCCAAGTGAGGGAGATGTCCGGCAGGACAGAGGGGGGCGCGAAGGAACGCAAGCTTACGCGATTGAGCTCCACCGACCACCGACACGGAGCACCCTCCTATGACCGCCCCCGATCACATCATCGTCGGCAGCGGCATCAACGCCCTGGTCTGCGCGGCGATGCTTGGCGCAAAGGGCGCCAAGGTGCTCGTGCTTGAGCGCAATGACCGCATCGGCGGCTGCATGCGCACCGAGGAGATCACCGCGCCCGGCTTCATCCATGATGTGATGGCGACGACCTTCGTGCTGTTCTTCACCTCGCCGGCCTATGCCGCGCTCGGCAAGGACCTCGCGCGGCACGGGCTGGAATTCTGCCACACCGCGACGCCGACCGGCGTGCTTCGGCCAGACGGAAGCCATGCCGTGCTCACCACCGACCGCGCCGCCAACATCGCGGCGCTGAACCGCATCGCTTCCGGCGACGGCGACCGCCACGGCGGCGATGTCGGCGACATCGAGCGCAATGCCGGGCTGCTCTTCGGCCTGCTCGGCGGTGCGCTCTGGTCCTATCCGACGACGAAGCTCATGGCGGGCGAAGCCTGGCGGCGCGGTCCGCGCAACCTTGCCGCCTTCATGGGCGAGGCGCTGGTTCCCGCACGCGGCTGGCTGGAAACCGGCTATACATCCGATACCGTGCGCGCGCTCTGGGCGCCCTGGGTGCTGCATGCAGGACTCGGACCGGAAGACGCCTTCTCGGGCCAGATCGCCAAGGTCATCGCCTTCGCGCTGGAGGCGGCCGGCGCGCCCATCGTCAAGGGTGGCGCGAAGAACCTGCTCGCCGCCTTCGAGGCGCTGATCAAGGAGCGCGGCGGCGAAATCCGGGTCAATGCCGATGTCGCCTCGATCGTCCAGGCCGGCGGCCGAGCCACCGGCGTGCGGCTCGCCTCCGGCGAGACGCTAAGCGCCGCAAAGAGCGTCGTCTGCTCGGTCACGCCGACGCAACTTTACGGCCGCCTGCTCGGCAAGGATGCACCGGAGGCCGCCGCGAAAGCGACGAAAGACTATCGCTACGGCAAGGGCAACTTCCAGATCCACTACGCACTCGACAAGCCGCCAGCCTGGCGCGGCGAGGGGCTGGACAAGGTGGCGCTGCTGCATCTGACGCCGGGGCTCGACGGCGTGTCGAAAGCCTGCAATGAGGCGGTACGCGGCCTGCTGCCGGAAGTGCCGACCATCTGCGTCGGCCAGCCGCACGCGCTCGACCCCTCGCGCTGTCCGGAGGGCAAGGCGATCCTGTGGCTGCAACTGCCCGAGGCGCCGCGCGTTGTCAAAGGCGATGCGGCGGGCCAGTTGGAAACACCGGCTGACGGACAATGGAGCGACGCGTTGCGCGAAGCCTTTGCCGACCGGGTCGAGGCGATCCTCGCCCGCCACATCGACGGTTTCCGTGAGACGGTCATCGCGCGCCGTGCCTACTCGCCGGCCGATCTGGAAGCGATGAACATCAACCTTGTGGGCGGCGATCCTTATGGCGGCTCCTCGACCATCGACCAGTCCTTCCTGTGGCGGCCGTTCAAGGCAAGCCGCAACCACGAGACCGCTATCCAAGGCCTCTACCACATCGGCGCCTCCACCCACCCGGGCGCAGGTCTCGGCGGCGGCTCCGGCTTCCTGCTGGCGGGGAGGCTCTGATGGAACAGAAGTTCCCCGAAAAGCGCCAGCGCATCTCGACTCTCGGCCAGATCGGCCTGCAGCAATTCGCTCCCTATCTGATGAACCGCATCATGGGCCGCTACAACGCCACGCTGCGCGAGGATTTCCGCAAGCAGGGCCTGACCATTCCGCAGGTGCGTACGCTGGCCGTACTGTCGGTTACCGACGGCGTCACCGTCAACGACCTCTCGGTCTACACGGTGATCGAGCAGTCGACCTTGAGCCGCACGCTCGACACGCTGGAAGGGCAGGGCCTTGTGCGGCGGGAGCAGGGCGTCACCGACAGCCGCATCCGCCATGTGTTCCTGACCGATGACGGGCGGGCGCTCTTCACCCGCGCGTGGCCGGCCATGCACGACGCTTTCGAGGCGATGTTCGATGGCGTCGACGATGTCGAATATGCCGCGCTGATCGCGATTCTGCAGAAGATGCTGAAGAACATCCGCAAGCACGACATTTGAGTTTGACGTACGCGCCGCCCCCAATGGCAATGGGAGGGCGGCAACGGAAGGAGGCAGAGATGGCCGAACGGTCTTTTGCCAAGGAAGTCGAAAAGCTGAGGCTCGGCGCCGGCGAGGAGTTCGCGGGCGAAGGCATCCTCGCCATCACCAAGGCGCTGCTGCAATGCGGCGTCGGCTATGTCGGCGGCTACCAGGGCGCGCCGATCAGCCATCTGATGGACGTGCTGGCCGACGCGCAGGACATTCTGTGCGAACTCGGTGTGCATTTCGAGGCGAGCGCCTCGGAAGCCACCGCCACCGCGATGCTTGCCGCTTCCGTGCATTATCCGATCCGGGGCGCCGCCACCTTCAAGTCGACGGTCGGCACCAATGTCGCTTCCGATGCGCTCGCCAATCTGGCATCCGGGGGCGTCACCGGCGGCGCGCTGATCATCGTCGGCGAGGATTATGGCGAAGGCTCCTCCATCATGCAGGAGCGCAGCCATGCCTTCGCCATGAAGAGCCAGGTCTGGCTGCTCGATCCGCGCCCGAACCTGCCTTCGATCGTCAAGGCGGTCGAGGACGGCTTCGAGCTGTCGGAGGCCTCCAACACGCCGGTGATGCTGCAGGTGCGCATCCGCTGTTGCCACGTCCATGGCCACTTCATCGCCAAGGACAACAAGCGGCCGCCGATGTCGGTGGCCGATGCGCTGTCGGCGCCGCGCCGCGACACAGGCCGCATCGTGCTGCCGCCCGCCTCCTTCCTGCATGAGAAGGAGAAGGTCGCCAAGCGCTGGCCGGCGGCGGTGGATTTCATCCGCGAGCGCAAGATCAACGAGATCTTCGGCTCGGATCACGGCTCCGTCGGCATCGTCATGCAGGGCGGCATGTATAATTCGGTCATCCGCGCGCTGCAGCGGCTCGGCCTCGCCGACACCTATGGCGGCACCGACGTGCCGCTTTATGTGCTCAATGCCGTCTATCCGCTGGTCGACGACGAGTTCCTCGCCTTCTGCGAAGGCAAGCAGGCGGTGCTGGTCGTCGAGGAAGGTCAGCCCAACTATATCGAGCAGGCCTTTGCCGCTATGCTGCACAAGGCCGGCCGCGGCACGAGGCTTGTCGGCAAGGAGCATCTGCCGATGGCCGGCGAATACACCGGACAGGTGATGCTCGACGGCATCGGCTCCTTCCTGCGAGCGCACGCTCCGCATCTGCTGCCGGGCGAGGTGCGCGCGCCGAACAAGCTGGGCGAGGGGGTCGATACGGCCGATCTCATCAACGTCGTTCCAGGCCGACCGCCTGGCTTCTGCGTCGGTTGCCCGGAGCGGCCGATCTTCGCCGCCACCAAACTGGTCGAGCAGGAACTCGGCAAGCACCACATCGCCTCCGACATCGGCTGCCACCTGTTCTCGATCATGCCGCCCTTCGAGCTCGGCGCCACCACCATGGGTTACGGGCTGGGTCCGGCCTCGGCATCCGCCTTCAATTCGCCGGAGGCCAAGCGGCGCTCGATCTCCTTCGTCGGCGACGGCGGCTTCTGGCACAACGGCCTCACCTCCTCGATCGGCAACGCGGTCTTTAACAAGAATGACGGCGTCATCGTCATCGTCGACAATTTCTATTCGGCCGCCACCGGCGGGCAGGACATCCTGTCCTCGCGTGCCTCGAACCGGACCAAGTCGACCAAGCATCCGATCACCGAGGCGGTGAAGGGCATGGGCGTCAAATGGCTGCGCCACATCGATCGCACCTATGATGTCGGTAAGATGCAAGCGACGCTGCGCGAGGCGCTGACGACCGAAGAGAAGGGACCGAAGGTCATCGTCGCCTCTTCCGAATGCATGCTCAACCGCCAGCGCCGCGAGAAGCCGTTGGTCGACAAGGCGATCAAGGGCGGCGAGCGGGTGGTGAAGCCGAAGTTCGGCGTCGACGAGGATATCTGCACCGGCGACCACGCCTGCATGCGGCTGTCCGGCTGCCCGTCGCTGTCGGTGAAGTCGCTCGACGATCCGCTGCGCGACGATCCGGTGGCGTCGATCGATCAGAACTGCGTCGGCTGCGGCAATTGCGGCGAGGTGGCGGACGCCGCCGTGCTCTGCCCGTCCTTCTACCGCGCAGATGTCGTCCACAATCCCGGCCGCTGGGATCGTTTCCTGGAAAGCGCGCGCCGCGCCGTGATCGGTCTTCTGCAGCGACGCCGCGAGAGCCGCCGCCTGATGTTCGCCGATGCTTGACCAGTCCTCACCCTTGCGCCCGAAGGCGGGCGCCCGTGACGACGAACGCGTGATAAAACTCGCCGTGCTTGCCGTCGGCGGCCAGGGTGGCGGCGTGCTCGCCGACTGGATCACCGACGTCGCCGAGCGCAGCGGCTATATCGCGCAGTCGACTTCCGTGGCCGGCGTCGCCCAGCGTACGGGCGCGACGATCTACTATATCGAGGTGGCCCGCGACACCGGCCGGTTGCCGGTCTTCGCGCTGTCGCCCTCACAGGGCGATGTCGACATCCTGATCGCCGCCGAGCTGATGGAGGCTGGCCGCGCCATCATCCGCGGCTTCGTCACGCCCGAGCGCACGACGCTGATCGCCTCCTCGCATCGCATCGCCGCAGTCTCGGAAAAGATCGAGCCGGGCGACGGCCGCGCCTCGTCGCAGAAGGTGCACGCGACGGCGGAGGCTGCCGCAAAACGCTTCATCGCTTTCGACATGGAAAAGATCGCCGCCGAGAACGGCACCATGATCTCGGCGAGCCTGCTCGGCGCGCTGGCCGGGTCTGACGCGCTGCCGTTCCCGCGCGAAAACTACGAGCAGGCGATCGGCGCCGGCGGCCGTGGCGTGAAGGCCAGTCTTGCCGCCTTCGGCGCCGCCTATGACTGCGCGCGTGGCCTGGGGGCCGCGCCGGTAGACGACAAGGCAGAGGCAAAACTTGCCGCTTCCGAAGCCCGTTCAGCATCAAAGGTAAGCGGACCGGAAACGCTGCTGAAGGGATGGCAGGAGCTTGCTGCCCGCGTCGCGGCACTTCCGGAGCCGGTGCGCGACATGGCCGAACGCGGTCTGAAGAAGGTCGTCGACTACCAGGACATCGCCTATGGCGGCGAATATCTCGACCGGCTGGACAAGGCCGTCGCGCTGGATAAGGCCGAACGCGGCTATGCGCTGTCGATTGCAGCGGCGAAACATCTGGCCAACGCCATGTGCTATGACGACATGATCCGCGTCGCCGACCTCAAGACGCGCTCGACCCGCGACAAGCGGGTGCGCAAGGAGGTCGGCGTCAGGGAAGGCTCGGTCCTTCAGGTCACCGAATACTTCCATCCGCGCATCGAGGAGTTCTGCGGCACGCTGCCGGTAGGGCTGGGCAGCTACATCGAGAACCGGCCGAAGCTTGCCGCCTTCCTCGACCGCCGCATCAATCGCGGCCGCCGCATCCGCACCGACAGTTTTACCGGCTTCGCCATGTTGTGGTTCATCGGCGGCCTGCGCCGCTGGCGCCGCCGCCTGCTGCGCCACAGGATAGAGGTCGAACATCTGGAGCGCTGGTACGAACTGGCGCTCGCCCATGCGCGCGAAAACTATGCGCTTGGGGTCGAGGTCCTGAACTGCCGCCGGCTGATCAAGGGCTACAGCGACACCCATGCCCGCGCCCAGTCGAAATTCGACCGCGTGCTCTCGGCGCTCGATATGCTGAAGGGCCGCGACGATGCCGCCGACTGGATCCGCCGCCTGCGCGAAGCGGCGCTGAAGGACGAGAAGGGCGACATGCTCGACGGCGCGCTGAAGACCGTGGCGACGCTTGGCGACAGCTCGGCCTTATAAACGTTCGAGTGGGGTCACCCGCGGTGACGCCCGGATAGCTTGCCGATGACAAGGGTGCATGCATCGAACGGTGGACACAGCCTATTCGCTCGCTTCCCGTCCCGAAACCTTTTCGATAACGATCCGGAAAAAGACGTGCGGCAGGCTATCTGACGTCGGAGGCGTGACAGGCTTGAGCGCAGCAGGCTCCCACCACTGCGCGTGCTTGCTCAACACCGCCCATGCATGGTCGCGCTGAACCTTGTGGCCGATCCGGTCCGGCAGTTCCTCATAGCGGCCGTCGACGATCACGCTTCTCCATCCGCGCCCCTGGGTATGTTCTTCTATTTGGACGCACACCAGGGGATTGGCCCGCATCCAGTCGATCTTCTTGCCGAGCAAGGAGAATGCATAGAGGTGACTGTCGGCGTAGGCGTAGTTGAAGGGCACGACATAGGGTTGTCCTTCCTTCGTGCATGCCAGATGGCCGGTGCGATTGGCCGCCAGCAATTTCGTGCATTCCAAAGTAGAGAGCGTTCGGATCATCATCGGTATGATCTCCTATCTGGCCTTCGGCCATAAGAAGCTTCGTCCATCATCATTCCTAGTGCGGGACAACATCATGGCTCATTGATTTGGATCAATTTGTCATGCGGCAAAGGCTGCGGCTTGCTCCGTCGGCGGCTTCGGCGGGTGAGACACTGCGCGGTCGGAACGCCCGCCCGCTAACGAAGATGTGATCCATCCCGCTCCGACGGATTTCGACTCTGTCCTCCGTTTCACGGAGGTAGGGATGAATCAAGGAGACGAACCTTATGCTCACCAGATATTTGCTGCCCATCGCATTGGCCGCCGGCACTTTGGTGCTCACCGCCGGCGCGCAGGCCATGCCGATGGCAAAGCCCAGCACTGCGCCGTTGCCGATCGAAACCGTCGGCTGGCGCTGCGGACCCGGCTGGCACGTGAACCGCTGGGGCAGATGCGTGCCGAACCGCCGCGTGATCATCCGGCCCGTGCGCCATTGGCATCCCGGCTACTGGGCCCACCACCGTTGGCACCCCGGTTATTGGAGCTGATAGTCGCTTTCAGAAAGCGAGGCGGGACGCCCGCGCCCGGAAACGGCGCGGGCGTTTTTCGTTCAAATGACCAAGTCCCGCATGGGCTTCACCGCCGCCGAGTCCGCAAACACTTTGTCCCCGAGCACAGCCGCCGAGAGGCCGAACAGGTCGGCAAGCAACCCCTTCAGCACCGCGCGCACATCGCTGGTCGGCGCGAGGTCCCGGCCCTCGTAAAGCTGAGCCGGCTTCAGGCCAGGCCAGTCGGCGATGACGCGGCCGCCCTTGATCGCGCCACCGGCGAGCAGCACCACCGTGCCGGTGCCGTGATCGGTGCCGACCGTGCCGTTGATGCGGGCGGTGCGGCCGAATTCGGTGATGGCCACGATCGCCGTGTCCCGCCAGCGCTCCCCGAGGCCCTTCTCGAATTCCTCGAAGGCGCCGTCGAGGCCGCCGAGCAGGTTGGCGAGCCGACCGGTGGCGCCGCCTTCGTTGACATGCGTGTCCCAGCCGTCGAAGGCGAGTGCCGCGATACGCGGCCCGTCATTCGCCGCCATCAGCTTCGCCGCGCCTTGCGCCGACTGCCGCATGCCGGCGGCGTTGTCGAGGCCGCCTTTGGGTTTCATCGTCTTGCCGTCGAGCTCGTCGCCGAGCGCCATCCGGTCGGCGTCGAGGCCTTTCTGCAGCGCGGCCGCCAGCACCGGATCGCGATGGTTGTAGAGGTCGAGCACACGCTCGGCCAGC
>NZ_JHQR01000166.1 GCF_014843825.1 Mesorhizobium silamurunense
GGCCTCGAAGCCGGCGCGCAGCGCGCCAAGGTCGCGCGGGCCGCCGCGGTTGAGAGCCAGCCTGGACAGCGCCCTCGGCATGTCGGCGACGCTTTTGAGACTCGCCCGCAATCCTTGGCAAAGCCGCGTCTCGGAGCGAAAGAACGACACCGAATCCAGTCTTGCCGTGATCGCCGCCGGATCGGTCAGCGGCGCCATCAGCCGGTCGGCGAGCAGTCTCGCCCCGCCGCCGGTCACCGTGCGATCGATCGCCTTGAACAGTGAGCCGTCGCGGCTGCCGGAAAGCGTGCGCAAGAGCTCCAGATTGGCGCGCGTCGCCGGGTCGATGAACAGCGTCGAGCCGCTCTCCTCGCGCTCGGGCCGCGACAGTGGCGGGCGCTCGGCCTTCTGCGTCTTCTCGACATAGGCAATAGTGCCCGAGATCGCCGACAGTTCGGCGCGCGAGAATGTGCCGAAACTATCCGGCGTCGCCACCTCGAAGAAGCGGGCGATGCGGCCGGTGGCCGATGCCGAATCGAACAGCGACGGCGGCTGCGGGTTGGCGACCCGGCCCAGCACGTCGAAGACCGGCCGCAATTCCGGGTCGTGGAACACGGGCTCGGCGACGATCAACTCGCGCGGATCGACGCGGAAGATGTCGGCGAGCAGCCGCTCCGCCGTCGTCTCGGCGACACGGAAGGCGCCGGTCGAGATGTCGATCCAGGCGAGCGCGAAGCTGCCTTGGCTGGCCGCATTGCCGCCCTTCACCCTGCCCAGCGCCATCAGGAAGCTCGATTCCGAGGGCGCGAGCAGCTTGTCCTCGGTGATGGTGCCGGGCGTGACCAGCCGCACCACGTCGCGGCGCACCACTGATTTCGAACCGCGCTTCTTGGCTTCGGCGGGATCCTCTATCTGCTCGCACACGGCAACGCGAAAACCTTGCGCGATCAGCTTCTGCAAATAGTCGTCCGCCGCGTGCACCGGCACGCCGCACATCGGAATGTCGTGGCCCTGGTGCTTGCCGCGCTTCGTGAGCACGATGCCGAGCGCCTGGGTTGCCTTTTCGGCGTCGTCGAAGAACAGCTCGTAGAAATCGCCCATGCGGTAGAACAAGAGCGAATCCGGGTTCGCCGCCTTGATCTCGATATACTGCTCCATCATCGGCGTGACCCCGCCCACGGTGGGCGCCGGCGTCGTCGTTTCCTGGGCGTCGGGATCGGTCGGCATGTGCATGTTCATGCCGGAACGCTAGCAGATGTAACAGCGCGGTTTAATGCCGGGCGCTCGAAAAGCAGGGGAAACCGCGAGCCATGCTGCCAGCTCGTTGCTATTTCGCGCCGCCGCACTGCTTGGGCCTTCCGTGTTGAAGCAGCTTCGCCCGCCTTGTCGGTTTACAGCGGCCGCGTGTAGCCTTAATCCGTGAGAACCATAAGCAAGCACCTGTCCCAAGCGGTGCCGCACAGGTGAGGGAATCGAAAGCATCATGGCCAGGAAAACCGAAAGCAGTGGTCCCTCCGTCAGCGCGCAGGAAGCGCTCGAATTCCACGCCATGGGGCGGCCCGGCAAGCTGGAGATCGTCGCCACCAAGCCGATGGCCACGCAGCGCGATCTCAGCCTCGCCTATTCGCCGGGCGTCGCCGTGCCTGTGCTCGCCATCGCCGAGGATCCAAGCCGCGCCTTCGACTACACGACGCGCGGCAACATGGTCGCCGTCATCTCCAACGGCACCGCCATCCTCGGGCTTGGCAATCTCGGGGCGCTCGCCTCCAAGCCGGTGATGGAAGGCAAGGCGGTGCTGTTCAAGCGCTTCGCCGATGTCGATTCGATCGATCTCGAAGTGGCGACCGAGGACGCCGACGAGTTCATCAACTGCGTGCGCTTCCTCGGGCCTTCCTTCGGCGGCATCAACCTCGAGGACATCAAGGCGCCGGAATGCTTCATCATCGAGCAGCGGCTGCGCGAGCTGATGGACATTCCCGTCTTCCACGACGACCAGCACGGCACCGCCATCATCTCTTCCGCCGGCTTGATCAACGCGCTGGAGATCACCGGTCGCGACATGAAGACCACGAAGATGGTCTGCAACGGCGCGGGCGCTGCCGGCATCGCCTGCATCGAACTGATGAAGGCGATGGGTTTTTCGCCGGAAAACATCATCCTGTGCGACACCAAGGGTGTGGTCTTCCAGGGTCGCACCGAAGGCATGAACCAGTGGAAGTCGGCGCATGCGGTCAAGACCGAGGCGCGCAGCCTCGCCGAGGCGCTTGACGGCGCCGACGTCTTCCTCGGCCTTTCCGCCAAAGGCGCGCTGACCACCGCCATGGTGCAGTCGATGGCCAAGAACCCGATCATCTTCGCCATGGCCAATCCCGATCCGGAAATCACGCCCGAGGAAGTGGGCGAGATCCGCACCGATGCCATCATGGCCACCGGCCGCTCGGACTATCCGAACCAAGTCAACAATGTGCTCGGCTTCCCATACATCTTCCGCGGCGCGCTGGATGTGAGGGCCACCACCATTAATGACGAGATGAAGATCGCCGCGGCCCGGGCGCTGGCCGAACTGGCGCGCCAGGATGTGCCGGACGATGTCGCGGCGGCCTATCAGGGTAACCGGCCGAAATTCGGCCCCAACTACATCATCCCGGTGCCATTCGATCCGCGCCTGATCTCGGCGATTCCGCTGGCGGTGGCGAAGGCCGCGATGGAGTCCGGCGTCGCCCGCAAGCCGATCCTCGACCTTGACCGTTACGCGCAGGAGCTGTCGGCCCGGCGCGACCCGATCGCTTCGACCTTGCAGCGCATCTACGACCGCGTGCGCCGGCAGCCGAAGCGCATCGTCTTTGCCGAAGGCGAGGAGGAGCAGGTGATGCGCGCCGCCGTCTCCTATGTGAACCAGAAGCTCGGCACGGCGATCCTGCTCGGCCGCGACGACGTCATCAAGGAGAACGCCAAGCACGCCGGCATCGATCTCAACAAGCAGGGCCTCGAGATCATCAACGCCAGGCTGTCGCGCCGCAACGGCATCTACACCGACTATCTCTACGAACGCATGCAGCGGAAAGGCTACCTGTTCCGCGACTGCCAGCGCCTGATCAACAACGACCGCAACCATTTCGCCGCCTGCATGGTGGCGCTTGGCGATGCCGACGGCATCGTCACCGGCGTGACCCGCAACTATTCCACCGCGCTCGACGACGTGCGCCGCGTCATCGACGCCAAGCCGGGCCACCGCGTCATCGGCGTCTCGATCGTGCTGGCAAGGGGCCGCACCGTGCTGGTCGCAGACACCGCCGTGCACGACATGCCGAACGCCGAGCAAATCGCCGACATCGCCGAGGAAGCGGCCGGCTTTGCCCGCCGCATGGGCTACGAGCCGAGGCTCGCCATGCTCGCCTACTCCACCTTCGGCCACCCGCAGGGCGAGCGCTCCGAGCGGGTGCAGGAGGCCGTGCGCATCCTCGACAAGCGCCGCGTCGATTTCGAATATGACGGCGAGATGGCGGCCGACGTGGCGTTGAACCCGCGCGCCATGGCGCAATATCCGTTCATTAGGCTCACCGGCCCGGCCAATGTGCTGGTGATGCCGGCGTTCCACTCGGCCTCGATCTCGACCAAGATGCTGCAGGAACTCGGCGGCTCGACGGTCATCGGCCCGCTGCTGGTCGGTTTGAACAAGCCGGTCCAGATCGTCTCGCTCAACGCCAAGGACTCAGACATCGTCAACATGGCGGCGATCGCGGCCTACACGGCGGGGAATTGACGAGGAGCCGGCGCGGCGAAGGTCCTGTTTAGATCAAACAAGAAGGCCCGCGGCGGTGCCGCGGGCCTTTCCGTGTGAGGATCGCTGGTCCGATCAGAACGAGCGCTGGAAACGGACGATGCCGCCGACGCTGTTCTTCTTGTCGGCCTTGGTCCAGTTGAAATCGTCGGCGTCTCCGAACTTGCCGTCGTGGACATAGTCGACTTCGGTCGTGATCGTGAAGCCGGGAACGATCGTATAGGCTATGTTTGCCGCAACGGCGGCGTTCCTGGCGTCGTCAGCCGAAACCTGGAGGTTGAACGCCGCCTTGTCGGTGAATTTGTAGGTGCCGCCACCCCAAACTGCCCAGTTGCCGCCCCACGGCTTGTAGAAGCCGCGGCCACGCGCCGGGATAGCCCAGCTGGCGTCGTTGAAGTTGTCGTCGGTGCCGTAGCCGCCCATGATGAACAGCGACAGTTCCTTGGTGACATTGACGTCCAAACGGACCTTGCCGGCCACTTCCTCGTAAGAGCTATCATAGGCGACGACGCCGGTGATCGCACCCCAGTCGCCCTTATACTTCAAGCCGCCGACGACATTGGGAACATAGCTGTCGATGGTGCCGGAAATGCCCGTGGAGCCCGTAGAGTCCGAGCCTTCTTCGAGCGAGATCACGCCCGAGATGCCGCTGCCAGCGTCGAAATAGTAGCTGACAACATTGGTGTCTTTCATGCCGTAATGAATCAGCGTGTCCTGGATGACGTTGCCGGCATAGCCGATGAACTGATCGTAAGGCGTTTCGTCCTTACCGACGCGCAGGCCGCCGAGCTGGATCCAGGCGAAGCTCAGCGAAACAGACGTGGCGCCGCCATTCGGAAAGTTGAATTTGGTCTCGGTATAGGTCTTCAACGTGCCAAGCTCGGTTTCCTGGCCGGTCCAGGTCTTCAGGTTGAAGCGGGCGTTCTTCTTCCAGGTATCCTGGGCGTCGCCGTCCTCATGGTCGGTGGCTGTGCGGCCGTCGAACGAGCCGACATCGCCGAAGCCGGCGTCATAGCGGACATAGCCGCCGACGCGCAGGCAGGTCTCGGTGCCGGGGATGTAGAAGTAACCTGCGCCATAGACGTCGCAGATCTTGACGTATTCGGCCGGTTCCGGCTCGGCGACGGTCACCGCGTCGGCGGCGCGGGCGCCCGAAACTGCGATCAGGGCCGCAGCTGAGCCGAGTAGAAGGCTCTTGATGTTCATTTTCTTGAATCTCCAGTCAAAGGTTCAAGACAGGCCTGACAAGCCATCCGGCTCTGCCACCCCCGTCCCCATCGTTGAAAAAGTCGCGCACCAGCGCCGCTTCTTCGCCTTCGACATGGCCTAACTGGCGGTCGTTCACAACAGAGATTGTGTCCGAAAAACGGCTTTTCGGCCCTTAGAAAAGTCTTGTTGCGCAAATATCACGTCACATATTTGCAAGAATGGCACATATTGCACAACATATACGTAAGGCACATGAGTCTAAGCTGGTAAATGTGTCAAATGTGCCATTTGTTACAGTTTCATGACAGAAAGATAGCCCGCTGATATTTTGGCACGGCGGCGCGCCGAAAACATGGAGCCATGTTGGAAATCGCGGATCAGGACAAGCCGCGCGCGGCGCGCACCACATCCTCGATCATGTCCTCGCGGAGCATTTCGATGGGGATACGGCCGTCCAGTTCGATGGAAGGGCGGGTCAGCCAGAACCAGGCCAGCCTCGGATTGGTAATCGCCGCCAACACATCGCTTATGCCCGGAGCCGGCCTGCCGTCGACGAACTGGGCGAGCGGGAAGACGTGCTTGCGGCCGCCTTTGCGAAGCGCAACGACCTCGCCCCGCCTTTGCCAGCGGTGCAAGGTCGAGCGGGGGATGCGGAATTTCTCTTCGAGATAGGTCGAGCCGGCAACCTCCCCGGCCCAGTCTTCGATGAGCATCGACTGGAGCTCGGAGGCTCGCCCGGCCAAAGGCCGGGAGGCAGGCCTGGCAAGTCCGATTGTCGGGCTTTCGTCCACGCTGTCGACGCCTGCCTGGTCGGCGCGCGCGAGTTTTTCCGCCATTGCGCGGAAAAGCTCGGACGTTGGCTCCGCCCAGCCACCTTTGAAGGAGGTGATCGCAAGCCGCTGCGCCTGCGGCAGGAAGGGCAGGGCGGCGGCAACACTGCCCGCAATCGCGCTGGCGGAAACGAGGGCCTCCGCGTCCAGCAGGACACCATGCTGCATCAAAGCCTGCTGCACGGCCTCGGCCACCAGCCCGGCCAAGGCCTCTTGCGAAATTCCCTCAGGCGGATTTTGAAATCTGGTCATGCTTCTGTCTTGCGCGCCGCGCTCTCCTCCAGCCGCGGCGGGTTCTTGAACGGCTATAGCGGAAAGCGGCAATCGCAATGACGGCAGACGCAGCGACCGGACAGGTTGCTGTCTTGCATGTTACACCCAACTGCTGCGGGCGTCCCGAAATGTCAGTCACGGAACGCCCACCATGCCTGTAGGAGCGATCTATGACAGCGGCGCGACAGACGGCCTCATTGGCGCCTGACCGCGGTGACGCAGCGGAACTAAATCAGCCCGGCTTGTTCCGCCTCGCGGCGCAGATTCTGGCGCGGCCGCGGGCCGATCTGCTGGATCACCAGCCCGGCCGCCAGCGAGCCGAGATCGCCGCAATCCTGGAGGCTGCGGCCGCTCGTATAGCCGTAGAGGAAGCCGGCGGCATAGAGGTCGCCGGCGCCGGTGGTGTCGACCAGTTCATTGATCGTGGTCGCCTTGATGGTGACGGTCTCGTCGCCGCGCACGATCACCGAGCCCTTTTCCGAGCGGGTGACGGCGCCGATCTTGCAATCCTTGCGTATCGCCGCCAGCGCTTCCTCGAAGGAAGCGGTCTGGTAGAGCGACTTGATCTCGTGGCTGTTGGCGAAGACGATGTCGACAGTGCCCGACCGCATCAGCTCGAGGAACTCGTCGCGGTAGCGGTCGACGCAGAAGGAGTCCGACAGCGTCATCGAGACTTCGCGGCCGGCGGCGTGCGCCAGCCTCGCTGTCTGCCGGATGGCTTCCTTGGCGCGCGGCGGGTCCCACAGGTAACCCTCGAAATAGGTGACCCTGGCTCCGGCGGCCTTGTCGGCCTCGACGTCCTCCGGTCCGAGCTCGACGCAGGCGCCGAGATAGGTGTTCATCGAGCGCTCGCCGTCCGGCGTGACGAAGATCATCGAGCGTGCCGTCGGCGGCTCGCCCTTAAGCGGCTTGGTGTCGAAGGCCACGCCCTGGGCATGGATATCGTGGGTGTAGATGTCGCCGAGCGCATCGTTGGACACCTTGCCGAAAAAGGCGGCGCGGCCGCCGAAGCTCGCCAC
>NZ_JHQR01000167.1 GCF_014843825.1 Mesorhizobium silamurunense
GAGCGGTGCGCTGCTCGGCGCCGTCGTCGGCTCGGCCACCACCCCGCAGCGCCGCGGCGAGCAGCTCTGCCGCTACCAGGACCGCTACGGCCGCATCTACACCGCGCCCTGCGACGACCGGTACTACAACGGCGACTATTGACCTCTGGGTCTTTGATTATGGGAGACGGCGTTTTCTACGCCGGCTCCCTCGTCTGTCATCCTTTTGCACGCTTCTCGATGTAGAACCATTTTTGCGGCGGGCTGCGGAGGAGGTCGAGATGACGACGAGCCTTGCCGGCGCGCTGAAGAACCGCGGCAAACATGCAGTGAAGCGACTGATCGGCTACGATAGCCGCAACTGGCTGCGCATCCGCCAGATCGAAGCCTTCACGACCTTCCTCGAAGTGGCCAACCGCAAGTCGCGCGACGTGATCGAGATCTCGCCGGGCTGGAACCGCTATTGGAAGGCGATGTGCCCGAACTACCGGTCACTCGATTTCCCCGACTTCGACATCTGCAAGGACCGCACCGAGGAGCAATATTCCATCGTCATCGCCGACCAGGTGCTGGAGCATGTGCAGCGACCGCTGGCGGCCGCCGCCAACATCCACGCCATGACCAGGCCCGGTGGCTGGGCGATGGTGGCGACGCCGTTCCTGTTCCGCGTGCATGCCCGCCCACACGACTACAACCGCTGGACGCCGGCGGGCTTGAAGCAATTGATGGTCGAGGGCGGCTTCGCTGAAGACGATGTGCAGGCGTTTGGCTGGGGCAACAAGGCCTGTGCCAAGGCGCATATCGGCGGCCCGGTGCGGGCCTACGGGCTTTGGCGGGATCTGAGCAATGACGAAGAATATCCGCTTATGGTGTGGGCCTTTGCAAAAAGGGCGCCTTGAGTTGCACCGGCTAGCATATTGCTCAGCGTTGGTTCTGTTTCCGCCACTCTAACGGCGCGGTGAACGACCCGGCCCACAGGCCGCGCTTAGCCGACATGGCCTCACGCTGCGCGCGCGCATAGAAGCCGGCGCTGTATTTTCGCCAGTCGAGCGCTTGGCCCTGGCTGACCATCCATTCGCCGATGTCCACACCACCGGCGGTGCAGACTGCCACCATGCGCTTGTAACGGTCGCGATCGACTTCGACGCAGGACAGCGGCCGATGCGCGTCGAGGAAGTCCGCCAGGGCGAATGCGGCCTTCTGCCCACACCGGTAGTTCTTGCCGGCCGTGTCGAGGCAAAGCTGATCGCTCTCCGGCGCGTCGATGCCGTTGAGGCGTATCCGGGTGCCGTGGATTTCGACGGTGTCGCCGTCGATAACGGAGGCCACACCGACCAAAGGTTCGGCCGCCGCGGGCGAGGCGAACAGAAGACCCAACCACAGCGCCGCGCGGCGAGAGGACATGCTTTCTCCTGTTTTCCATGGGAACGAAGCTGGAACCAGAACGCCTTATCAGCGGAATATTCGTGGAGTTGAAGCCTGGCGACATCTAACCCACTGATATAATTCGATCTGGTATCCCCTTGGTAAGGGAGAGGTCGAGAGTTCAATCCTCTCTCGCAGCACCAGCCTATCGCGGTAGCGGTGCTGGCAATTGGCGGGTTCGTCGCCGCATAGTCGATCTGGTATGGCCTGCTTCGCCTGCATCGCGCTGACCAGATTGCGCGTTCATTCTCTTGATGCCGATCTTCGGTATTCCGACAGCATATACTCTCCTTGGCGAGCCGATAACTCCGGTCGCCGGAGGCGCTGTCATTCTGTTTGGCCTCTCATCCTTGCCGTTCGAACATCTCCGCAGCTCGCAGTCACTTATTTCGAAAATAGTCGAAATAGCGTTGACGGGCCGATATCGGGAGAGTAGCGTTATTTCCATGAAACTCGAACAAGCAGCAAAACAGCTTGAAGCGCTCGGCAATCCAACGAGGCTCAACCTCTATCGCATGCTCGTCAGATCCGGTGATGCAGGCAGGCCTGTTGGAAGCCTGCAGGAAAAATTGGGCATTGCGGCGTCGACGCTCTCGCATCACCTGCACCGCCTGGTTCTGACTGGATTGGTGACGCAGGAGCGACAGGCGACGACGCTGATTTGTCGCGCCAACTACCCCGCGATGAATGGTCTGATCGGCTTTCTCGCGGATGAGTGCTGCGCGGATGCAGCTTGCAATCCATCCGAGGAAGAAGCCGTCGCTTGATCTCTTTTTGCCCCTTATTTCGATAGTACCGGAATTATGGAAGGTAGAGAAATGACAATCGCTGAAGATCTCCCTGTAGCCGTAATCGGCGGCGGGCCGGTCGGCCTCGCCGCAGCGACGCAACTTGTCGGCCGCGGTATCCCGGTAAAGCTCTATGAGGCTGGCGCCCAGGTCGGATCCAATCTTCTCGATTGGGGCCACGTTCGGCTGTTCACGCCCTTCAGCTATTGTGTAGACGCGGTGGCGCGACAGCTTCTTGAGAGCCGTGGGTGGCGCATGTCGGAACCCGAGGCATTCCCGACAGGCAAGGAGCTGGTCGACAACTACGTCGCGCCGCTTGCGAGCCTTCCCGAACTGGCGCCGTCAATCGAAACCAATGCTCGCGTCATTGCGGTCTCGCGATGGGGAGCCGACAAGGTCCTGACCCAGGGACGCGAACACAAGCCCTTCATGCTCATCGTCGAGACCGCAGCCGGAAGGCGACGGGACAGCGCCCGTGCGGTGATCGACGCGTCGGGCACCTGGCAAATGCCGAACCCGCTCGGCGCGGGCGGCATACCGGCCGAAGGTGAAGCGGAATTGGCAAGCCGAATTGCCTACGGCATTCCGGATGTCCTCGGAAAGGACCGCCTTTTGTATGCAGGTCGCACGACCTTGGTGGCGGGGTCCGGCCATTCCGCTGCCAATGCCTTGCTGGAATTGGCCGAGCTTGCAGAAACCGAACCAGGCACCTCGGCGATATGGTTGACGCGCGGCGCCGACCTTGTCCGCATCTATGGCGGCGGCGATCTCGATGCCTTGCCGGCTCGCGGTGAGCTTGGATCCGATGCCAGAGATCTCGTTGAGAGCGGCCGCGTCCAGTTGGTCACAGGCTTTGCAACGACGGCGATTCGCGAAGTCGACGCTCGCCTGCAGGTGGAAGGCCTGACCGCGGATGGCACACGAACCGTAGGTCCTGTCGACAGGATCATCGCCGCGACGGGCCAACGCCCTGACCTCTCGATAACCAGAGAACTTCGGCTGGACCTTGATCCGTGGCTTGAAGGCGTCAAGGCACTCGGGCCGCTCATTGATCCCAATGAACACTCCTGCGGCGATGTTCCGCCGCACGGTCACCGTGAGCTCAGCCATCCGGAGCCCGGCTTCTACACCGTCGGCATCAAGAGCTATGGCAGGGCGCCGACCTTCCTGCTGTTGACCGGCTATGAACAGGTGCGCTCGGTTGCAGCAGCAATTGCCGGCGACTTGGCATCCGCCGACGCGGTGCATCTGGCACTGCCCGAGACCGGGGTCTGCACGACCACAAGATCGATTTCTTCGATCTCCGCGGCCTCGAAAGGCTGTTGTGGCGGACCGGCGCCAAAAGAAGTCGACGCCTGCTGCGTTGCCGATGCGGAAGCGAAAGCTGTCGGCAAGGGCGTTTGCGGTTGCGGCGTCGCCGCATGACCTTGCGATCGCCAACGGCCGGCGTCCCGAAGCGCGGCGCCATCATGACCGTGCTGGGATTGACCCAGATCATGGCCTGGGGGTCGTCCTACTATCTCCCGGCGGTGATCGCACCCCCGGGTGGCGGCCGACACCGGCTGGCCGCTGGGTTGGGTGGTGGGTGGCCTTTCGCTGGGGCTTCTGGTCGCCGGCTTGATCTCGCCTCGCGTGGGGTCGTCAATTGAACGTCGCGGCGGTCGCCGCGTCCTGGCCCTTAGTGCCATGGCGATCGGCGTTGGCCAGATCGGCCTCGCGGCGGCGCCCGACCTCGTCGCTTACATCGTCGCATGGCTGGTCATCGGGCTGGGAATGGGCGCAGGCCTTTATGACGCGGCTTTCGCCACGCTTGGCCGCCTCTATGGCTACGGCGCACGTTCCGCCATCACCACGCTTACACTCTTCGGCGGCTTCGCCAGCACTGTCTGCTGGCCGATCTCGGCCTTCCTGATGGCAGAGGTCGGCTGGCGCGGGGCTTGCCTGTCCTACGCCGCCGTTCAGCTCCTGATCGCGCTTCCTTTGTATCTGTTTGTGTTGCCTCGAGACACGCAAGAGCTGACGGCCAAACCTGCACGAACGGATCCGGCGGCGCCCGACAGGGAGAACAACCCCAAGCTCGGAACCATGGTCGTTCTGGCTACGACGCTTACGCTTGCAGCGGTGATCTCTTCGACATTGTCGGTCCATCTGCTCACGATCCTGCAGGGCAACGGCATGGCGCTTGCAGCCGCCGTTGGGCTTGGTGCCCTGGTCGGTCCGTCCCAAGTGGGCGCCCGGGCAGTCGAAATGGTGGTTGCCCGCTACCACCATCCGATCTGGACCAAATTCGCGTCCGTGACATTCGTGGCGATCGGCGTATCGGCTCTTTGGGCAGAACTGCCGATCATCCCAGTGGCGCTCGCCTTCTATGGCGCCGGCATCGGCCTGGGATCGATAGCACGGGGAACCCTCCCTCTCGCTCTGTTCGGCCCGTCAGGCTACGCCAAACTGATGGGCCGCCTTGCCATGCCGAGCCTGCTGGCACAGGCGGCGGCTCCGTCGGTCGGCGCTTTGCTGTTGGAACGTGCAGGAGCCCAAGGCATGCTGGCTGCGCTTTCCGGGCTGGCCTTGATCAACGTCGTATTGGCCTGCGGGCTGGGTTGGATCGTCATGCGCCGCCCGAGTTTCCCGGTTCACGCTCAATAGCACCCGAACGGCACAATTGCTGTTCAACCGCCATGCTTCAAATAGGCCGGCGTGCTCTCCTTTGGCTGGAGCCGTCATTCGTATCGATGACTTCAAGGATGCCGGCTGCCCAAGGTGGGTCTACCGCCGTCCTTCCCAGGCCCTATGAGAGGCACGGGCGTGCGGAATACATCTTGGCCCTCTGAAACGTCAGCTCTTTGAAGGGGAGACCGGTATTGCCGCTGTGCCTGCCGATGATCCGCCACCTGAAATCCCCCGACCTGTTCGGCGCGATCGACCGCGTGCCGGCGCTTGGCGCGCCGGCTGGCGGGCGCACGTTCGAGGTCTTCAATCCCTCGACCGGCGAACTGCTGGCGGAACTTCCCGACATGGGCGTCGAGGAGACGCGCGCCGCGATCGACAAGGCCTATGTCGCGCAGGCCGAATGGGCAGGGCTGACCGCCCGGGAGCGCAGCGAAATGCTATGGCAGTGGCATCAGCTGATCGTCACCCACACCGACGACCTTGCGGCGATCCTCACCGCGGAGATGGGCAAGCCGCTCGCCGAGGCCAAATCGGAAGTCTCCCATGCCGCCGCTTATCTGCAATGGTACGCCGAAGAGGCCAATCGTATCTATGGCGAGACGATCTCGGCGCCGTCGACGGACCGCCGCATGCTGGTGATCAAGCAGCCGATCGGCGTCGTCGGCACGATCACGCCGTGGAATTTCCCCGCATCGATGGTGGCGCGCAAGATCTCGCCGGCGCTGGCGGCGGGCTGCGCCATCGTGCTGAAGCCTGCCGAGCAGACGCCGCTTGTCGCAGGCGCCATGTTCGCGCTCGCCGCCGAGGCCGGTTTTCCCGACGGCGTCGTGAGCCTCATCTATGCCTCGGAGGGGGCCGAGGTGGGGCGTGAGCTCTGCCACAATCCCAAAGTTCGCAAGATCAGCTTTACCGGATCGACCGAGGTCGGGCGCCTGCTGATGCGCCAGTGCTCTGACCAGATCAAGAAGGTCAGCCTCGAACTGGGCGGCAATGCGCCATTCATCGTCTTCGACGACGCCGACATTGATGCCGCCGTGGACGGGGCGATCCAGGCGAAGTTCCGCAATGCCGGCCAGACCTGCGTTTCGGCGAACCGCCTTTACGTGCAATCGGGCGTTCATGACGAGTTCGTCGATAAATTCGTGGCACGGGTTCGTCAGCTTCAGGTCGGTGACGGTTTCGATCCCGGTGTCGCGATCGGCCCGCTGATCGACAGGCATGCTCTGGCCAAGATCGAATCCCACATCGCCGACGCCGTAGCAAAAGGCGGCGCGATCCGGTGTGGCGGAGGCCGGATTGGCGCGGACGGCACGTTTTTCCAGCCGACGGTCCTTACCGATATCTCCAGCGCAATGACGGTGGCGCAGGAAGAGACATTTGGGCCGTTGGCTCCGGTCATCCGCTTCGAGGATGCGGATCAGGTCGTGCGTGAGGCCAATGACACGATCTATGGCCTCGCCGCCTATTTTTATGCTTCCAACCTAAAGCGCGTCTGGCGCGTGGCCGAAGCCTTGGAATACGGCATGGTCGGCATCAACACCGGACGCATGTCCTCGGAAGCCGCGCCATTCGGCGGGGTCAAGCAGTCGGGTATCGGGCGGGAGGGTTCCCGCCACGGTCTCGAGGATTACCTTGAGATGAAATATCTCTGCATGGGCGGCATCTGAGGCATAAAACGAGCAGGGCGGCTTTTGAAGAACGAACGTGTCGCGGAATTATCGCCCGAGCAGGTCGTTGGGTTCCGCCCGCGGGTTCAGTTGCTGATATGCGACAACGCCAGGTCAGCTTCGTCCTGAGCCTCCCACAGAAGTTCTTCCGCTGACCGGAACATGTCCTCGAACGCCAGTTCATGCTCGAATACAACGCCGCCGACGCGGATGGTAAGCACATCCTTGTCGCCTTTCGGCGCGAAATAGATCTGTCCGACCGCTTCTCGAACGCGTTCGCC
Source organism: Mesorhizobium silamurunense (assembly GCF_014843825.1). GTDB lineage: Bacteria > Pseudomonadota > Alphaproteobacteria > Rhizobiales > Rhizobiaceae > Mesorhizobium > Mesorhizobium silamurunense. The sequence goes on from NZ_JHQR01000167.1 coordinate 6,811, forward strand.
GATCTCCTTGGCGTCCTGCTGCGTCGCGCCGGGGAGGAAAACGCCGAACATCGAGTTTCCGATGCGCCCGATCAGATCGTCCTTGCGCAACGAGGATCGGATAGCCGAGGCGATGAGACGCAAGGCCTCGTCGCCCCATCCAAGGCCGAAGCGCAGGTTGATCGATGCAAGATGTTCCGGGTGGATGACGAGGAAGGCGCCCGAACGCGGGCCGGATGGCCGCGCCGCCCGCCTGTCGATCATTGACGTGAACACCGCCCCGTTGAGGCAGCCGGTCAGATGGTCGTAGGTGCCGGACCTGGTGAGCTCCTGCCGGTAGCGGCGGATCTCGACCTCTCTCCAGCCGAGCAGGGCAAAAAGCGGCAGACCGATGATGACGGGCAGAAGGGCGGCCGTGACGACGCTGCGGCCGAACGGCGTCAACGCGTCGCTGAGCAGGAGCAGATAGTTCAGGCCGAGCGACAGGCCCACGCAGCCGGCGGTCCCCAGGACGGATAGCCAGGCGACATATTTCCAGGCTCCTGTCGACGCGGTCTGCTTTTTTGTGCTCACTGGCCAATCTCCTGTTGGACGCATTGGCTTAAAGGCGGTGTGTTACGATTTCCGTTTCAGCGAGGCCTACAATTTGAAGGAAATCAGCATCGTTTCTCCGAAATGCACTCGCCAGCGGCTGCGACCTGCTTCCCGCTTCGACGGTTTGATTCGGTCACTGAAACAGGTCAGCGTTTGGTAGGACCGCCGAGCTGCTTTAACCATTCCGTTTTTACGCAATGCCGGAACGGAAAGCCGTTACGCGCTTTTCCGGGATGCCCTATTGCGGCGGGCCGAAGATGCCCATCTCGGCACCCCTGGCTACGGATTCGGCCTTGCCGTAGATGCCTGAGGGGGACGCCATTGCCCAGCCGTTGGCGACAAGCCAGGCGCCGACATCCTGCCTGCCGAGTATGCAGGGCGCGGCAACGGCGAAGCGGTCGACATCGGGCGGCAGGATACATTTGAGCGCCCGGCCGCGCAGCCAGGCGTTGAGGGCGGCGCGAGCGCGCTGCCCACAGGGCCAGACGGCATCGCCGAACGAGCAGGTCCTGTCGGGATCGATGTCGACGGTCCCGCTGATGACGACCCGGCGTCCCATGGCTTCGAAAATCGCCGACGAGGTGGCGACCGGGCGATAAAGCAGCGTCTCGCGCCACTCCTGCGGCATCGGCGTCTTCGGTGGCGAGGCAAGACCGAGCTCGCCGAGCGGAGGGCGGGGCTCGATGCGCTCGATCACCGCCACGTCGAGCGGCGGCGGCGCGATGAGGTCCTCGGCGACCC
>NZ_JHQR01000170.1 GCF_014843825.1 Mesorhizobium silamurunense
GGCGTCGACGCGGGCTTGCCGGTCAGCGACCTCGATGCCGATCGCCGCCTCGCGGCCGATGATGCCGCGCTCGACCTCCAGCGCCTGGCGGCGGCGCAGAATGTCCTCGACCTCGGCGGGCGTGGCATGCTGCGAGATAGCGACGCGGGCGCAGGCGGTATCGAGCAAGCTGACTGCCTTGTCCGGCAGCTGCCGCGCCGGGATGTAACGATGCGAAAGGGCAACCGCAGCCTCGATCGCCTCGTCGAGGATCTGCACCTTGTGGTGCTGCTCCAGAACGCCGGCAACGCCGCGCAGCATCAGCACGGCCACCGCTTCCGACGGCTCGTCGATCTTGACCACTTGGAAGCGGCGCGTCAGCGCCGGATCCTTCTCGATGTGCTGCTTGTATTCGGCCCAGGTCGTGGCGGCGACGGTGCGCAGCTCGCCCCGCGCCAGCGCCGGCTTCAGGAGATTGGCGGCGTCGCCGGTGCCTGCAGCACCCCCGGCGCCGATCAGCGTATGCGCCTCGTCAATGAACAGGATGATCGGCATCTCGGATGCCTGGACCTCGTCGATCACCGCCTTCAGCCGCTTCTCGAACTCGCCCTTGACGCTGGCGCCTGCCTGCATCAACCCGACATCGAGCATCCGCACGCTGACATTCTGCAACGTCGGCGGCACGTCGCCCTGAGCGATACGGAGCGCAAATCCCTCGACCACCGCCGTTTTGCCGACGCCGGCTTCGCCGGTCAGGATCGGGTTGTTTTGCCGGCGTCGCATCAGGATGTCTACGATCTGCCGGATCTCCGGATCGCGGCCGACCACCGGATCGATCTTGCCGTCGCGGGCGCGCTGGGTGAGATCGGTGGCATATTTCGCCAGCGCAGAATCCCCGCCCGGACCGCGCTTCATCGGCGTCTCGGCAGCGGCTGCGGCGGGAGCTGAGCCGGCTTCGAGCGAGCCTTCGGTGACATCGGCGAAGCGGGAAATGACGCCGTCGGCATCGATCTTGTCGAATTCGGCGCTGATCTTCGATACCAGGCCTTCCAGCACCGGCGTCTTCAGGCAGACAAGCAGGATGTGGGCGCTGCGCACCTCCTCCACGCCGAATTCCAGCGTCGCCAGGTTCCAGCCTTCCTGGATGGCGTGGAAGATGTGGTCGGAGAATTCCTCAACCGAGGTCGCGCCGTAGGGCAGCTTGTCGATGGCCCGGGTCATGTCGGCCGTCAGCCGGCTGACGTCCAGCCCGGCATCGGCGATGATCATCTGCACGTCCGAGCGCTCGGACAGCACGAGTTGCTGGATGAAGTGGACGAGCTCGACATAGGGATTGCCGCGCAGCTTGGCCGTGTCGGCCGCGGCCTTGAAGGCGCGCACCCCCGTGGCGTTGAGCTTAGCGACCAGTTCCTTACGCTTGAAGCTCTGCGATGACCGGCGCTGTTCCATCGAACCTGCTCCCGCAATCTGCCGACTGTACCCTGCCATATAAGCGGCTGCTTGACAAAGCCGTGTGACGGATAAGGCGTTTGGATCTATCCGACCGGCACCGCCCGGTTACACAAGCTCTGCAATGTCGTGCAACAAACACCGGATCGCGGTCCGGGCTATGCGAGCCATTTCACATACCCGGCCCGGCAATCGCGCAATGGGTTTCGCCGAAAGAAGACGGTCGCGTTTAGCTTCCGTTAGTTTTTGAGCAGCTGCTCAATTGTGGTACAGTGAGACCGTGTGATAACGTCGCGTCACATAGGGGTCTCAGGGCCGCTGGCTGGGGGTTTGTGTGATTGATCTCGCACTCTGGCTGAATCCTCTGAACGGTGAGAATCCGTCGGGAGAGGACTTGCGCAACGACCCGGCCTTTCATGAGCTGGAGCGCCTGACCGAACCGCAGCTCAAGGTTGTCCACGACGGCAACAACAAGCCTGCCTCGCAATCCTCCCCGGTCGACTGGGCGGCTGTCCTCGACAAGGCGGAAGAGCTTCGCTCCCGCGGCCGGGATTTGCGCCTTTTGGTCATCGTCGCGCGCGCTCTGGCCAACGAAGAAAGGCTGGCCGGCCTCGCCCAGGGCCTGACGCTGATCGCCCGGACCATCGACCAGTACTGGGACACGATGCATCCGGCATTGCGGCCGAACGCGACGCCGCGCGACGCCGCCTTGCGCCGCATCAACGCGCTCCTCGATCTCCAGAATGGCCAGGAAGGCCTGTTGGCGAACCTGCGCGAGACGATCTTCTTTTCGCCCCGCCAGGTCGGGCCGATCAGCGGACGCGACCTGGAACAAGGCGCGCTCGACGAGCGCGTCATGCTGCAGGAAGCAGCTTCGGGGCTGGGCGCTTCCGAAAAGGCGGCGCTGGCGACTGCTCACAGCCAGCTCCTGAACCGGGTGCGCAGCGGTTGCGCGGCACAGATCGACCAGGCCGGCGACACGATGACCTCGCTGCTCGCCGACGTCCGCGCGGTGATCGCCGCCCTTGACGAGGTCGATGCCGCTCTCAACAAGCGCATCGAAGGCAATGGCCCCACCATCCCGGAATTGAAACGGTTCTTGCAGCGTTTGCTGACGACGCTGGAGCGGAATTCGGCTGCCGTCACTGCTGCGAACGGGGCCGCAAAGCCGGCCCAGCAGCCGGCGGAACCGGCAACGCAAGCCCGAAACGGTCATCGACCGGAAGGGATGGGGGCCGAAGCGATGGGAGCCGAAACGATGGCAAGCGGCTATGCGGAACCGAGTGTCGGGCTGCCCGACCGGATCACGTCGCGCGACGACGTCGTCAAATGCCTCGACCTCGTCGTCGCCTTCTACGACCGCACCGAGCCATCGAGCCCGATACCGCACCTCGCCCGCCGCGTGCGCCGCATGGTGCACATGGATTTCGTGGAACTGATGGAAGATCTCGCCCCGTCGGGGCTGAAGGAATTCCGGCTGCTTGCCGGTGTCCCCGATCCCAAGAAGCCGGCCCAGAAGGATGAAAGGTAACAAGCATGCCAGCAGAGAGCAAAGCGAAGGTCATCGAAAGAAACCGCGCGCCGCGCGTGCAGATCGCCTACGACGTTGAGACCTACGGCAGCCCGACGACGATCGAACTGCCGTTCGTCATGGCCGTGATGGCCGATCTTTCAGGGGCTTCACAGACCAAGGAAGCGATGAAATCGGTTCTGGACCGCACCTTGGTCGAAACCGACGCCAACCGCTTCCCCAAATTCATGGAAGCCATGGGACCGCGGGTGAAGGCGCGGGTTAAGAACACGCTGCCGCAAGCCGAGGGCGCCGAACGCGACGAAGAGCTCGCGGTCGATCTCACCTTCTCGAAGATGGGCGATTTCGCGCCCGACAAGATCGCCGAACAGGTCCCGCAACTGGCCGAGATCCTCAAGATGCGCCGTCAGCTCGAGGAGCTGCTCGGCTTCATGGACGGCCGCGTCGACGCCGAAAAGCGCATCGCGCAGCTTCTCAACAACGAGCCGCTGCTGAGCAAGATCGCCAGCCAGGCGATGGATGACGGCAAGGGCGAGGAGTAAGTCATGGCTGAACAGCAAAAAACCGCAGCCGCCACCGCCGAGGCGGAAGCGATAGACCTCGGCGAATTCAGCGGACTCCTGGAAAAGGATTTCAAGGTCAAGAAGGACGACAGCGAAAAGCTGCAGCAGTTGGTGCGCAACCTGGCGCTGGCAGCGCAGTCGCGCTCCGAGACCACCACCATCTCTTCCAACGCGATCAAGTCGATCAAGTCGCTGATCGCCGGCATCGACAAGATGCTGACGACGCAGGTCAACGAGATCCTGCATGCGCCGGAAGTGCGGGAAATGGAAGGCACCTGGCGCGGCCTCTGGTATCTCGTCAACAACACCGAGACGGATACCAAGCTCAAGATCCGGGTGATGAACATCTCCAAAGAACAGCTGGCCGACACGCTCGAAGACTATGAAGGCCAGATGTGGGACCAGAGCCCAATCTTCAAGAAGGTCTACACGGACGAGTATTCGATGCTGGGCGGCGAGCCGATCGGCTGCATCATCGGCGCCTACGAATTCTCGAACCATCCGCGCGACGTCGGCCTGCTGCGCAACATTTCGGGCGTCTGCGCCTCGGCGCACACGCCCTTCATCGCCGCCGCCTCGCCGCGCCTGTTCCGCATGGACAGCTGGCAGGAACTGCCGAACCCGCAGGACCTGCAGATGATCGTCAACAACCCCGCCTATGCCTCCTGGCAGTCGCTGCGTGAGAGCGAGGACGCCCGCTATATCGGCCTCACCATGCCGCGTGTGCTGGCACGGCTGCCCTACGGCCCGGAGACCGTTCCGGTGAAGGGCTTCACCTTCGAGGAGGAGGTGGGCGGCGACCACAACAAATATGTCTGGATGAACGCCGCCTTCCCGATGGGCGTGAACATCAACCGCAGCCACAAGCTCTATGGCTGGGGCACGCAGATCCGCGGCGTCGAAAACGGCGGCACGGTGCTCAACCTGCCGGTGCATGCCTTCCCGACCGACGACGGATCGATCGCGATGAAATGCCCGACCGAGGTCGCCATCGACGACCGGCGCGAGGCGGAGCTCGCCAAGCTCGGCCTGATGCCGATCCTGCACCGGAAGAACACCGACCTTGCCGCCTTTATCGGCGCCCATTCATTGCAGGACGACGAGACGCGCGCCGGCCGTCTGGTCGATCCCGACGCGCAGTCGAACGAGCGGCTCTCCGCCAACCTGCCCTATCTTTTCCCGGTCTCGCGTTTCGCGCACTACTTGAAGGCGATCGCGCGCGACAAGATCGGCTCGTTCAAGGAACGCACCGACATGCAGATCTGGTTGACCGAATGGATCAACCGGTACGTGCTGGCCAATCCAGCCTTTGCCGACGATAAGGCGCGCGCCAAGCGCCCGCTTGCCGCGGCCGAGGTCCAGGTCGACAGCGTCGAAGGCCGGCCCGGTTACTACAATGCCCGTTTCTATCTGCGTCCGCACTACCAACTGGAAGGCATCAATGCCTCGCTCCGGCTGGTGTCGGAACTGCCGTCAGTGAAGGGCTGAAATCATAAGCAAAGTCATCTTGTTTCGTTTGAAAGCGGTGGAGAAAGACAATGCCGACAACAGTGAGAAGCGACGGACCTACCACGAAGATCGACGGCTTTTTGAAAGTTCCTGACATCAAGGGCCCGAGCAAGCGCGATGGCCACGAAGACGAGATCGAGATCCATGGCGTCGACTACAAGATGATCGCGCCCTACGACCCCAATTCGCTGTCGCGGCGCGGTCGCGTGTCGATGGGGATGATCAAATTCACCAAGCACTACGACAAGTCTTCCCCCTACCTGAAGAAGGCGCTGTTCGAGAACAAGGCGCTCGACGAAGTGGTGTTTTCGGCCCGCCGCACTATCGACGGCGAGACCAGCGACTATCTGGTCGTGACGCTCACCGACGCCTCGATCATGGAATACGACATGCGGCAGGCCGCCGACGAGGCCGACCTCATCGAGGAAGAAGTCAGCTTCGCCTACAAGAAGATCAAATTCGTCTATGACAAGGACGACGAGATCGAAATGGATGTCTATGTCGGCAAGTGAGGCCAAGCGGCCCGGCGCGAAAGCGCAGCTTGCCGGCAGTTCCCGGGCAAAGCGCGAGGCGGTCCAGCCCTCCCTGTGGGACCGCCTGATCAACGATTTGCCCGGCCTGACCTCGGAGATCGACGGGCTGCGTCGGCTGCTGGAAGAAGAGCTCGGTGCCGAGCGCGTCGAGGCTCTTCTTGCCGGCAGCGCGCGCGCCATCGATGCCGATGCGGAACTCACGCCCGATCAGAAGCGGCGCCTGCACCGTCTGGTCTTCCAGACAGAGCACCGCGCCGAGATCGAAAGCCGCGGCGTGGTGGTGTCGGCGCGGGTGCTCAGGGAAGCCGTCCGGCGCGACATCGAGGCCTTGTTCAACACCGAGCGCTTCGAGTCCGTGCCGCTGCTTTCCGACGCCGAGCAGGAACAGCCCCTGGACGAACTGCCGCCGCTCGCCGACTTTCCGGAGGTGCGCCGCAGCGTGGTCAACTACGGCGTGCCGTCCTTTTCCGGACGCTCGTCGCGGGACTTCGACCGCGATACCTTGGCGCGCGAGATCCGCGCGGTGCTCGCCACTTTCGAGCCGCGTCTGAAGGAGAGCGCCACGACGGTCAATGTCACCCTCGGCGACAAGAGCGTCGGTCTGAAGATAGAGATCGACGCCGTGCTGATCATGACGCCGACGCCGGAACGCATGCGGCTGCGCACCACGATCAATCTCGACAACGGCCTGGCGCGAACCGAATTCAGGGAGACCTGAGATGGATCGGGTCTTCGTGGAATATTACGAAGAGGAACTGACCCATATCCGCGCGCTGGCCGCGGAATTCGCCGACATGCATCCGGCGGTCGCCCGCAATCTCTCCCTCGACACGGTGCCGTGTCCCGACCCCTATGTCGAACGGCTGCTCGACGGCGTGGCCTTCCTTGCCGCGCGCACGCGGCTGAAGGTCGATGCGGAGCGCTCGCGCTTCTCGCGCGCCGTGCTCGATGTGCTTTATCCCGACCTGGTCACGCCGGCGCCGGCAACGGCGATGGCGGTGCTGAAGCCCGGCCAGCAGGTGCAGTCGATGATCGGAGGCCATGCCGTGGCTCGCGGCACGCGACTGGTCTCCAGCCTGCATCCGGGGCTCTCGACGCGCTCAACCTTCACCACCGCGCAAGAGATCACGTTGTGGCCGATCGCGATCACCTCGGTCAGCTATTTCCAGGACCGCAGCGGCCTTGCTGCCGCGGGCATCGGCCCGATCGGCAGCGTGCGCGGCGAAGCAGCGCTGCGCATCGCGCTTGCGCGGACCGGAAAGGGCAAGCTCAGCGAACTGTCGCTCGGCCGGCTCGACCTCTATTTCGCCGGGCGCACCAAGGCGCCGCTCCTTTTCGACGCGATCTTCGGCGCCTGCTCGGCCGTCGGCGCACGGGCGGAAGGCAAGACCAATCAGCTCACGGCCCTGCCCGAGCCCGAGATGGTCGGCATCCGCGACGACGAGGCGCTGATGCCGCGGACCCGCCCGACCTTCGAGGGCTACCGGCTGCTGCGTGAATATTTCATGATCCCGGAGCGCTTCCACTACGTGCGGGTCGCCGGCCTGCAGCCGGTGGTGCGCAAGTGCGAGGGGGGAATAGAGATCATCTTCCTGTTCCGGCGCCCGGTGCCCGAGCTTGCCGACGTGACGCCGGCCGATTTCGAGCTCTTCGTGACGCCCCTCATCAATCTCTTCGAGCGCGAATGCAACGTCGTCGAGATCGATCCGCGCAAGACGCGGCAGGTGCTGCATGCCGACCGCACCCGGGCGCGGGATTTCGAGATTTTTCGTGTCACCCGGGTGGAAGACGCCGATGCGGAAGGCAGCGAGGCCGAGATCCCCGAGCTTTTCAGCCTGGGGCAGAATCGCGGCAGCGGCTGGGTCTATTCGACCGAGCGGCGCCCTCGCCGGGCGACGGAAGACGAGCGCCGCGACGGCCTGACCCGCACTTCCTATACGGGCGACGACGTGTTCCTGGCGGTCTCGCGCCCGGCGGGCAGCCCGGCGAACCGGCCGCTCAAGCGTCTCGACATCACGGCGCTCTGCACCAATCGCGACCTGCCGATCCTGGACGACACGCCGACGCTGACGCTGGAGACGGCCGACCCGGTAGAAACGGTCCGGCTGCTCGGCGCGTTGCGGCCG